>CAZOOX010000093.1:0-15332 GCA_964581545.1 uncultured Anaerolineaceae bacterium
ATAATATAATGTCGAGTGATAAATTGAGTGTATCATGTTGCACTATTTTTGCCGAGTTATTACGCTGCGTCACTCTCGGGATATATCAGGGATTTCCCATCAAGAACAGGAATTTATGATCTCAAAAGAAGAATTTCAACGCATTTTTCGAGCATTACCTATTCTACAGAATATCGATTCTCATCTTGAGAGAGAGTTTCAAGAAAAGTCATTCTTCGCCAAAATTCCGGCGGGGAGGGATGTCTTTCTCGAGGGCGACCGTGCGGATGCGATTGCGCTCTTGATCTCGGGCGTGGTGCGCGTTTATAAAATTGGTGAGACGGGACGCGAGATCACGTTATACCGTTTTGGTTTGGGTGAGTCTTGCATCCTGACTGCGAACGCCATTCTCAGCCAACGATCTTTTCCGGCCATTGCGACGGTGGAAGAGGATGCCGAAGCGGTGATGATCCCGGCTGATGTTTTTCGGGATTGGATCAAACGCTATGACCCCTGGCGTGAATTTGTTTTTGACCTGCTCTCAGAGCGTCTTTCCACCGTCATGGCAGTTATCGAGGAAGTTGTTTTCCAGCGCATGGATAAACGGGTGGCATCCTGGTTGTTGAGCAAATCCCAAGCCCAAAACCCGGTGCGAACGACGCATCAGGAAATTGCAGCAGACTTGGGCAGCTCACGCGAGGTGATCAGCCGCATCCTGGATGATTTTTCCAAGACTAATCTGATTGAGTCCGGGCGGGGTGTGATCGATGTGCTGGAACTGGAAGAAATAAAAGAGCGTGCCCTTATGTGACTTTGTCACAGACAAGGTTGAGCGTTTCTCCTAGAATGGTGTCATCGATTCAATAGTCAAAAGGAGATTTATCATGAAACGCAATATGTCTAACCTTGACCGCACAATCCGTGTTGTTGTTGCCGCAATTTTCGCCTACCTATACTTTGGCGGCATAGTCACCGGCATCTTTGGGATCATTCTGGTTGTTTTGGCTGGCATCTTCCTGCTCACCTCGCTCTTTGCCTTCTGCCCCCTGTACCTGCCTTTCAAATTCAGCACGCAGAAAGAGTAAACATTTTTTATGAAAAGAGCGGGCGGTTTCTCGCCCGCTCTTAGATGGAATTATTATGAACTTATCAGAATTTCAAAAGAAAGTCGCAGAAACCAATACTCCTCTCGTCGTGGATTTTTGGGCTCCGTGGTGTGGTCCCTGCAAGGTGTCCAAGCCTATTCTCGAAAAACTTGCGGATGAGTATGCAGGCAAAGTGGAGTTGCTCTTTGTCAACGCAGACGAATCTCAGCAAATTGTTAAGATTTTTCGCATTATGGGCATCCCGACCTTGATCGCTTTCCGTGATGGGAAAGTTGCCGGACGCGTGACCGGCGCGCAAAATGAAGCCGCTTACCGCGCGGTTTTTGATAAATTGCTCGAAGGCGGGGATATAAAAATTCCCATAGCGCCTTTTGATCGCTTTCTGCGCCTGGGTATTGGAACGGTATTCGTTATTCTTGGCGTAAGCACGAGGAATTGGTGGCTGCTGGGACTCGGAGCGCTGATGGCTTTTTGGGGCTTTTACGACCGCTGTCCCCTTTGGGCGGCAATTACGAATTTCTTTCGCCGAAAGTAAATTCTGGATACTTCTCTAGATCTCCCCAAAACGGGGAGATTTTTGCTTTATGTACTACTTGACAAAAGTTCGCTTCAACAAGACCTTCGTTTGATCTACAAATTGTTTTGTTGACCAGCCACGCTCGACTGTAAGTTGCTCCCAATTTTGGACAGAGATCATCGCCATAAACATTTCTGTGGCTTCTTTTTCAGTCCACTCAGGGGCAAGAATATTTTCTTGGCTCAATTTTTCTATGGTCTGCTGGCAAGCGCTTCGTAAACTGCCCATGCAATCGTCCCATGCCATTGCTGCTGCTTCATCTGAATCACGAGTATTGATAAGTACTTTTGCCAGACCGTATATTTCCGGAATGTAGTTTCCCCAAATTTCAATACAAGCTTCCAAAAGCTCTATCCCAGTCGTTGCGGCTTCAAATGCTTTTAGGCGTTCATCCAGCCCTTTGACTTCATCAACATAATGAACGGTTGCAGCGATCAGTTCTATGCGTGAGTCGAAATGCAAATACAAGGCTTGTCTGGAAACGCCCGCCTCTTTTGCTATTTCGCTCATACTGGCACTTCGACCTTGTTGATCTTCCATTAAGTGCCATGCGGCTTCCAATATGCGGGTGCGAGTATCTTTATTTTTACTTGACATGCTGTAAATTATACGCTAGACTTTACGCACTGTCAATTTACACTGTGTAAAGTAAACGTAAAGGAGAAAAAATGAAAACAATTATCTTTGGTGCAACAGGCGGAACAGGACGTCAGCTTACTACCCAAGCCCTTGAAGAAGGACACGATATAACCGTCTTCGCACGCAACCCGGAAAAAATCGATCAAACGCATGAGCGATTAAAAGTTTTCGTCGGGGATGTGCTTGATAGTTCGGCAGTAGAGCAAGCCGTGCTAGGACACGATGCGGTATTTTGCGCATTGGGCATGCCCAATATTGCGGATAGCAGCGGCTTACGTGCAAAGGGAACAAGGAATATTGTCCGTGCAATGAAAAAAACAGGCGTAAAGCGTATCATCTGCCTGTCTTCCCTGGGGACCGGTGATAGCCGTGACCTATTGCCCTTTCAATATAAATACTTTATGGCGCCCCTTTTTATGAAGGAACTCTATAAAGATCATCTGTTGCAGGAAAATCACCTCAAAGAAAGCAATTTGGCGTGGACGATCGTTCGCCCCAGCATCCTGACCGATGGCGAACAGACAGGAGGTTATAAAGAGAATTTTACAAGTAAAGAAAAAATAGCCGCTAAAATCTCTCGCAGTGATACCGCCGAGTTTATGCTGAAGCAGTTGACAAATGACCGATACTTGCACAAAGCTCCGTGCATATCTTATTAGTGCGTTGCTTTGGTTGAGAAAGAGCCTTCCCCTAAAAGGAAGGCTCTCGTATTTCCGGGAAGGAAGGTCATTTCACCCTGCGCTCGCAGGGAGCAGGGGAATCCTTGCCGAGATATGATTTGAGTTGGATGGTTGAAGAATACCGTCTTTAAATTCACCGTCAATATGTCAAAAAGAAAAACTCGATCCGTGAAAAACGTCGGAGCGAGTTTGACAAACGAGACGAAGCGTAACTTTATTCTTCTACGCTTTGAAACAGCCTAATATTTGCCCTGAGCCACTCATTGACCAAATCCTGAACTTCAAGCCCTTTTTCTTCGGCAAGCTGATTCATATAATCATCCACATCGGGTTCAAGATAAACGGGAAAAACAAACTCAGCATTAGGCTGATGGAATTTTCCACGCTCCCCTTTTGAGAAATCATATTCTTTTTTCATATTTGGTTTTCTTCTTTTTGAGTTGCTTGCAGTCTAAAAAAGTTATTTGTTGTTATTTAGGTATATTTTCAGCTAACCCGTTGATGGTCGCCGTTAGCAGCATCTCAAATCTTTCATCATCCAAAATGGCGATGCGTTTCTCGATCAAGTCCACGTTTGCGGTGAAGAGTTTCATCGGGCGGGCAAAACTGAGTTTGGTCAAAGCCCCCTTCTTGAGATTTTCCTTTGCGAGCCGAATAGCGGATGGGTCAACGTAGGGGTTGCTTGTGATCTGGCATAAAAGCCAATCGCCATGTCCCGTTTCCGCCAAAACAACGGCGGGACGGAGTTTCGTCCCCGACAGATCAGAAAAGGGAAAAGGAATTACAACGACGGAAGCTGGGCTAAGTGTGACCACGCTTCATCCTCCTCGGGGCGATCCCAATCTCTCGCTAATGCAGCTTCACTCAATAGGGCAAGGTCAAAATTCTCATCATCGGGTTCTTCATTGAGAATGGTAATAATGACACGATGAGATTTCGACAACCTGATCTTTTCGAATGTTCTTAGTTTTCCGTCTTTGTCAATGATGCCCTCAAATGTTTTAAGCATCGTTTACTCCTTGGGTTCTTCTTTTTCAGGATATGTACAGTTTACCATGAAGCAAAGACCGCACGGCGGTGGAACCAACCGTGCTATCATTAGAAAGTCATGCGGACTTGACGGTCATTTCACCCTGCGCTCGGATGGAGAACAGGCATCCTTGCCGAGATACAATGTGAAATTGATGACTTTAAAAAAGATTTTGAGTGTTTAGGATACTATACAACTAGGTGGCAAGAATGAATAATCTCCCTGATCATGTTTTAGAAGAGATGAGAGAACAACTTCGGCGCCCTCGCGGCACGGTTGCTTTTGACTATACTTCTCAACAACTTTTTGATCCTGATACTGGTTTTGGAATATTATTTCAGATAGTCGCTGGTAGGCATTTATTTCGGATAGAGAGAGATGAAAATCTCAAAATAAAGTTCTTTCATTCATCGCCAGGTACAGGAACAAGAGTCGCTGAGATTGATTTAAACAACGTGAAACCTGCCAATACAGTCTTTATGGCTTTTACTTGGCAACCTAGTGGAATAACTTTTGATTTAGGTCCGCGAATTGAAGGAGGGAAATTAGTACAAGTGTCTGGAACTCTTTCAGAACGACAATTTAGGATAGGGGCTGATAATAGTGTTTATCAGATTGGAGACCATAGTGTATCAGTCTTAGGAGCTCGTACTTTTGTTGGCGGTAAACCTATAATCACACCAACAGCTATGGACATATGGAAAGAAGTTGTCGAAACTACAAAAGTCCTTCTTCAAGGGAAATCTGACGATGGGTACATATTTGAAGTTTCAATTTGTAATACCATATTAATTGTTCTTGTGACAGGATTTGAAAGATATTGCACACAAAGATTTATTGAATTAGAACAAGAAGGTGTGATTCCTAATGTAACATCAATGATTTCTTCTTTTTTCTCTCGTTATCAGCAAGATAAAGGTTATGTTGATGCACTAATAAAGGATGCGAAAGGACAAAAACTAACATTTGTTGAATATTCTGTTGGTGAGCGAAGTATTATTAATTTCCAAAATTATGATAGCTCCAAGAAAGCCTTTAACAAGGCATATGGTATTCGATTTGGGGAAATAGGAGTTTCATCTCAAGATCTAGAACAGTTTCAAAGAATAATTCAATATAGGCATTCTATTGTTCATGTATCCCCAATGTTAGCAATTCTAAATCAATCTGAAATTCCTTCAGAAGAACCTGTTTTCTCAAGTTTAGAATTTGCAGAACAGTCTTTAGCATTATTCAGTAAATTTATTGAAGCTCTTCATAGCGCAACATTATCTTTGGATAGAATGGATCAAGAACTTGCCTCAACTCACACCCGAAAGAATTATCTTCATAGGGCAATACTAGCAATTATCCCCCAAAAATTGCGTAGGAAGTTCTTTCGAGATAACTAAATAATATTTGTGTTTTTCCAAAACTCATAAAAACCGCCTTCCCCATCGGGGAAGGCGGTTTCACTTCTCACTCTTCACGCATCAACTTTTCACTCTGGCGGGACCAGTTCTTCAAGCATTTTGACCAAATCGGGCAGGTCATTCCTGACTGTATCCCAAACGGCTGCGTAATTGACCCTGAAATATTCATGGATCAATCTGTTCCGCATCCCGATCATTTTATGCCAGGGAATTTCAGGGTGCGTCTCTCGGTATTCTGTCGAAATATGCGCAGCCGCTTCACCAACTACTTCCAAGGCACGCACAACGGCGTCTTGAAGGAGTTCACTTTCTTCAAAGGTCCTGCTTTGAACACCGTCGAGATGATTAATAGCCCGACGAGCAGCGATCAAAATATCAAGCAGATAAGACTCATTCCGCCGCATAGATCACCTCGGTATTTTCAAGGATATTTTTACGGCGAATATAATTTTC
The DNA here is from genome assembly GCA_964581545.1 of uncultured Anaerolineaceae bacterium. Taxonomy (GTDB): domain Bacteria; phylum Chloroflexota; class Anaerolineae; order Anaerolineales; family Villigracilaceae; genus Desulfolinea. Next base: position 5,877 of record CAZOOX010000093.1, read on the forward strand.
GCTTTGGATGATCGCTTCTTTCTCTACCATGTCCACATCCCGTCCGAAAAGTTTTTTGAGTTCGTCTTCCATATCGACAAGGTCAAAGAGACCATAGCGGGTTTCTGGAGCGAAAGAGATTAAAACATCAACATCACTATCTGGGTGAAAATCTTCTCGCAATACAGAGCCAAACAAGGAAAACTCAGCGATCTTCCAGCGTTTACAGAAGTCGAAAATCTTCTCTTTTGGGATGGTTACTTTTGTTTTTTCCATAGCGTTCACCGCTTAAATTATAGCATGGAGGATAAATAACTGAAAAACTCCTAAACACTAAGCCGTAAAAGGTGACTGTCATCTCCGAGAGCCTCTAGGATTATCATGTCTCGCAAATAGGGCGGGTTCTACGCCAAAACGTATCACAGAGATGACAGTCACCTCGGCATCAGAAAAAAGCGCCCGCCAAAATCAACTTCTGGCAGGCACTTTCACCCCTCACATATCACGCTTTTTCCAACACCACCGCCGCAACCTTATAATCGGGGATTTTCGCTTTCGGGTCACGCGCATCGAGTGTCAGCTCATTCGCAGCCGCTTCGGCAAAATGCATCGGGATAAAGACCATCCCCGGCCGGGAGCGTTTGGTGATCAATGCCTTGACCTTGATCTCACCCCGCCGTGAGCGGACTTTGATCCAGTCGCCGGCTTCGATCTCGAGCGGGCGCGCGTCTTTGGGGTGGATCTCGACTGTCGGGTCGGGGTAGATATCGTCGAGTTTCGAGCGGCGCGTCATCGTGCCACCATGCCAGTGATAGAGCACCCGTCCCGTTGAGAGCAGGAGCGGATATTCATCATCGGGCAATTCCTGTGAAGGACGATAATTTAGTGGGGTCAGCTTGCCTTTACCGCTCGGGAAAGCCTCGATAAAGAGATAGGGCGTCCCGGGGTGATCGGGCGTCGGGCAGGGCCAATGCACGCCGTCTTCGCGCGCGATCCGTTCATGCGTGATGCCTTGGAAGGGCGGCGTCAGACGTGCCATCTCTTCCCAGATCGCGGAAGGATTTTCAAACTCAAAACCTGCGCTCGTCTCACGGCCGAGTTTCGCTTCCACGCGTTTTGCCAGCTCAGAAATAATATCCCAATCATCTCGTGCTTCGCCTGGAGCAGGCACCGCTTCACGGATCAACTGCACGCGCCGGTCGGAGTTCGTAAAGGTCCCGTCTTTCTCTGCAAAGCTGGTTGCGGGCAAAATGATGTCGGCATATTCGCCCGTCTCATTCATGAAAATATCCTGCACGAGCACAAAATCGAGCTCTTCCATCACATGGCGGGCATGCCGCAGGTCTGGCTCGCTCATCATCGGGTTTTCGCCCATCACATAATAGCCACGGATCACGCCCTTCTCGGCGGCGTCCACCATCTCCATCGTCGTCAATCCGGCCTCGGGGTTAAGCACCACGCCCCAATCACGTTCGAACTTCGACCGAGTTTCTTGATCAGTAACAAGCTGGTAGCCGGGGAAAACGTTCGGGAGACCACCCGCATCCGAGCATCCCTGCACATTGTTTTGCCCACGCAGCGGATTCAATCCGCCACCAGATTTGCCGAGATTGCCCGTCAGCAGCGCCAGATTTGCGAGCGAAAGGGCGTTATCGGTGCCGTGGACGGATTGGCTGATGCCCATGCCCCAATAGATGGCGGCGACATTGGCCTTGGCATAAAGTCGGGCGGATTCACGGATCGCCCCCGCCTTTACGCCTGTTACCGTTTCAGCCCATTCTGGGGTGGATGCCTGGAGAGATTCTTTATACGCTTCGAAGCCTTCGACACGCTGAGCGACGAAGTCCCGATCATATAGCTCCTCTTCGATAATGACCTGTGCCATCGCCTGAAAAAGCGCCACATCGGTGCCCGGTTTCTGACGCAGCCAATGCGTGGCGAAATTGCTCATCTCGGTTTGGCGTGGGTCAGCGACAATCAGCTTTGCGCCGCCCTTGACCACGGCCTCCCGCAAAAAGGTGCTGATGACGGGGTGCGTCTCGCTCGTGTTGGAGCCGGTTACGATGAAAACATCGAGGTCTTTCATCTCAGCGATCGAGTTCGACATCGCCGAAGAGCCAATCGCAATCGAGAGCGCCGCCACCGATGCGGCATGGCACAAACGGGCGCAGTGATCGACGTTATTCGTGCCAACCACGCCCCGCACAAATTTCTGGAAGACGTAATTATCCTCGTTCGTCGCCTTTGCCGAGCAAAAAGTGCCGAAGGCATCCCCGCCGCTCTCTTTGGTGATTGCGGCGATCTTCTCAGCGGCGAGATCGAGGGCTTCATCCCATGTCGCTTCACGGAAGCCGTCCAGCCCAATGGCCTTGCGTGGCTTCGTGCCGATGTCTTTGCGGATGAGCGGCTTTGTTAGCCGTGAGGGGTGATGGACGTAGTCCGTCCCGAAACGACCTTTGGTGCACAAACGCCCATAATTCGGCGCAACGCCAAAGGGGGCATCTACTTTGAATATTTTGTCGTCTTTTACTTGTAAATCGATCTGACACCCAACGCCGCAGTAGGGGCAGGTTGAGCGGGTTGTTTTTTGAGTTTGGATCATAAGTTTTTACCTTCAAGATTTTTGAACAGTGAACTTTTCTTAATTTAGATACTGCTCTCTACGGAATTTTGGGATAATCTTCTGATGATACGAACCACCTACAATGACCACTTGAAAAACCTTCTGTTGGATCATCAATTCGATAAATGGATAAAAATACAGCTCCTTTTGGGCTAATCCAAAGCAGGTCGGCACTTCCATCCCAACCAATTGGACCAATTGCCATATATTCATCGCCAAGATACATATTGCCTTGATCTGTAACGACTGTATAAGGCTTAATTTCGTAGATGGTCATTGCAAATGGTGTTTGCGAATCAAGACAGATTTCTTCTGTATGAAAGTAATCCCAACCAGCAACAATTAGCACATAGATACGTGCGCCAAAAATAAGAATGAATGTAAGTATTGCTACATACTTGACTATTATCTTTTTCATTCGCAATATTTCCCTTTTAAGTCAGACGTTCAGCCCCCCTGCCCCTCGCTTCGCTGGGGCGTCCCCCCATTTTGCAAGCAAAATAGGGGGACAAAGCCACTCGTCAGGTCTCCCCCAAATTCGCTTTTCAATTTGGGGGAGATGCCCGATAGGGCAGAGGGGGCAGAGTTACGCCTTACGCAATTTCTTCTTTTCCTTACGTTTCTCAATCCGAATCGCATCATAATCCATGCCTTGCTCCATGAAGAACTCGGTCTTGCCCTTCAGCGCATTCGTCGGGCAGACGGCGACACAATTGCCGCAGAAGACGCAGCTTGTTTCGGGCATCGGGTTATCGAAGAAGGTTGATATTTTGGACTCGAAGCCACGTCCACCAATCGAGATGGCGTAGGTGTATTGGATGTCATCGCCGCAGGCCTGCACGCAGCGCCAGCACATCAGGCATTTTTCGTAATCCCGCACGAAGAAGGGATTATCGTCTTTCACATCCTGCTGACGAGTTTTTGCTTCGGGGAAACGTTCACGGTCTGCGCCGAATTCATCCATTTGAGCTTGGAGTTCGGGCGATTCGGAGAGATCAACGCTGGCATTCAGCATCTCAAGGATGGTTCTGCGTGAACGAAGAACACGCTCGCTGGCGGTGTGGATGACCATCCCCTCGTTGACTTTGGTCACGCAGGCGGGAGCCAGCACTCGCCAGCCTTCCACTTCTACAACACATTGACGACACAGCCCCTCGGGCGTGGTCGCTTCGTGGGCACAGATTAGTGGGGCGGGCTTGTTCACACTCTCCAAGACTTGTTGGATGGTGGCATTTGGCGAGGCTTGAACTTCTTTGCCGTCTATTTTTAGGGTGATTGTTTTATTCATAATAATTTCCTGTTAAGCCCCCATCCTAGCCTTCCCCCGAAGGGGGAAGGGACTGGTTCTCCCCCCTTTGGGGGAGATGCCCGATAGGGCAGAGGGGGGGCGCAAACTCTTCAGGCCAATGTTCCATTGCACTCAACACAGCGGATGCGGCCGTTTGCCCCAATCCGCACAAAGATGCGTCGGTCATTGTCCAACCCACATCTTCGAGACGGGCAAAATCTCCTTCGAGCGCCGACCCAGCCAAATTCCGGTCGAGGATCTCGGCTTGGCGTTGGGTGCCGAGTTGGCAGGGGTAGCATTTTCCGCAACTCTCATGAGAGAAGAAGTGTCCCAGATCCGCTAGGGTTTGTTTCAGGTCAACATGCTGGCTGAGCACAACGACTGCGCCGGAGCCGAGCGTTAATCCTGCTTCACGGGCATCTTCCTGCGTCAGGCGCACATCCAGTTGATCGGGATGGACGAATTTCCCAGCCGCACCGCCGAGTAGAACGGCTTGCAGCGCTGCGCCATCTTTGACGCCGCCAGCCCACTCGAGCAATTCACGGAGCGTGGTCGGGCTGGTGATTTCGTAGATGCCGGGGTTCTCAATATCGCCCGAAACGCTGAAGAGCCAGGGGCCGCTTGATTTCTCGGTGCCGTAGCTGCGATAGGCATCCACGCCGATGCGGAAAAGGAGCGAGATATTGGCGAAGGTCTCGACGTTATTGATGACCGTCGGCTTCTGGAAAAGCCCGTGCGTGACGGGATAAGGCGGTTTCAGGCGTGGGAAGCCGCGCTTGCCCTCGATGGATTCAAAGAGCGCGGTCTCTTCACCGCAGATATAGGCGCCCGCGCCAGAGCGGAGTTCGATATCAAAATCAAAATCTGAGCCGAGAATATTCTCGCCGAGATAACCTTTTTCACGGGCACTCTCGATGGCCGCCTGAAAGGTTTTCTGCACTTTGGGATACTCGCCGCGCACGTATATAAATCCCTTCGTCGCGCCGATGGCGTAACCGCCGATCAGCATGCCCTCGAGGACAGAGAAGGGATCGTTTTCGATAATGATGCGATCCTTGAAAGTGCCCGGTTCCGCTTCATCGGAGTTGCAGACGATATATTTCTGCTCGCCGGGTGCGTTCGCTGCGCCCTCCCATTTCATCTTGGTCGGGAAGGATGCGCCGCCGCGCCCCAAAATGCCCGAATCTGCCATGCACTCGATCATTTTTTCAGGACCGATCTGCAGGGCGTTCGGAAAGCTCAGAAAACCATCGTTAGCGAGATAGTTGTCGAGGCTGAAAGGGTCAACTTTCCCGATGCGGCGAGTGATAACGCCCTCTTTGGCATAAACTTTCGTGCGGACATTATCCTGCGGGTTGAGCAAAAGCTCGGGCGTGATGCCGCCCACGGCTGTTTCATCCACGAGGGCGGAGGGCGCTTTATCACATAGGCCCAAACAAGGGGCTTTCTCGACGAAATATTCTCCGTCGGCTGTCGGCCCGTCTTTGAGCAAGTCTAGCTCGGTCAAAATTTGTTGATGCACATCTCGTCCGCCACGCGCCGAGCAGCTTGGGCTGGTACAAACGCGGATGATGCTCTCTGCGGTCGGTTCGCTGTAGAGCATCGTGTAGAACTCGATCACGCCCATCACGTCCGCGAGAGGCACGCGCAGGGCGCTCCCGATCTCGGTGGCGGTCTCTTCTGAGATATAGCCGAATTCCTTTTGCGCTTCCAGCAAAGCCGGAATAAGCATGGTGCGCCCATGCGGGGCGATCTCCCCCAGATATTCTATGAATGATTTATCTTGCATAAATTCTCCATCAAAATTTGTCAGACCTTTATTATATTCGATAACTCCTGTCTTGATGGTAGTAATTCAAAATAGATTTCTTCTTGAATAATTCCAAGAGAGTATTTTGTGCACGGAGGGCATGGAAAACACGGAGAAAAGCTTTTGCTCTTTCCGTATATAAATACTTTTCCGTGTCATCCGTGTAAATCCGTGTACAAAAAACAACGATTTATTTGGGAAGAACGCTACTAAAAAAGTGCACTGCCCCCTTCAATTCTTTTCGCCTGATGTCAAAGCCGCTGGAGTGAAGCCCCAGACCCCACAGAAGTACAGAAGCAGAAATCAAAATTTCAGAACTCAAGGCAACGAGCGAGAGCAACGAAATCCACTGTCGAGGTTCGAGTTATCGGGAACATCCCGGTCGCGATAAGCGGAGCGCAAGCTGAAACCGTAGTAGTGCCACGACCCGCCACGCAAGACTCGGTAATCACCAGAAGAGGGTCCTTTGGGATTGGTACTTGGAGAGTTTTTGTAATAATAGCTATCATACCAATCTGCAACCCACTCAACTGCATTCCCTGCCATATCATATAGACCATAGCCGTTTGGAGAAAAAGACTTTACTTCCATTACCCAACTTCCTGTACAAAATCTCCAAGAGTATGCCCCATTAAATGCATCTGTTTGACAAGAGGGTATTTCGTCTCCCCAAGGATATTCCTTTCCTTCCAAGCCGCCACGTGCAGCCTTCTCCCACTCAGCTTCTGTTGGTAAGCGTACGCCAGCCCATTCACAATAGCTGTTTGCCATATCCCAAGTTCCATTGGCAGGATAATTTGGGATAGTTTCTGCAGCTGGGCGTATTCCTCCTTCAGGGTCTTCACACATCCCAGTATCCATACATTTCACATACATAGCATTTGTTACTTCTGTCTGGTCTATCCAGAATGCATCCAAATACACAGTGTGTGCAGGGCGTTCATCTTGATTACCATCGTCGTCGCCCATCACAAATTCACCTGCAGGTATGTAGAGCATTGTCATCTCATCCGCAGGGCGTTCCCAAGTCGAGCCAATATCCAAGGTGGGCGTTAGCCAGCTCAATAAAAAGCTCACCATAGCAACTCCGCCCAAAATAAACCATAAATAGTGCATTGGGAAGGATGTTTTAGTAGTCGTATTCTTTTCTTTTGGCATTTTCTTTTTCTCAGCGTGCTCCCGCCGCGTGATGACGTGTTCTTTTGCACGAACTTTTATGATGACATCGTTTTGGGAGTTTAATAAAATTTCGGAGTGACGTTGCCAATAGCGCTTTCATCGACGAGGGCTGAGGGGGTTTTGTCGCATAATCCTAAATAGGGGACTTCTTCAACGAAATATTTCCCGTAAAATTTGTCAGATCTTTATTATATACGATAAATTTTATCTTTGATGGGATTTTTGAAGAAGGCCAATAAGCAATGCCCCGATAAAAGGCAATCCCAATTCCACAAAGCGGATGCCGAGGGCGTTGTCGGCGGTGATGCCTTTTAGCGTCAGGGTTGCGACACCGAAACAGAAGAAAAATGCTCCGACGAGCAACCGCCACGTTGGGGTTTGGGGTGGATTTTTTAGCGAGCGGAGTCGCTCGAAGCGCAAAAAGATGGGGACGAGCATTAAGAGCACCGCGCCCAGGATCAGTATCCAGAGCGGTCTTGTCAACCACCAAGCCGCTGTTCCGGGAGCGATCCGCAGGATCATCCCTCCCAAAGCGATCATCACAACCGACATCAAAACCAAAACCGTGACGTGCCAGAGAAAGAGCGTCATGATCATCCCGTTGACGAGAATGGCAGATGCCCACACTTTCAGATTGTCGAGCCATTTGCGGATGGGCGTTTCGAGCGCGAGCAATAATCCCCCCTGAAAAATGCCGAGCGCGAGCATCGTCAGGTTGGGTGGGAGCGTGTTGCTGATCTCTTCGCCCTGCACCGATACCATGCTGATGGGATAGGGTCCGAGCGTGACGAGGGCGATGAGTGCCATAATGCCGCCCAATGACCAAAGGATTTTGCTGCGCGTATCGCCCATGCCCTGAGCTTGCCACGCCACCCCGAGCTGGTGGACGGCGACCCAAACGAATATATAGTTAAGCCAGCCCCAGTCTTTTTGACCCACCCCAAAAGCGACAATGTCGGTCAGAACGGCGGCTGCGGCGAGCATCCAAAAGGAGGCGATCCCGAAACGCTGCCACGCCTTATAAACGAGCGGGACAAGACTAACGACGACGATATAAACCACCAAAAACCACGCAGGAAGCAACGCAAAAGCGGATGCTGGCTGGAGAACGCTTTGATCTGCACTAAATACCTTCGCAACAATACCAATAACCGCCCAGATCGCTAAAACAGGGAGAACGGGCATAATAAGGCGGCGCAAACGAGATGTAAGCCAGGTGTTATATCCGTCACCTCGTTTCTGTGCCGATTGCCAGGAGATGCTATTTGCAAAGCCACCGACGATGAAGAAAACGGGCATGACCTGAACGCCCCAGGTTAGCCACTGTGTCCACGGGGAGATGGAGAGAATGTCGGGGAGAACCAGCTCGCCGTTTGGGTCGATGTGAAGGGCAACGACGAGCCAATGCCCGATGATCACGACGATGATGGATGCTGCGCGAAGAAAATCAACATAGCGGTTTCGGCTTGCTGGCGTCTGTTCAGCGAGATGGGCAGCTTGTTCCCAAGCGCGGCGTAGTGGATTTGCCATTCGTTATGCCCCTTTCAGTTGCATTCTGTAATAAAGCCAGATAACGAAAAAAACGACAAAAATAGCGACAATGCCCCAGCCGATCAGCGGATAGCCGCCGCCCAGCATGGAGATGGTCATCCCAATAATGGCGGCACTTGCCCAAAGCAATTTCATGTTGAGCATAGCGCGAAAGGCATCTGCACTGGCGTTGCGCTCAAGCAGTGAGACACCGCCAATCCCGAGCAGGGCTGCGCCAACAAGCCGCTCGGCGAAGGGATCGAAACTTTGCCAGCCGAAAAGAGATAACATCCAGACCGGGGCGATGAGTAGAGGGATGGCAAAGAGAAAATCAGCGATAAAATGAATTACGAACCAGGTGCGTAAAGATTTGGGGACCATTAAAAACTCCTTTGGAGATGAAGGAAGACTTGATAAAGAAAACCCCTCTTGTTTCCAAAGGTTCTGTCACTGCTTTGATAAGAAAATCCCCTTCTCTGGTGGTGAGAAAGGGATTTTGGTTCTGTTTTATATGAGTGCCATGCCGTGATCCGGCGATGATGAAGATGCGTTTTTTCATAATTTCCTAATGGTGGCTGAGTAGCCGATGCTTTTCGGCGTATCGAAGCCACTTTTCTGTGTTTTCTAATCACTTGTGGTTTCGATACGACGGCGAAGTGCATCGCCGTCTACTCAACCACCGAAATAACATACCCTATCTATGGGTTTTGGATTTTGAGAAAAAGTCCGTTCATGAGAAAATCCTTGCGGATCAAGCAAAGGAGCCTACCCATGAACGGACAAACGAACTATATCACGGAAAACTCTTGGATAGATACCATTACAAGATGGTACGTGCATATCAATGATGCTTACAATCGCCTGATTGCTAAACGAGGTAAACGCCTTCGTTCGCGCGGTCCAGAGCCAAAGTTTTCAGATAGCGAAGTTATCACGGTATCCCTAACCATAGAGACTTTTTTTCAGGGACATGAAGAAATCGGATACTCTTTTCAATACCTTCGCCACTTAGGGCGAAGAAATCATTGATTTAGCAGAGTGAACGCA
>CAZOOX010000094.1:0-15311 GCA_964581545.1 uncultured Anaerolineaceae bacterium
TTTTCCACCTTAACTTTGGCATTTTGTGGTCTTGACTTTGGGGTTCACTATAGGGAATTGGTACGGTATTGAATATGTTACAGATATTCATGGCAACTATACAAAAGAATATTACGTAGAGTTTATAGATGAAGATGAACTTGTATTTCAAATGAAATCACCTTACGATGGATTTAAAGCCAAATTTGATTATAGGTTTATTGATGAAACTACAATTCTCGTAGAAAACGAGAGAGCTATAGGTGGAAAATGGAACATAAAACCATCAGGTGAAAATCTTGTAATCTGTATTTGGGAAAACCTTGAGTGTGTAACATTTAACAGAAACGAATAAGCTTAAAAGATGAATCTAATAAACGACAAACTCTTCCCCCGCTTCGCCGCCTTCTTTATCCTCACCATAGTTTTGGCGCTTTCTTTACAGATTACAGCTTGTTCAACAACAGAGATTAAAACACTAACGACTACTCCAAAAGAATGTACTCTAATTGGATGCGAAGACTCCCTAAGCATTACCATAAATGGAAATATTCCTGATAAATACATGATACGGCTGGTTGATTCAAAAGGAGCAAAAACAGAAATCATATGTTCTGCGGGACAAATATATTCACAATCAAGCACCAGCTACGAGTCAAGTTGTGAAGAATGGGGAATAGCACTATTTAATTATTCCCCGGATGTTCTTGATCTCACTATTAGCTGGGATGAAGAAAGTTTTTCAAAAAGAGTACAACCTAACTATGAAGACTATTACCCAAACGGCCAGGATTGCCCTGTTGGGTGTCGAACAGGCAGTGTTTCAATAAAAATTGACTGAATCCCGTCATCATGAACCTAAAAAACGACCGCCTCTTCCCCCGCTTCGCCGCCTACGGCTTTCTCAAGAACCTGCGTTTTTTCGACCCCTTCATCATTCTCATCTTCCGTGAAGCGGGGCTGAGCTTCCTGCAGATCGGCTTCCTCTACTCCATCCGAGACGTGGCGACGAATATCCTCGAGATCCCCACCGGCGTCTTTGCCGATGCTTTCGGTCGCCGCAAGGCAATGGTCATGGCCTTCGCCTCCTATCTGATCTCCTTCGTCATTTTTTATCTTTTCACCACTTTTCCCCTCTACGCCCTCGCCATGATCCTTTTTGCCTTCGGCGAGGCTTTCCGCTCCGGCACGCACAAAGCCCTTATTCTCGAACATCTCAAAATGACCGAGCGCGAGCATCTCAAAGTCGCCTATTACGGGCGCACGCGTTCTTTTTCCCAACTCGGTTCTGCGCTTAATGCCCTCATCGCGGCAGCCCTCGTCTTTTACACCGGCAGCTATCGGATCATGTTTCTCGCGGCAACCATTCCTTATACCTTGGATTTACTGAACATGCTCTCGTACCCCAAAGCATTGGATGGTGATCTTCAACGCATTCCGCTTAAGAACATTTGGACCCAGACCAAAAACACGATCCGCGGCTTCAGCGGGATATTCACCAATCGGCTTGCTCTGCGCTCCATTTTAAACAGCTCCCTTTATATTGCCTTGTTCAAATCCACTAAAGATTATCTACAACCGATTTTGGAGAGTTTTGCACTCTCTTTACCTTTCTTACTCCTCGTCAGCGATATTAAACGCAGCGCCCTCCTGATCGGATTGGTCTACTTCGTCATCTATCTTTTTACCAGCTACGCCTCCCGCAGCGCGGCCGGATTCAGCGACCGCTTCCCCTCGCTGGGGCGCGCCATCAATCTCAGCTTTTTATTCGGCGCAACAATGCTCCTCGTCGCTGGCTTTGCCACATCCGCAAAGCTGACGATCCTATCCATCATCGTCTTTCTCATCTTCTATGCACTGGCAAGTCTACGTCGCCCGATGAACGTCGCCTATATCAGCGACCAAATCGACAGCCGCGTCATGGCATCGGGGCTCTCCGTCGAAGCTCAATTCTCGACCATTCTGACAGCCATTTTCGCCCCACTATTGGGGCTTCTCGCCGATAATTTTGGGATTGGTGCTGCTCTGGCAGTCCTCGGAGCAGGGGTGCTGGGAATCTATCTATTCGTCAAAGCAGATGAATAAATTTTAGTGCTAAAATACCCCTTTCTTCTGCTACCGCTTTTAAACAGGCTCTTTAACCATGCTAAGTGAAAACACACCAACACTCTCAAAAGAAACAGAAAACAAGATCATTGTCCCCTGGTCTGTACGCGAAGTTATATTTGGCATTATTCTTGCTATTTTATTGTCAATAGGAGCAATGTGGATCGCTTTTCAACAGCCAGATTCAAGCAGCCTTATGATGGTTGCCGTTGAATTTGGATACCTGTTTCCTGTTGTACTAATACTGCTCATAAAAAAAGCAAAACCTGAAATGGTGGGGCTTCGTCAATTCAAGTTGGAAAATTTGGCGGTCGGCTGTGCTTTGGTTTTTGGAGCTTATATTCTTATCTTTATTCATAATCTGATTTTGCTTGCTTTTGATATTGCTCCCCAAAGTCAAATGTTACTCGAATTATTTGGGAAAGAAAATGTCGCGCTATTGATCTTTACCGGCGTTATTTTGGCGCCCATCATCGAAGAAATTTTCTTTCGCGGATTTGTCTACAGCGGTCTCCTGCAAAAATATAGTTGGAAAGCAGCCGCGCTGATCAGTTCATTTTTATTTGCAGTTGTTCATATGCAATTGGTTGCATTGATCCCCACCTTTCTAATGGGTCTTGTCTTGGCCTATCTTTATCACCGCTCAAAATCCATCTGGCCCGGGATCATTTTGCACCTGATCGTGAACTCTTTTGCCTTTGGCATGATCTATCTCTTGATCTGGATGGAAACATTACTATAAGCTGGACTTTATCCATTTGCTATTGATGCTTTCGTAGGTCACGCTTTTAGCGTGACTTACTCCGCAGAGCAAGGATGTCACGTTGAAAACGTGACCTACGGGCTTGAAACCTTTTTTGTATGTCTGCCTTTCAGTGCGATATTCAAAAAAGTATCTCACAGCTATGTTCTTCTCCGGGAGAAAGTCGAAAAAAACTCCTTAATGGATAAAGTCGAGATAAGGACTTACGCAAAAACGAGTCCGGAGTCTAAAATCTTCGCGAAACATACTTGCAGAGTGCCAGATTTTAGTGGGAAGTTTTCAACGTCTGGAGACGTTGGACTCCGTTTAGCACAAAAACTGCGTAAATCCTAACTATGATTTTTGGTAAAAAAATGAAGACTTACGAAGAACTCACTTTTCGCGGTAAGATCTTGCGCCTGCGAAAACTCTGCATCAAAGCCCTTGAAAATTACCCTATCGATATAGCGCGTGTCCGCTATTTGACCACCGAAAGCACCACCATGTTCCGCGTGGATGCAAAAGATGGCAGCAAATATGTGGTCCGCCTTTACTCTGAAATGGATTCGAGCCTTGCCGAAAACCAAACAGAAATGTATTGGCTCTCGGCCCTCGCTCGAGACACAGACCTTCGTATCGTGGAGCCGGTTGCCCGAAAAGACGGCGACTATATCACCTTTGTCAGCATGGAGGGCATCCCTAATGAAAAACGTTGCGCCCTTTACAAATGGGTGCCCGGCGTGCAGCTTGCGGAGCATATTTCGCCGAAGAATTATGAGCAATTCGGGCAGATCGTCGCGCAAATGCATAACCATGCAGAGGGGCTTCAGCTTATTTCCCACATCCAGCCCAAACGTTGGGATAAGGTTTTTTACTTCCCAGATGAGCCGGTGGTTTATAACACGCCCGAGTATGCGTCGCTTTTTAACGCCGAGCAACTCTCCACGCTCGAAAAAACCATAGATCGGGTATCACCCTTTTTAGCAGACATGTACTGCGATTCCCAGCCCTTCATCATTCATGGCGACCTGCATTATTGGAACGTCCACATTTCGCGCGGCAAGCTCCACATCATCGACTTTGAAGATATGGTTTTTGGATTTCCGCTTCAGGATATCGCCATCTCTTTCTACTATCTCAGAAATCGGGAAGATTACAAAGAATTAACGGATGCTTTCCTCGCCGGATACGCACGTAAGAGAAGCTTGCCCACATTTAATAAACGTGATCTACACCTTTTGTGGATGGCGCGGATGGCAAACTTCGTCAACTATGTTGCCCACATGGACGAATCGCAAGATGCCAAACCCTATATTGCCGCCCGCTGTATCGAGTTGGATGAGTTCTTGGCAAAAACAAAGCTAATATGTCCCTAGATAAAATTTAGATATGATGAAATTACTCACAACCATCTATAGAGATAAAGATGCGAATCCCAAAGGAAAAACTTTCTTGCGTGAAGCCGTGCGTGGGGTCATCTTTCGTGATGGAAAATTGCTGATGATCCATTCAATGGTCAACGGGGATTATAAATTCCCCGGCGGCGGTCTGGATGAAGGGGAATCGCACCACGAAACACTACGCCGCGAAATCCGTGAAGAATGCGGCGCAGAGATGACCCTGGTTATAGGGGAATTTGGACAAACAGTAGAGTATGCTTATGCTATCGAAGATAGTTTCGATACTTACAAGCAAAATTCCTATTACTATTTTTGCGAAATCAACGGAGATTTGGGTGCATTAAACCTGGAAGACTATGAAGAGGATTTAGGCTTTCACCCAAAGTGGGTAAATGTGGAAAGTGCACTAGAACAAAATAAAAAGGTTTTGGCAGAATCAAATCCCGCCCCCAGATGGACGAAACGAGACACTTTTGTTTTAGGAATACTGGCAGAGAACAAAGAGGAGCTAATATGATCTCAATTTCAGGAACAAATGAATGGAAAGAAGCTCACACTGGGGGAATGATCGGATTATTGGAATTATCGGCTGTAGACAATACCCAAAAGTGTCCTCCGCTCAATGATCGAAAAAGAGAAATAGAAGCTCGTCTACGAGAAAAGTACGGGGCGTTTACGCGGCCGGAATTGGTCGCGCTGCCCGTAATGTCGGCTTATAAACAATACTATAGTCGTTTCAAAAAGACCTACCATGTGCAGCTTCAAGTCGAATCAATTGTGCAAAAAGGAAGAAAGCTGCCCAATGTCTCTCCTCTTGTAGATGCAAATTTCCTCGCGGAAATGGAGACTTTTATCCTGACAGCGGGACATGATGTTGCAAAATTGCAAGAGCCAATTACGATAGATATTTCCAAAGAGGGAGATCAGATCACACAAATGAACGGTCAGCGGAAACCCATCCGCACGGGCGATATGATCATGAGAGATGCCAATGGGGTCAGTTGTTCGATCATTTATGGGCAAGATAATCGTTCATTCATATCTCCAGAGACATCTCATGTTCTCTATGTTGCTTATGTACCAGAAGGTATTCCTGAAGAAGTCACTATGACACAATTAGAGAAGATCGAAGAATATATTCGGCTCTTTTCACCAGATGCGGTTGTGGAGCAGAAACGTTTGCTCAGTGCGAAGTAATATCCTGCTATCGATCTTACAACGTATCTATTGAATTGTCATCAAAGGAGCATGACCTTTTCCAACAAGGTCATGCTCTTTCTCCTTTCTGTACTACTTCAACTAAAGTCAGATCGCTGAATTGGGTTTCGAAATAATAATTGACTGCGTGGCGAGTAGAAAATTCTTTCATAGTCTCCTTTTTTGACCACGCCTGTCCACTAGCTGCTGTCATGGATCGCCACAGGAAAAATGTCCAATTGGCGGGATAAATGCCAATTTGCTGTAGAAGAGCTTGAGAGATTCGCCCGCTACCAGTTGGGGTAAGAACGATGATCCGCCCATTTGGGCGGAGGATACGCCAGGCTTCTTCCAGCAAAGGACGTGGATTGGGGAGAAGAAATAAGACGGAGCAAAAAGTTACTGCATCAAAGGATGCATTCTCAAAAGGCAAAGGGGTATCGGGTTGAAGATGCTGGAGCGGCATATTTTGCAGGGAAGGACGTTGACGTGCCTGTGCAAGCATGGCTTCGTCTGTGTCTGCACCTACCCAATGAAGGTCAAGTTTTTCCTGCCCCAGCTCAATAAGCTTGCCTGCGCCAGTTCCTACATCCAATATTTTTGCGCCAGTGGGTAAAGTGGCTAAAATCTCAAGTACAGGGTTTAGAAAATGAGCGTACCAAGGCGCATCTTGAACATTGCTAAAAAAGCGGGCGAAATTCATACTGGTCTCCGAATTATTTTTATTGATTTTAAAATCAGCCCGACGAAGATCAAGAGAAGATTGGCAATCGAGAAAATGAATTTGATCGCTGTGAATATCATTGCGGCGGTTGCCAAAGCTTCGAGGCGGGTAGGGTAAGTGCTTATCAACACGATTATGCTCCAGTTTTCCAGGTAGTCGCCAATCATAGCAGGGAGGGGTAGCAAGTTGATTAGCTGCCAATTTTTTTCGGGGGAAGAAAAAGCAGGGAGCAGGAGCGTAATCGCTACAGAGAGGAATAACATCTGTGCTGGCGGGATAAAAATATCCACCGGTGAGACACGCGTCAAATAAAGCTGACGACCATAATTGCCATAATCAGCGAGCTGTTGATAGAATATATCCGCTGTGCGTAAAAACTGAGTGTCCGGCACATTGCGTCCACCTGCCAAGCCCATCAATTCTTCAGATGGGCTGATCGGCGAGAGCATCAAATATCCTAGCAGGAACATAAGAAGCGCAAGAAGGAAAAAACTCCTTCCATTTGCGAAACTTTCTATTCGCTTGCTCAATTTTCTAAATCTTTTCATTGTTTTTCCTAAAATGAAGAAAGATGATACGAGAGCATACCTTCCAGTCAGTATCCCAGATGGTATGCTCTCAGAAGATAGGTTCCTACTCTGTGCTTCCTTTTGGTCGCCAGAGCGATAGCAAGATGATAAAGAGGGTGGCGTTGAACATCGGGAAGCCAGAATGGGCGAGAGCAACAACGCCAGTTACTGTATAGAAAATCCCTACAGACAGATCAATTGCCTGAATTAAGATCATGTTATTGATCCAGAAAAGATTTTTCTGCGGGTCTTGGGCGATGACGAACATCCCGACCCCGTAAGCAATAAATCGCGCAGCCAACATACCGAGTGGATAGGCGATATCTGCTTGCGGAAGGCTATGTCCCATTAGAGAGAGAAATTTTATCGGCATGGCCAAGTAAAGTGTGCCCAAGATCAATTGAACAACACCAATAACACGTAACAACACTTTCATTTTTTTCATGATAAACTCCTTTATATATTTATTCTTTATATTTATTATATGTAGTTTTGGGTAAAAAAACTTTCTCACGAATTTAACTGTGCTAATAACTCTTCAATACTGCCTCCTTCTAATTCCTTTTTCATTGCATTTTCAGCAGCGTTCAACACGCTATCTACTGCCTGGCGAGCACGATCCGGTTTTGCACCTGCTACGCGAAACTGATAGTTTTTATGGAAAAGAGATCGCCCTGACTCAATTGCTTCAAAAACATCCAGGATGCTGATCTCTGATGCTGAGACCCCAAGGCGAACGCCGCCTTTTGCGCCTTCACGTGTTTCAATGATCCCAGCCTTGGTCAGGCTGTTCAAAATCTTAACGGCGCTTGGGCGGGGAATATTCAGATCATGCGATAGCTCTTTAGTGGGCACGAAATCATAAATTCCCTGCCGAACTTTGTCTGCCACATAGACCACAACCATGATCGCTTGAGAAAATGCTAATGAATAACTCATGAACTGCCTTTTTGAATAAACTTGATATGTATTATATATAGATTTGAGTTTTTGTCAAGTCAATTTTTAGTGTTGTTATTTTCCTCTACCCCACCATTGCAAAAAACATTGGGCTGAAATAGGGGATCAGCCAAATAAACCAGACCAGTACGCTAAATTTATGGAAGTTCTTGATCGCTTTTTCATCATTATTTCGAAGAACGATATATGCCCAAAGCGCGTGAACAAACATAAGGATAATGGCAAGTAAACCAGATGCTCCATGAATATCGAAGGTGATCCCTCCTGCCATTTCGATCATGAGGCCTGTTCCCCAAGTGTCGGCTATCAGCCCGAGAACAAAGAAGATCAGGTGCCATTTCTTTAGCTCGCCTGCGAAACGTTCGCTCCAGACCCCGATAGAATAAAAGACTAAGGCTGCTGTGATGATAATAGTTGCTGATGAATCCATTTATTTCTCCTTGAAAGCTATTTAACCGCATTAATGAAATCTGCCAGCAAGCCATAGGCTGTAGTGTGCGGGCCAGGGTCTTTCTCAACAATAGAGAGATCGCCCAAGACATCGCTTTTAAATTCGACGATGGATGATGTCCCCTCTACGCTGTAGATGGGGGAAGTGCTGGGAATCAGTTCGGGAGCAACTTTGGCGGAGATGATCTTGTCACCATCGCGCTCGGCAGAACAGATCAGCTTGTAGCGTTTGCCATCTTTGAGGGCTTCTGCGACCATTTCGGGGGTGATATTACGCACGCCTTCTCGTTCTACTTCCTGGGGTTTTAAGGGAATGCCCATTAGCACAGTTACTAATGCAGAGACTTTGATGGCGGCATCCCAGCCATCCACATCACCGGAGGGGTCTGTTTCGGCGATACCGACATCCTGGCAGTGTTTAACAGCTTCGTCGAAAGAGTCACCCTTTTCAAGACGGGACAGGATCAGGTTTGTTGTCGAGTTTAAAATTCCCTTAAACGAGAGCAAGTTAGATGCAGGGATGGCTTCGCGGAAAAGTGAAAAGATGGGCGCACCATCCATGACGGTAGATTCGTGTAAAAAGCGCACGCCATTCGCATCCGCTAAATCCTGCAATGCTTTATAGCCATGAACAACGGGACCTTTATTTGCGGTGCAGACGTGCATCCCCAATTCCAGCGCATTTTTGACGTGATCGAGGGCGGGTTGCCCGGTTTCGTGGTCAACGGAAGTGTTTTCGAAGAGTACATCTGCGCCACACTTTTGAATGAAGTCGAAAGAATCTTCGACCGGCTCAGATGTCAGCAAAGAAAGCGAGCGGGAGGAGCGCACAAGCTCCAGCGCGCCGTGTAGATCAACACCATTCGGGTTAACAAGCAAACCGCGCCGTCCGGTGGCAATGCCTGTCACTGAAAAAGTGATGTCGTATTTTTCTTTTAGCTCTGTCTTTTTGCGAACAAGCAATTCTGCGAGCGCACGCCCGACATTGCCGAAACCAAGGAATGCGAGTTTGTAGTGGGCCATATTTTTCTCCGAGTTCTATTGAGGTAGGGGCGACCCTTTTTGATCAGATATAGCGCATCTTGTTTAGTTGATTCTTTCTTTGAAACTATATCTCAGTATTTATCACAGCGGGTACGCCCTTGCTGGATTTTTACGAAGTCAGTATACCAGCCATGCTATAATTTTTCATCAAAAGCCCCCACCTGACCTCCCCCGCTCCCCCCGTGTAACGGGGGAGTTAGAGGGGGGAGCCAAAGGAGACTCTATGTACGACAAAAAGAAATTATCGCAGACAGAAGAAAGCGTTAAAAAATGGGAAGAGGGGACACTTAAAAAAACTACAGAACGATTTCCTGAGAGGCAAGATAGATTCATCACGACATCATCGGAGGAGGTCGAGCGACTCTATACGCCCGCCAGCATCCCGGACTTCGATTACGAACGTGATTTGGGCTTGCCCGGCGAGTACCCCTTTACGCGTGGCGTTCACCCGACAATGCACCGTGGCAAACTCTGGACAATGCGCATGTTTGCCGGTTTTGGCACCGCAGAGGAAACGAACGCCCGCTTCAAGTATCTGCTCGGCGAGGGGCAAACAGGCCTCTCAATTGCCTTCGATCTGCCCACCCTGATGGGCTATGATAGCGATGCCCCAGAAGCTCTGGGCGAATTTGGCAAATGCGGCGTAGGGATTTCCTCCCTGCGGGACATGGAAATTTTGCTCGACGGCATTCCGCTGGACAAAGTTTCGACAAGTATGACCATCAACTCGCCCGCATCCATTATTTGGGCAATGTATATCGCTGCGGCAGAGAAAACGGGTGTAAAAAGAGCGCAATTACGCGGCACGACCCAAAACGATATTCTCAAAGAATATATTGCTCAAAAAGAATATATCTTCCCCCCCGAACCTTCGATGCGCCTGGTCACGGATACCATCGAATTTGGCACAAATGAGCTTCCGCTCTGGAATACGATCAGCATCTCCGGCTACCACATCCGTGAAGCTGGCTCAACCGCCGCACAGGAATTGGCTTTCACGCTGGCGGATGGTTTTGAATATGTCCGTTGGGCACTTGAGCGCGGTTTGGATGTTGACGATTTCGCCCCGCGTCTTTCGCTCTTCTTCAACTCACATAATGATTTCTTTGAAGAGATCGCCAAATTCCGCGCCGCACGCCGCATTTGGGCACGCGAAATGAAAGAGACCTTCGGCGCGAAGAATCCACGCTCGTGGTTGATGCGTTTCCATACTCAAACAGCGGGTGCATCGCTCACTGCGCAGCAACCGGAAATTAATGTTGTTCGTGTTGCGCTCCAAGCGCTCGCTGGCGTTCTCGGCGGGACGCAATCTTTGCATACGAATAGCTTAGATGAAGCCCTCGCATTGCCTTCTGCTGAAGCCGTAACCATTGCGCTGCGCACTCAACAGATCATTGCCGAGGAATCGGGCGTGACAAATACCATTGATCCCCTCGGCGGCTCTTTCTTCGTTGAAGCGCAAACCAATCGCATCGAAGCGCAGGCCTATGATTATTTCCGCAGGATTGAAGATCTGGGTGGGATGCTGCCCGCTATCGAAAAAGGCTTTTTCCAGAGCGAAATTTCGGATGCCGCATACCGCTACCAGCGTGAAATTGACGAAAACAAACGGCGTGTTGTGGGCGTGAATGCCTATAATGAAGAGAAGGATATAAAAATCCCCATTCTCAAGATGGATCCTGAGGGTTATGAGAAGCAAGTAGCACGGCTGAATAATCTCCGCAAGACGCGGGATAACGAAAAGGTGACAAAATCACTCGAACGCCTCTGCAACGCCTGCGAAGGGACAGAGAATACGATGCCCTTTATTCTTGATTCTGTCCGCGAGTATGCCACGCTCGGCGAGATCGTGAATGTAATAAAAGGTGTCTTTGGCGGTTATGAAGAGCCGACTTGGATTTGAGCTGCTAGGAAGTAGGTAATTGGGGATTGGGAAAAGCAGAACGCGGATTTACGCTGATTTTGCGGATTCTCTCGGACATACACTAAAGAGCATGATGCAAAAACAAAAAGGCGAGGTTTATCTCGCCTTTTTGCTTCTAATGGAACGTAAATTTAGGAAGCACTGTTCATCGCACGTTGATAAAAACCATAATCACAATCACCATAAATAAGAGAGCATACACAACGAGTGCTTTGTTTTTAGTATCTGCGGAAATATCATTTTCCTTTAAATATTTTTTGAAATTTCCAATTTCCTGATCGTTAGGAAAAAAACGTTTGGGAATAATATTGAACATTACATCTGACTGATAGATCACCAAAATATCGTCGTTTTCTTTCCATTTCAAAAAATTCTCCCAAGGGTATTTGCTATCACCAAACTCATTTGAAGCTATTACTCCTTCCTCTGTAAATTCCATTTCAAAAGGCACTTGCATACTTTTTTGTTGAGAAAATATTTTCTTAATTCTCTTAGGGAAAAACACATAACGATAAAGGAGAAAGAGAAAAATAAAAAGAAAAGCGGGAAAAAATAATAAAAAGGAGATTTGTCCGATAACAACCAAATAAAAACCATAAAGAAGTACAAGTACCGCTATTATTGAAAATAAACTGTTTTTTTTTGTCTTGTTATAACCAGATGGCTTGCCATGGAGTAATTGAGCCTCGAGATAATCTGTCCATTCAAGTTGCCCTTTAATCTTCATACCCGCTCTCCTCATTTCTAGAATTGCCATACGATAAATTCATTATACAAATATTTTAGATTTTTTCTAGCACTTTGCTTTATTTCGAGAGTACTCAAGATGTGTAGAGTCTTTACTATCTCTTTAGATAAAAACTCTCCGATGAATGGGGCACAGCAAAAGGTTTATTAAACGGAACCAAGTCAAAATCACGTACGCAGCATATATATTCCCTTGACAGGTATTTTTCTTTATGTATAATACCGAACAATGTTCGGAAAATAGCAACTATGAAAAGCACACGTCAAGAACGTCAATCGGATACTAGAAAAGCCATCCTGCAAACTGCGCTAGACCTAATTGCCGAAAAAGGATTGGATAAACTCTCCTTGCGTGAGATCGCGCGCAGGGTAGGCTACAGCCCCGCAGGCTTATATGAATATTTTGATAGTAAAGAAGATATTCTCTGGACTCTCGCGAAAGAAGGGGACAGCCGCTTACGCACAGCAGCTCTAAATATCTCCCCTGAACTTTCTTCTGTAGAACGCCTTATTCAAGCCTGCCTGGCCTATGTAGATTTTTCTGTTCATAACGCCGAATACTTTATCATCATCAACAGCCTTACAACACACCGCGCCTCGCTGGACGAGCCAGCCTCTTCAGAATCTTCTTATTCAGTCTTTTTAAAATTTATAGAAGCAGTGATAGATGAAGGTGAAATAATATCTCGTGACAATTTTGGCGCAGAGGAGATCACCTACAGCCTTTGGGCACTTATTCACGGAATGGGGATGTTGCACCTAACGCAGCTCCGCAACTTCGACGCAGATTTTGAAAGCATAAACCGGAAAGCGATAGAAACTTTTATCGCCGGTCTCAAATAAACTCTTTTTTTACTAATTACCAAACACTGTTCGGAAAAGGAAACAAATATGAATACAACAACATGGATATCTTTCAGCGTAGTCTCACTTGCATTTTTTCTGGCAGCTTGCGGTGGAAAAAAATCACCGTCTATCAATTTGGATGAGGCTGCCCCTGGTGATTTTCAGCTCGAAGCTTGTACCGTAAAACTAGATTCGGAGAAATACGCAGCAGATTGTGGCCTGCTTGCTGTCCCCGAAAATCGAGCCAACGAGGAGAGCCGCCTGATCACCCTCCCCATCACCCGTATCCGAACAACGGGAGATTCTCCAGCGGAGCCTATTTTCTTTCTTGAAGGGGGGCCAGGCATGAGCAACATGAACGCAAAAGTACCTGCAAAGTTATTGGAAAAACATGACCTTATTATGGTTGGCTATCGCGGTGTAGATGGCTCAACAAAACTTGATTGCCCTGAAATGGCACAGGCGCTCAAGGGAGATGGCATAAATGTACTGGGCAAAACCTCGCAAATGGGGATATCGCTTGCCATGCGCCAATGCGCAACACGCTTGGAAGCTGATGGCATTGATCTGGATGGATATACCATTCAGGAAGTCATCGAAGATATGGAAGCAGCGCGTATCATATTAGGGTATGAACAGATTAACCTGTACAGCTATAGTTACGGAACGCGAGTTGCTCAACTCTATGCCAATCAACATCCAGAAAAGATACACCGCTCAGTGATGATCGGGGTAAATCCGCCCGGGCGTTTTGTATGGGAGCCGGATATGATCGACACTCAAATTGAGTATTATTCCCAGCTTTATGCACGATCTGAAAACCCCCGCACATCCGATCTCGCACAGACAATCTCCAATCTGAGCCATGATATGCCTAAAAACTGGCTCTTCTTCAAAATCGACCCGGGCAAGGTAAAGATCGTGAGCTTTGCAATGCTCTTCCACCGAAATACCTCAGCAATGGTCTTTGATGCTTGGATCACAGCTGAAAATGGAGACTCCAGTGGGTTGGCACTGATGTCACTGGCGTACGACTCCATTATCCCCAAGATGAACGTTTTTGGTGATTTTTTTGCAAAAGGCATTAGTGCTGATTATGACCCCAACCGCAACTACTTTGCTGATATGGAGCCTCCAGATTCAATCATTGGAGCACCCTTTTCCAAACTGATTTGGGGTAGTGTAAATGATGCGCAAGGCACCACATGGCCCACTGCCTTGATGCCGGCAGAATATCGTCAAGTGCAGGTATCCAATACTGAAACACTTCTAGTGAGCGGAAATATAGACTTCTCTACCCCGGCTGAATTTGCAACCGAAGAATTGTTGCCCTCCCTAAAAAATGGCAAGCAAGTCACCCTATCAGAAATGGGACATACCAACGATGTGATGACACGCCAACCGGAAGCTATAGAAAGACTGCTAAGCCATTTTTTCGATACAGGAGAAGTTGACGATTCTCTATTTTCTTATGAGCCGATGGATTTCCAAGTCAAAATGGGTTTCCCTGTATTTGCAAAAGCTCTATTAGGCTTTGCATTCTTGGGCGTTCCAATAATGATGTTCGGAATTTGGAAATTTATTCAGAAAACACGATATATAGGAAAGAAAAAATAATGAAAAGGAAGATCAAGAGAATGCTATCAGGATTTATTTTGTTCATAGCAGGGCTAGGGTTTGTCCTATATCTTCTCGCCCCACATCCTCCACGCGCACCAAAAGAAGTATCAAATATTTCTGGACTGGAAGAATATTTGCAAAGGCTAACCAAAGCTGGTGATCCACCGAGTTTATCTTTGGCTGTAGTAAAAGATAATAAATTAGTTTACAGTGGTGCATTTGGCATGGCAGATGAAGTGAACGAGATCGCTGCCACACCAGATACTGTTTACCATTGGTGGTCCATGACCAAAATGGCAACAGCTGCTACCATTTTACAACTCCATGAAGAAGGTCTGCTAGATATTGATGATCCGGTTATTGAGTATCTGCCTTTTTTTGAAGTGGAGTACCCATCTTCGGATAGTCCGCCTATCACCATTCGTCACCTTCTCGCGCATACATCTGGCTTGCCAGATACGATCCCCGCAATGATCGGCTGGGTGCATTATGAAGACGAAAACTATAACCAAACGAAATTGCTTAAAGAACAGCTTCCGAATTATAGAGAATTAAAATTTTCTCCAGGCACAGACAGTGCCTACTCTAATTTAGGATATATGGTTTTGGGTGTAATTATCGAAGAAGTTACCAGGAAACACTATGAAATTTATATCGAGGAAGAGCTTTTGAAGCCACTCGGCATGACCCAGACATCATTCATTTACTCAGATGAGATGTCCGCCAACGAAGCAATCGGTTCACACCCTTTGGTGAGTTTTTACACCCCAATGCTCCCATCTCTTTTAGATATGGATTTACTCATCCGCGAAAGGGTGGGTACACGTTATTGGTTCAACCGCATTTATATTGATGCCACACCCTCTACAGGGTTGATCGGACCAGCAGCAGATGCCGCAAAATTGATGATTGCTTTAAAAGATGAGCAAATATTATCTGCCAATTCTATTGAACTTATGCGCCCAAATAATGGAAAACGCCCCTTGGGGTGGGCAGAGTTTGG
>CAZOOX010000095.1:0-15304 GCA_964581545.1 uncultured Anaerolineaceae bacterium
CAGAAGGCATTACTTGGAAAACCCTTCATGCCATTAGAAAGCTGAGTAGTTACCTTTTATTTATAATAAGCCTTGATTTAGTTTTACGCTCACTTATTCGGCGTTCTTATCTTTTGGCTTTTTTAGCGGGGTTGTTTATTTATATCTCCATATATTTCACCTTCTCTCTTTTACCTCTTCTTCTATTAGCCCTTGTCCTGACAGGTATATATTATCTTGGGCAAGAAGATAAAAAAATAAAAACTTATCTTGCACTTGGTACAAGTTTAGTTGCTGGGCTTTTGCTGGCTTTTATCTTCTTTCATGTCTTTCTAAATTATGATCCTGTCTTGCGCTACAGCCATGCCTTTGCTCAACACAGAAACCTAAAATCCTTCGAGCCGAGCATAAAGCTAATTTTAGACTCTATGCTGTTAAATAATGTAGATTATATGAGTTCGATTGGTTTCCCCGTAGCTCTTTTGGCAATCGTCTATAGCATCCGCACTATATTTCTGTTTCTAAAGAAACGTTATAGCCTTTTAAACACTTTGACACTGGCGTTTATTGTTACCTATCTCGCTCTTCTTATTGCAGGGCAAACACGCGGTGAAGTTGCGCGTTTATGGATTTTCTTTAATCCACTAATTGCGATTTTAGCAGTAGCAGAATCTTTTAAGTTTTTCAAGCAATCAATCTATAATATCCCCTTTATAATAAGTCTAGAACTTATCACAACCATTTTTATCTTTAAATTCCAAAACTTTTTTGCCTAATCAAAGCTGAGTGAACCATGCCAAAAAGAGTCCAATACATAGACATCGCCAAAGGGATCGGTATCCTGCTCGTCGTACTCGGCCACAACGACATGAACTATTACCATCCAATATTGCATCGCTTCATCTACGCCTTTCACATGGCATTATTTTTCTTTTTGTCGGGCATCTTTTTCAATCCCGATCGCCCTTTCAAAACACTCATCAAAAAACGCTTTCAAAGCCTTATTAAACCCCTCATCTTCAGCATCCTGCTTATTTACGGTATCTCCGTTTTCTTCGGGAAAATGAGCTTCGCCACAGCCGGCGGCCGACTACTCAAATCTCTCTACATGACAGGCCCCTATCTTAACTGGGTACAACTCTGGTTTTTGCCTCTCCTCTTCCTCATCAATATCTACGCCTATTTCTTTTACAAATTCACCAATCCCATCAAAAAAGATTGGATTCGTTGGCTCATTTTGTTGATCACTTTGTGGATCGGGACGCTGCCGCTGCCCCACACTTGGCCCCTCGAAATTGAACTTCTCGGCAAGTCCCTGATATTGCACGGTGCGCCCGCCAACGTGGATTTAGTCTTGCTTACCGGTTTTTTCTTCATCCTCGCCCGAGAGATCTACCGCCATGTTCCCGAAGACTTTTTCGCTTCAAAGATCACCTTTTTTGCTTCAGCAGCTATTCTCTTTGGCATGGTCTTCACTCTCGACATCCCCATAGACTTCAACATCCGCCTATATACCTCACCTATCCTCAACACTATCGAAGCCATCGCGGGAATTATCTTCATTCTTTCCCTCTCCAGACAGATCGAGTTTTACTCAGAAAAACTTACGCGTTTATTTAAATATATTGGCAGTCTCACCATCAGTATCTTTATCTTTCACGTTCCTATTCAGGAGATGGTCAACAATAAACTCAATCCCTATATCGGGCAAAACGATCTGACTGTTACGATTGCCTTCCTTGCAGGTGTTCTGTTGCCGATCTTTATCCACGAATTATTCATCAAGCCAAATCCAAAAGTAGGGGCATGGTTTGGTATGGGGAAAGCGAAAGCAACAAAAGAATAATTTTTCTACAATCATCAGTAATATATCACCTGTTCCCCCGTAATGAATAAAAGCTCTCGAAATTTTTCGAGAGCCTTTATTTTAAGAGCTTTTTACTCTTTCCCCATTAATTTTGCCAAGCTTTCTTCAAAAGGTGGATATACAACACCCTTTTCGGTGATGATAGCGGTGACATATTTGGCAGGGGTCACGTCAAAAGCAGGATTGCCAACTTCTATATTATCAGGCGTGATCTGACATTCCCGGACGTGCGTGATTTCACTTGCTGGGCGTTCTTCAATTTCTATCTCATCCCCATGCTTGGTTGCCATATCAATGGTCGTGGTCGGCGCTGCAACATAAAAGGGGACATTATTCTCGTGCGCTACAACGGCCAAATTATATGTCCCGATCTTGTTGGCAACGTCCCCGTTGGCGGCAACTCGATCTGTGCCAACGACACAAAGATCAACGCCAAGGGTGCGCATGAAGTGACCCGAGGCCCCATCTACGATCACTTTGAATGGAATACCCTGTTCTTTCAATTCATACGCCGACAAACGCCCACCCTGCAAACGAGGGCGGGTTTCATCGAGCAGAGTAAAGACTTTTTTGCCATTTTCGTGTGCGGTGCGGATGACGCCTAAGGCTGTTCCATAATCAACGGTTGCCAAACTCCCTGTATTGCAGTGGTGGATAATGGTCGCTTTATCGGGGATGAGGGGCAGGGCGTTCATGCCGATGGCTTTGTTAATGGCAACGTCTTCTTCGGCGATGGCGTGGGCTTCGGCGAGGGTCGCTTCTTGGAGGGCTTTAACGGTATTCAGTTTAGGGTCGGCGATGCGTTTATTCATCCGCTCCAATGCCCAGAAGAGATTAACGGCAGTTGGTCGGGATCGGGCTAATATTTCTGAAGCGGCAGCAAGCTCAAGGCGGAGAGCGTCCACATCCGATGTTTGGGAATGGTGGGCTGTTAGTGCCATCCCATAAGCGGCAGCGGCACCGATAGCTGGTGCGCCGCGAATGACCATATCTGTGATGGCTTGAGCGACTTCGCCGTGGGTTTTGTAATCGTTGTAGACCGTCTCGTGTGGAAGTACCCGCTGGTCAAGCATGCGGACGATGCCTTCATCCAGCCATTCAATGCTGCGAAATGCGTTCATTTTTGCTCCTGTTTTTTTCTTTACCTGCCCCTCCCAGCCTCCCCAAATATCCTGCGGATTATTTAGGGAGGGGCGGTGTGTGTATCTTGGTCAAGTATTTCTTGAATGGCGACAATAACACCGTTCAAGTCATTTGTAACCTGATTATTCCAAAAGCGAAGTACGCGATAGCCACGTGATTGGAAATAGGCTGTACGCTCTTCATCGTAATCTGCCTGGTCAAGATGCTGTGAACCGTCCACTTCGATGATGAGTTTTTCTTTAATGCAGCAGAAATCTGTGATGTAGGGGCCAATGGCATGCTGCCTTCTGAATTTTACGCCAAGTTGTTTGCCTTGTAGGGCTGACCAGAGTTTGTGTTCGGCAGGAGTCATTTCTTTGCGTAGTTCTTTTGCCCTGCGCATTGTTTTTGATGTGCTACGGTTTGGTCTTAGCATAATCTTTCTTGTTCTCGTTTTTGCCCCCCTGTCCCCCAAATATCCTTCGGATTAATTGGGGGATGTCCCGATAGGGACAGGGGGCAAGCTAGGAGTAACAGGACTATTTTCGTTTCTCCGGATACAACCCAAGCACGCCTTCTTCAGAAGCCTCACAAATGCCGCGCTCTGTAATTAATCCTGTTACAAGACGAGATGGGGTGACATCGAAGGCATAATTCGCGGCGGGGCTATCTTCGGGGGTAAGGAGAACTTCTTTGATCTCTCCTTCGTGCAAACCCTGAATATATTTCACTTCTTCGCCGCCACGCTGCTCGATAGGCACTTCTTTTACGCCGTCACGCATGACCCAATCGAAAGTGGAGGAGGGCAGCGCGGTGTAAAAAGGTACACCATTATCTTTTGCGGCGAGCGCCTTCAGATAAGTGCCGATCTTATTCCCCACATCGCCTGTGTAGGTGGTGCGGTCGGTGCCGGTGATGACCAGGTCCACAAGGCCATGCTGCATGAGATGCCCGCCAACATTATCGGCAATGACAGTGTGCGGAACGCCGTGTTGTCCGAGTTCCCAGGCTGTCAGGCGTGCGCCTTGATTTCTGGGGCGCGTTTCATCCACCCAGATGTGGATCTTGATACCCTTGTCATGAGCGGCGTACATCGGCGCGGTCGCAGAGCCATAGTCCACGAAGGCGAGCCAGCCAGCGTTGCAATGGGTGAGAATATTGACCACATCGCCATTTTTTGCTTTGCTGATCTCTTCGATGATGGAGACTCCATGCTTGCCAAGGCGACGGCAAAAATCGGCATCTTCATCGGCGATAGTTTGTGCGGTCTCGAGAGCGACCTTGACCTGGGCTGGGTAGCCACCATCAACATTTTCAAGCGCCCTGAGCTGCCGATCCACTGCCCAGGCGAGATTAACGGCTGTTGGTCGGGTTGCTTTCAGTTGTTCACCATCGGAAGCAAGTTGAGACAAGAGCGAATCGGCAGATGCATTTAGGGCTGCGATATACATCCCAAATCCTGCTGTTGCGCCGATCAATCCCGCTCCACGAACGTGCATATCTTTAATGGCGCGGGCTATATCGTCTACTGTTTTTAGATCTTCGATGATGAATTTATGGGGCAAGTGGCGTTGATCAATGATCTGCACAACGCTGGGGTCATCTTCCTTTAGCCAAATGGTGCGATAGTGTTTTCCGTCGATATTCATTCGTGGTATTCCTTTATTCAAGCAATGTGATTGACCGAAACAAAGCGATATTATATCGTGTTGAACGATGGACAACCAAATATCTGTTTGGAATTATGTGCATAGCGCGGATAATTGATTCTGTATTCCCATCTAAAACAGATATTACTATTTACCTTGATATATTTTCTTTGCTATTTCATTAAAATCGGGGAATAAGATTTTCATTAATGATCTTGCGCTCCATTCAAAAGGCTTTAAGGCAAGATAAGCCATATCCGCTGAAAGGGGATGCACGACTCCCCGAGCAAGAGCTTTTCCTGCAATATCATATATTTTACGAAGCAGTTTATGGATACGCGGCGTAATGACCATCAAGGCAATTTCTGCAAATTTGAGATAACGCAATTGGGCATTGACTCGCACAATCTGCCCGTCTTGCGCGCGGAGGGGTGTAGAGCGAACAAATTGCGGATGTCCCTTCGCGGCGGCGGTGGCAATATAGCAGGGCGGCTGTGTCGGTAAGGCAGAATAGACTTCCATCATTTTCAGGATTGCTAATCGCCACACGACGATATAGCCTATGAACCACACTCCCAGCCCAAGATATTCTTTTTGTGAGACGGGATATTCACGGATAAGTTCCCGCGATGTGATGACGCCGATCACGAGCACGGCGAAGGGCGCTGTCGCAAAGAAAAAGATGACGACCAGAGAGAGTACGCTGAGTGCGTCCCTAAAATCTGTTGCAATTCCCCAGACCACATAGATGCCCAGCAAGATCGTCACATAGATGAGCGCCGTTTTCTTCGCGCCGATTTTGCGATGGAGAAAACGTGTCCCGAAATAAAGCAGCGTTCCGCCGATGACGGAGGCTATCGTTGCAATGCCTACTGTGAATAGTCCCAACAGGATGACATATTGCAACGCCAGCACAATACCTGTATAAATACCAAGTCGAATGAAAAATGATCTTGAAAAACGCTTGGGCGACAAAAGCAGCAATCCAAAGGCTATCATTGCATAGATCAGGAAGGGGAAGAAATAACGCGAGACCGTCCCGCCGAGCAGGATACCAACATAGGATGTCAGCTGCCCATCCTGCCAATCGGGGTTGAGAATGTCGTCATAGGTGATGGCAAAGGAGATGATAGGCATCACGATGGCGACGAAGGCGTAGAGAAAACGCTCCCCTTTGGATGTGGGGACGAATTGAGTTTCTTCGATTTCAGTAAGTTCTGTGTTTTCTTCGGTCATCAGTAACTCTTTTCTAAGTAAGCAAAACTTATATCAGTATTTTCTCTTCCGGGTATTGCAGGTTGCTACTCGGTACCAATTGCCCAAGCGCCAAAATAATGGTAAGCGCTCCCAGCCTTCCCCAAAACATGACAAAGGCAATAACCATTTGACCTAATAGACCAAAGTTGCTGGTGTATTCCAAAGAAAGCCCGCATGTGGCGAAGGCAGACACAACTTCAAAGATAACTTTATCTAATACTGCATGAGGATGTGTGATCAAGAGTAGCCATGTTGCGCCCATGATGACTATTATGGATGTCGTAAGAACTGCTGAAGCTCGGCGTACTGTAAAGGTGCCGATACTGCGACCAAAGACATGCGGACTTTTCCGCCCGCGTGCGTACGCCCATAGCGCCAGTATCATGACGGTGAATGTCCCTGTCGTGATCCCGCCCCCCATTGATGCGGGCGCTGTACCGATAAACATCAGAATGATCTTAAGCAATTGGCTTGCGGGGGTTAAATTTTCAAAAGAAGCAATTGCACTAAAACCGGCAGTGCGTGCTGAAATGGATTGAAAGAGAGAAAGTGCTGCGGCTCTGAAGGTCGATTCGCTCGTTAGCGTTCCACTTTCTCCGGTTTCAGCCAGAAATAATCCCAACCAACCTACTAAAAGCAATGCCAAAGTCACAAGCAAGGTTAATCGGGTGTGTAAAGATAATCGTCTGCGTTTGTGCCGAATAACCAGGTCTGCAACTACGGGGATACCCAGCCCTCCAATTAATATTAATATGCCAAAGATGAGCAGTGTAATATTATCTGTAGGAATGCCCGAGTAGCTCGGTGTTCCGGAGAAGAGGTCGAAACCCGCATTACAAAAAGCGGACACGGCATGGAAGAGCGCATAAAAGATCGCGCGTTCATTTCCCAAAGATGAGCGCCAATTTAGCCAGAGAAAAAAAGCGCCAAGTAATTCAAGTGAAACGACCACAGCAACGACCTGCTTCGTAAGGCGCACGATCGCATGTAGATCTAATAGCCCAAACGAGTCTCGTAAGGCTATCCTGTCGGCAAAGGAGATGCTGCGCCCGATCAGTTGAAAAACCAGCACCGCTACGACCATAAAACCAACGCCGCCGGTCTGGATAAGGGCCAGCAATATGATCTGCCCCAGCAAGGTCAGGTCGCTGCCGGGGGTGATGATGGATAGACCGGTCACAGTCAATGCCGATGTGGCAGTAAAAAAAGCCTCACTTAATGACAAAGACCCCGAAACAGCAACGCCCGGCAGGGTTAAGAGAACTGAACCTAGAGCGATCATCATTCCTAGTCCAGCGGCAAGCCGAAGGGGAGTCGGGATGCGCTTTGTAAGATGAGAGATTTTTGTTTTGCTGATTGACATAGATCAGGTTAATTCTTCCAGCTTGGTTATTTTGTCAACTTCACCCAGAACAACCAGAACATCTCCCTCTTTCATGAGGAATTCTGCGGAAGGAGAAACGGTAATTTCGTTCTCTCGTTTTATGGCCATAACAGTGACATCGTACAATTTTCTAAAGTCTGCATCTACGAGGGTTTTTCCGTCCATAGATGAAGTGACCATAAGTTCCAAGATGGTATGTTTATCACCGAGGGGAATTCTATCGAGTAAATTGGGGGCAGCCAACTCAAGCGCAAGTTGCTGACCCGCATCCGCTTCGGGTTGGATGACTTCACTTGCACCGATACGCAACAGAATATCTTTTTGGCGAGTGGAAAGCGCTTTGCAAATCACGCGCCTAACACCAATGGCTTTGAGCGCGGCAGTGGTGATCAAATTGCTTTCAAAATCTGCACCGATCGCAACCACAACGGTGTCAAATTCGCCGATACCTAATTCTCGCAAGGCGTCTTCGTTGGTTGAATCCAGGATCACAGCCTGAGTGCATAGATCAAGAACTGTCTGCACGCACTTTTCATCGCGATCGACGCCCAATACACTGAAGCCCTTGGCGACGAGGGTTTTTACAACTGAACGGCCAAACCTGCCAAGACCAATAACTGCAAATTCCGTTTTCTTTTTATTTTTCTTTTTTCTGAACATAGACCTGTTTTAGATTTTTAATTTTGATATGACGTATCTCCACTATCTCTCTGGGAGATTTATTTTGCATGAGGCTATTTTACCGTTAACTGCCCCCTCTGCCCTATCGGGCATCTCCCCCAAATGCGACGGAAGAACTGTCGAATTTAGGGGAGACCAGCCGATTAATTTGGTTCTGTCCCCTATTTTGCTTGCAAAATGGGGGACGCCCAAGCGAAGCGAGGGCAGGGGGCTGAATAGTTGAATTTCAATAAAGCGCGTTCTATTTTAGCGCATCCACATACTCCCCAAATAACCCTAGCACTTCACCAAAATTCTCGCGTCCAAAGCCGATGCGGAAGTGTTGATGCCCATAATCGAAAACGTGCGATGGGGCGATCATGATACCTGCATCCTGAACAAGTTTTTCGCCGAAGTCGAGAGTGCTTTCAACACCAAGCATACGCGGAAAGCAGATCGAGCCTCCGCGCGGGCGATTCCAGCGAAAACGTTCGGGGCGTTGCGCCATAAAGTCATCGAGCAGGGCGATATTGCGTGCCAAACGCGCATTTTGCATATCAATGATCGCGTTGCGGTTTTGCAGGGCGATGATCGACAAAATCTCACTCGGGGCACTGCTGCAAATGGTGGTGTAGTCTTTGAGTTCGAGAATCTGTGCGAGAGCGGTACGCTGCTTTGAGGCCAGCCATCCAATTCTTAGACCGGGCGTGCCAAAGGTTTTCGACATGCCGAAGAGAGAAAATGCTTTTTCGTAAGCCTCGCAAGCCGAGGGCAAGGTCGATCCCTTTTCGATCTCCAAATATCTATACATTTCATCCGAGAGCAGGAAAATCCCCCTTTCGCGGAGCAGTTCTATTAATCTCATAAATTCTTTTTTAGATGGCATGAAGCCGGTGGGGTTATGCGGAAAATTGACAACGACGAGCTTCGTTTCGGGGCGGAGCAGTTCGGCGAGACGCGCCAGATTAAAATGCCACCCGGCATCTTCGTCGGGTTCCCACATGGAGACTTGGCAGCCGCCCGCGCGCGCGATCTCGTAGAGCGACTGGTATCCCGGAAAAGTGGATATAACGTGGTCGCCGGGTTCGAGCAGGGCGTTCATCAGCAAGAAGATGGCTTCTTCGGGTGCGGCGATGAGCACGTCGTCGGCTTCGATGCCATCGTAGATACCCGCTGCTTCTGCCCGCAATTGCGGATGACCCATCGATTCGGTATAGCCGAGTTTGAGTTCGAAGAAGGCTTTGCGCATTTCAGATGATGCCATTTCGAGCAGCTCCGGCAGGGTCAGCGATTCGCAATCTGAGCTGGAGAGCATGTATTTGGCAGAGAATTCGTATTTGGCGAAATATCGTTCGAGGGTGAAGGGGGGGATTTGCATTTTGAAGACCTCAGGTTTAAGATTTTTGAATTAGCTTTTATTCTTCTCTGAATACCCCGTAGCTTGCTACGAGGGTTCCGAGCATTAAGAAAAATCTGTACCCGTAGGGGCAAAATTCCGTAATACCCCGTCCGCTTGCGGCGGGGATAGGAATTTTGAAGATTTTTCAAATTTATTTCCAGTCTTTAAATCTCAAAATGTTTTCTAATCGTATTAATTCTATACCATCTTTTATTTCGTCTTCCCAAAAGCGGATGCGCTCATCTTCTTCTCCCGCACCACTCCATTCAACAATCACAATATCTTTATTTTCTGAATAATCTGAAATAATCTGATTCAATGTTTGTCCAATCCTGAATACCCAACGATAAAGATCTTCGTGCTCTCCTTGAAGGCCAATTGCAAATATCGCCAATACGTTCTAAGTACAACCGATGCTGCTATGATTGTTGGCTTGTGGCGTACGTTTGCTAATACCAAATGTTTAGAGGGGGCAGGAAACGCTACGATTTGTTTTTTTCTATAAGCTTTTGATATAAGAGATTATAGCAAAGAAAAGAAAAATACCAGGCTCCCGTTTCCGAAAGCTTGGTATTTTCGTTCGTTATTTTCTTCTGGCGGCTATCATAATCAACCCCACCAAACTCAAAACCATCAATCACCCGAACCAATCGCCATGCGGGGATGAAAAGACCGGATACGCGCGTGGACCCGAGCTGAATCCCGCGTCTTCTTCACCGGATGTAGTGTTGATCTTGGCACGCCGCCCAACTTTTTCACCCGAAGCGGATACCATTAAAGTGGTATCGTGCATCCCCGTATCCGCGTGCCAGACTATATCTGCGACAATGACGCATGCGGCACTGCGCCGCTGGGAATTGCTGAAGTTGAAGATGAAGTCTATGCAGCCATCGGGCAGAATGCGATGAGATTGACGGGGAACCAATCCCGCGTTGGCAGAGGACATGGTCCAAAAAGATGCGATGTGATGCGCAATACCGGGCAGGGTTTGATCTCACGCTATAGAGGAGCTTAGGATTCCATGCCTCAATTTTACTTTGATTTCTGCGGTATCGGGGAGAAGATCAAGGCCAAATCCAAACAGCTTCGTCAGAAGCGGTAAGGTATAATGGCCTCGCTGTTTCTGAATCATTCCCCAGAACTAATAAATGTGGCTTTAGATGGTAAATAAACGTCTCAGACATTGGTTGATTATCGGCAGCATTGCTGTCTGGCTCGGTCTTGCTGGGGGAGGAATTCTGCTGACACGTATCCAGCCAAGCACCATAACTGAGATACTGGCTTATTCGCTGGTAGTACCCATTCTGGCAGCGGCTTTTTTTTACGGGCGTCACGGCGGGCAAGGAGCCGCACTTATTGCCAGCTTGTTCAGTGCTTCATTGGTGGTGGGGCAGCCTATGCTATTGGAAGTCCCGATTGTGCAACGGATGTTCTTTCAGATATTCTTTTTCAATGCTATTGCCTTGATGATGGGTAGTTTGGTAGAGGCAGAACGCAAAGCCCGCACGCCTCTCAAAGTCATCCAAGACTCGGCGCATATGGGCGGGATGCTTATCGAAACCGAACAAGCGCTGAAAGAGAGTGAAGATAAGATGCAATCCCTGATGCATTTAACACGGCAGTTGGAATTGGCGCGCTCTTATTATCAGATCGTAGCTCCGCTACAAAAAGAAATTCAGCAAATTATTGGTTACCGTTCAGCCTCGATCTACTTGTTGGATGAAAACAAAGAATATGCAAGATTATTAGCCAACGCCGGAGAAAAGGCAGATGCAGTAAAAAATAATGGCAAGGTTTTCAAAATAAAAGGCGATGCGTATTTGGAAGAAGTCGTTGCTGCGGACAAAGTCATCATTGTGGAAGATGCACGCTGTGATCCACGCACAAATAAAGCATTGGTAGAACAGCACGGAAACCGCACTATTGTTAATATTCCTGTCCTTTTGGAAAATGAACAACTGGGCAGCATAACCACCGGCACCTTTGGAGACGAAGGCATCCGCATTCCGTCACAAGTGGAACTGGACTACCTGGAAGCGATATCGCGGCATATAGCCGTTGTGGTTGATCGCATCCGTTTTCAGGAAGAGCGCGCACAAACCCAGGAAGCCCTATTTGCTGCAAACGAAGAGTGGGAGAGAACTTTCAATGCTATCCCCGATTACATCTGTATTTTGGATATGACAGGCGCTATCCTGAGAGCAAACAAAGCCATGCAAGAGAGGTTCGAGCCAATTCATGGCAATCTTACAGGTCTTGATTATCGCCTCATCTACATGGGAACAGTCACGCCAGACCCACAACCACCTTGTGCCGCAGTTCTTTCAGGCAGTCCACCGGTAACAGTGGAAAGTCAACTCCCGACAATGAAGGGATGGCAATTGGTTTCCTCCTTCCCCATTTACAATAAGGACAAAAATCAAATCGGCGCTGTTTCGGTGGTAAGAGATATCACCCGGCGCAAGGAAGCCGAAAGAAAAATACATCAGCACCTCCAACGCTTGCAAGCATTACATCGCATTGACCTGGCCATCACAACCAACACTGACCTCGATATTGTTCTGGACACGATCATTACGAATGCCTTGTCTCAATTGAAAGTCGATGCTGCCGCCATTCTCCTGTACGATGCCCAAACGCTGGATCTTGCATATGCATCCGGGCAGGGTTTTCGTACCGAGGTGCTCCAGCACACTTATTTAGCCCTCGGCAAGGGCTATGCCGGGCGCGCAGCATCAGAACGCCGTATCATCCAACTGAATAATCTACAGGATGGCAGCACCAAATTCATGCGTTCGCCCCACTTTCAAGACGAGGGGTTCGAATCTTATATCAGTGCACCGCTAATTGCCAAAGGCGAGATCATAGGAGTGCTGGAGATTTTCCATCGTGCGCCGCTCAACCCCAACACCGAATGGCTGGATTTTCTCGAAACATTGGCAACGCAGGCAGCTATCGGCATTGAAAACGCTTCACTTTTCGATGGAATGCAACATGCCAATCAGGAACTCCATGAGGCATACCGCGCCACACTGGAAGGTTGGGCGCACGCTCTGGAATTACGAGATCAAGAAACGCTGGGTCATACCCGGCGCGTAGTCCAGCTAACCCTTCGGCTGGCACATGCTCTGGGCATACCGGAAAATGAGTTGGAGCATATCCAGCATGGCGCACTGGTACACGATTTAGGCAAAATGGCGATTCCCGATAATATCCTGCTCAAACCCGGACCACTCAGCCCGGAAGAAAAAGCCATCATGCACCAGCACCCTGGATACGCCTATAGCATCCTCTCTGAAATCGCCTATCTGCGTCCTGCGTTGGATATCCCCTATTGCCATCACGAAAAATGGGATGGCAGCGGCTATCCACGCGGATTGAAGGGAGATGAAATCCCACTCGCAGCACGCATCTTCGCAGTGGCAGATGTATGGGATGCCCTGACATCTGATCGCCCCTACCGAACTGCCTGGTCGCGGGAGGAAACACTCGCACATATCCGCGAACAAAGTGGAAAACATTTCGATCCGCAAGTGGTAGAAGCTTTGCTAAGAATATTAGAATAAG
The DNA here is from genome assembly GCA_964581545.1 of uncultured Anaerolineaceae bacterium. Classification (GTDB taxonomy): domain Bacteria; phylum Chloroflexota; class Anaerolineae; order Anaerolineales; family Villigracilaceae; genus Desulfolinea. The sequence goes on from CAZOOX010000095.1 coordinate 12,885, forward strand.
TCCTTAAAGAAAAAACCCCTACTCTGTTTTGAAAGCAGGGATTTTTTCTTTGCGAGAGCTTATTTTCTTCTTATTGTCAAAATGATCAAAAGAAATAATTCGGCAACCATCAACCAACCAAAGCAATCACCGTAACGGGTGTAGAGCGTTTGCCCTCAGCGGAGAAAAAGTATAGCGGGTGATTCGTTCTGTCGTTTGGAGTTGCTGGTCTTCGTGAGTATCTCCTGATTGGCAGGCAAATAGTCGTAGCAGGTAGAATGCAGGATTTGCAATTACCAAAACGGCTTCCGCATCCTGAAAGCCGTTTTGGGTTCTGGCGGAAGAAGATTGTCCGCCGAAGACATTTGATGGTTTGTCACCAGCCAGAAACACGGATGCGTTTTAGACCGGGTGATTACCTTATCGGTTCTATTCCGTTATTAAACTTAGCTCAGGTTTAGGCCATTTCCAGGCTATCCAAAATATACTTAACATAGCCACTACTTCTACCGTTGTAAAGAATACATAGGAAAGAGGTGTATCACTCCCTAAAGAAGGCATTAGTGCAGGTACAACAACCCATAAAATGGATAAAGGAACTGCAATAAAATTTGCTGCTCGATTTGCTTTGCGATTCAATACTCTTGACAGAAGTATCATACCGATGGGTATTTCCATCAATATTGCAAATACCAACACTGTTTCAGAGGTGAGTTCCTTGCTCATTTTGTCTAATGTTTCCAGATACCCTGGTCTTAACATCCCCAAAATATCGGCGTAGATCATATTTATCAGAACAAACACCCAAATGGTGGAAAGCAGCGTTTTTCTGTTAACTCCTGAACTCTTCTTTGTCATATTATTTCTCCTTGTGTAGTTTTTGTTGCTGTAATCCTACTCTGTTTGTAGAGAATAATATTGACTGAAAAGCTCATCTATTTGATCGACTGGCTCAACCTATATTCAGAAGGAGAAACCCCATATTTTCTTTTAAAGACCCGAGATAGATGTTCCGGACTATTAAAACCGCATTCGTAACCAATAGCGCTGATTGTTTTATCTGACAATTTCAATAAAGTGGCAACTCTTTCTACTTTTTGATTTATTATGTGCTTGGCCGGGCTGCTTTTATAAATCTCTTTGAATTTCCTTTTAAAGGTTGAGACACTGCAATTCGTCAATATTGCAAGTTCTTCAATTGAAGCGCCTGAAAAAATATGCGCATCCACCAACTCTCTAAAAGTGAAGGTTCTTTCAGAAAAAAGACTTCTAACGATTTGTTGAATATTGTGAGAGTTTTCGGTTTGGAGCAGAAGGAGAATGATTTCTTTTAGTTTGAGTTTCAGAATATTGTCTGTTGCGGCCGTTTTTTTATTGAATAAATGGTTAATTCCTTCAAAATAATAGCCGATCAGTTCACCGGCTGCAGATTGGGCCACGTATTTTGTAACAGGCGTTTCCAATTCTTTCCAGAATTCGGGTTTGGTATCTTCAAAAACGAGCTTTAGTAGCTCATGACTAAAATGCACGATTATCGAAGTTGTTGACCCCTTATTTTGCTCCGAGATCATTTTCCCTACTGTCAAACCGCAGAGTGAAAGAATTACATGACCTGGCGAAGCGATTATATTTTCTGATTTAGACAATACTTGATCGTCACCATCGACAATATAAACGCAGCAGGCTTCAGAGGGCAATTGTAGTTCATCGTCTAATGGCGTTTCTACACTAACCTTCGTAAACAAGGGAGAGCCAAGCAATGATATTTGCTCTTGATCTTTTATCATTTAGATACCAATAAATGAATTAGCACTTAGGCTAATATGTACTTTGTTCAAAATGTTGTTTTTGTAAATTCTACGGATTGGAAATAAACATCATCTTGTTTCTGTCTTGAAAACATTATAGCAAATAAAAACCAATACCACCAAGCTCAAAACCATCAGCCAGCCGAACCAGTCACCATAACGAGTATAGATCGTCTGCCCATCAACCCCAAAAGGCACTAAAGCAATTTCTGTTATTGCCACAAGATCAAGTAGAGAATGTTCATAGCTTACTGTCAAGGTTAAGTTAAAATGTCTGCTCTTTGGTTAAAGTAGAAATGTCCGCTTCAGGTTTAGATAAAGGTGTGGAAAACCCTTTGCGCCAGGGATGATCGGGGGCTGGCTTGTATTGCTTGCGCACCTTGTCTACTTTGGCATCAAGATCTTTAGATGACAAAACTTCAGATTGCTTGGCTTGTTTTTTGAAGATCTTATAGTCTACCTCCTTATTCTTGTAGAGGATGGTGATCCTGTCATCAGCATCCAGGCAGACGGTTACTTTGGCTTTTCTCAGTGCATAAGTAGGGCGGTCAGTTTGGACTTGGTAGACAACTTTTCTGGGTAGTGGCCTAAAGTAAATGGTATAGCGTAAACTACAGTCATGATAGTTGAAGA
>CAZOOX010000096.1:0-15196 GCA_964581545.1 uncultured Anaerolineaceae bacterium
GTTCATTTTTTAGCGTCGAATAGAAAGGCGGTCTATGGGCGCAAAAACAAGGTGTTAGGTGGGTTAACTAGTCGGTATCTCATATAGAGCACTAGAGTCACTGCAATTATTACAAATATTAGGGTAATGCGGACAAGAGTTTTCACTGAAATCACCTCTTTAGTGTATTCCTTTTGAATTGCGTGGATGACATTAGAGTTTTAGGGAATCGTATTCAAAACCATGAACTCTCGTAAGATCAGGGCAGTATACGATATTAAACTTTGAAGGTTGCAGGAGCTAACAGATGCAAATAAGGACCATTCTGCATCTACACATATTTGCATAATTACAGGCAAATTCTTGCTTTGAGACAGATTGTCATGCCTAACTTCTTCTCAAGAACGACTTGATTGCACTCCGTTATCTTCAACACATCACCCGAAATCGTAATTCGCCCCTTTTCAGTCGCCCTGCTGATCAACCGTTTCTGCGTAAAAGATGATTTTGGGCTTGTCTGATGATAGTGGCACATGCCTGTAAACTCTTTCAGCTCCCGCGCTTTTCTCGTAAAAATATATTCGGGTGTTTTTTCGCCATGTGATACTTTTGAAACTCGGTAATATCCATCTTGACGCAGCCAAGTCCGCTATGATTTGGGTTGGGCTCTTTTTAGAAATGCTCACCATTGTTTCATTCCAAATATGGAGTAAACAATTCTTTTTCTTCTGGTAAAAGTCGTCTAGGTTTCATCGTTTTTGTATCAATGAACACTCCCCTTTGATTACCTTCAGCCACGAGAGTATGCTTGTCGTTGTAAAAACGAAATTCTAGAATAGCTGTTGTGTTACGTAATTTCGACAGCCATATTTCTATATGGACATGGTCACCTAAATATAAAGGAACTTTATATGTGATCGTAGTTTGCACCAAAAGGGGCGCAAAACTATGCTTCATCATTTCGTGAGTAAGCAAACCACCTGCCTCCAATAATTTGGTGCGTCCGATCTCCATCCATTGGATGTAAACACCATTATTGACATGCCCGAGGAAGTCAATGTGAAAAGTATGGATATCTTGCTCAAAAATTATCTTCTGCATATTTTCAAGTTCCTTATTAAAATAACAATCTATTAAATACGTCAAACATTACCTTATTAGGATAATATTATACATGATTTAACCTGAAAATTTCTCTATCATGATCGTAGGGCGATAAACGTGGATAATGTGGAAGTTGAGCTGCTCCCCTTAAGATGTGTTGCTACGCCACGCAGTGGGTCAACTGCGAGTGTTTTCTCGGAGAAGTAATATTTAATTTCTATTCACAACCACTCGTCCCCGACTCTGGCCCAACCAAAGGTGAGGGCGAGATCGTGGACCAGGTACCTGTCTCAAACATCTCTACACAAGCGCGTATCTGGTCAAATTAGAGGAGATCGCTCGAAAGATTCCTGTCAACTCCTTATTTCCACTAATCCCCTTATCGTTATTTGGCGAAAGATCGCATCCATTTCATCTGGAGAATGGGGCATTTTTTCATCTATCCACCATTTGAGCAATGCCATAAACGCACCCGTTAAATACTGGGCAACAACGGTTGGCGGTAATGACATCTGAAATCCTTTTTCTTGCAGATGCTCAATATGATCCAGCCAGTTTTCTACGGTCTTTTGATGCCCAATTTTATGAACGATGGTAATCCCCTCGCTCCCCATCAAGGCTCGGAATTGAGCATAATTCTCCTGAGCATGGGTAAATATCGGAGTCAATGATGGGACCAGCGAATCGCTCTCAGAATTAAAACCGAGGATATCATCGGGGATGGCGCTCAATAATAGATCATCCTTATCCAGAAAATGCGTGTAGAAAGTGGTGCGACCAACATTGGCACGCTCCAAAATATCTTGCACCGTGACCCTTTCGTAGTTTTTCTCCATAATCAAAGCGTGTAAAGCTCGTATAAGTTCCGCGCGCGTTCGAATAACGCGCCGATCTGTTTCGTTCACTTTCTTCATTGGACCTCCATTCCGCACAATTTGCCCCCTTTGTTCTTTAACGAACAAAGCCAAGCATTTGTCTGTTGATTTCTATGACGATCAAGATTATTATGTTGACGAACACAGTGTTCGCTAACAGCAAGATTATCACAAAAGCAAATTGAGGTCAAATTATGGAAAATGTTATACAAGTTGAAGGATTATCCAAAACTTACGGCTCAATAAAATCCGTGGACAATATCTCCTTTGAAGTTCGGAAGGGAGAAATATTTGGGATGGTCGGTCCGAATGGGGCTGGTAAAACCACTACCATTGAAATCATCGAGGGGTTGCGACAAGCGGATCAAGGGTCGCTGCGTGTTTTGGGCTTGGATCCCGTTAAACAGATACGTCAGCTACGCCCTTTGCTTGGGATCCAACTCCAGCAAGCCAATCTACCTGACAGTATCAAAGTCTGGGAAGCTCTCGATCTTTACGCTTCCTTCTATCCCAGCACGCTGGATTGGCAGAAATTGCTCAAAGACCTCGGTCTGAATGAAAAACGAAACGCCGCCTTTCACAAACTCTCCGGTGGGCAAAAACAGCGCCTCTTTATCGCCTTGGCCTTGCTCAATGATCCGCAGTTGATCTTCCTTGACGAATTGACAACAGGTCTTGATCCCCAGGCGCGCCACACAATCTGGGGTTTCGTGCGCGATATCCGCAAAGAGGGCAAGACAGTCTTTCTGACAACACACTTAATGGAAGAAGCGGAGCGCCTCTGTGATCGGGTTGCGATCCTCGATCATGGCAAGATCATCGCCATTGACAGCCCAGCCAACTTGATCGCCAGCCTGAATATTGGCGAGCGTGTCGTCTTCAGCGTGGACGGGGGGTGGTCGTCCGAGAAAATGGCTAGCCTGCCCAGGGTCGCGCGCGTTGAGAATCAAGGAGATAGAATCGTTGTTTTGGGCAAAGCCAATAGCTCAAAGAGTGCTGCTGTCCCTCTCGTCAACGACATCGTCAATACCCTGACCAGTGAGGGCATCCGTTTTAGCAATCTGCGAACTGAGCAGCCCAACCTTGAAGATGCTTTTTTGTCCCTTACTGGACGCGAAATACGTGAATAAAGGAAATAATAAAATGCGTGCTTTAGCAAAATACACCTGGACTGAAACCAAGCTCTTTCTGCGTCAACCGATTGGCGCCTTTTTTACACTGGTTTTCCCGTTGATGATTCTCTTCCTCTTTGGCTCCCTTCATGGCAATGATCCTTTGCCTGAATACAATGGATATGGGACTATGGATGTCTCCGTTCCAGCCTATATCGGCATGATCATCGGTACAACTGGCATCATGGTACTAACGGTTACCATGTCTGCTTATCGTGAAAAAGGCGTCCTGCGTCGTTTGCGCGCCACGCCCCTTCAGCCACAAATTATTCTGATTGCACAGGTAGTGGTCCTCTTTGCGATGACCGTGATCGGGATGCTCTTGTTGGTCTTGGCTGCAAAATTAACCTATAACCTGCGCTTCGATGGAAATCCACTGAGTGTGGCATTGGCTTTTACCCTGGGCAGCCTAAGCTTCTTTTCTTTGGGATTTGTGCTGGCAGCCGTGATGCCAAACGCTCGCACTGCCCAGGTCGTTGGGTTGGTCATCCTTTACCCGATGATTTTCCTCTCTGGTGCAGGTTTTCCACTTGAGCTGATGCCTGATGGAATTCGGAAAATCTCGAATTTCATACCGCTGACCCACGTTGTTACCCTGCTACGCGGTCTGTGGCTTGGTGATACCTGGAGCCAGCACATTACAGAGGTCATTATTCTACTAAGTCTGTTAACAGTTGGGTTGCTTATATCCACCAGGATTTTCAAGTGGGAGTGAGCATAATGGCTATCAAAAAAGGAGGCTGGCTTTTTTTGGCTAGCCTCCTTTTTTTGAATCATTAGCTATTATGAAGTTTTGTCAAAACTTTGAGATTCGGTTATTCTGCAACTTATCTGTTTTTCTAGCCACCTGACAGTTCTATTTGTACTGGTGGTTGAGTAGCTCCGAATGCACTTTCGGAGCGTATCGAAACCACGAAAATCTAAATTTTCTCTGGAACAGTTGGTTTCGATACGGCGACCCCGCCAAAAGACTGCGGGGCAGGCAAGCATCGCCTACTCAACCAACGAGCGCTATTTTTCAGCCCTAAACAATCACATCAAACTTATATTTGATTATGACAAAAATGGAGTAAATTATGAAAGCAGATAAAAAGAGTCCGATGGTGTTGGAAGATATTAAAGTCAATGTGAAGCTAAAACTTTCAGCTTTATGGGCTGCCCTGATGTTCATCTATGTGTATGTGGACATTTTTGGTTTTTATGAACCCGGTTCTATTGAGAATATTCTGGCTGGGAAAGTATGGGAATTTGATATTACACAATCATGGGCTTTGATCGGGCTAATTCTAATGACAATCCCCAGTCTGATGATTTTCTTGGCGCTGGTATTGCCGCCAAAGGGAAATCGCTGGACGAATATCATTGTGGCTCTTTTATATATCGTCATTTCGATTGGAAATTCGATCGGTGAATCTTGGCTATATTTCTTCTTCGGCTCCGCCGTAGAATCTGTGCTGCTGGTTTTGATTGTCTGGTTCGCATGGAAATGGCCCAAACAGCACTAAGTCGAGCATTTTCTGTCCATACCTGGTGCAAGCCTTTTCTACTCACAACTACTCGTCCCCGACTCTGGCTCTTCTGAAGATGATGATGGCGAGATCGTGGGCCACGTCCCCGTTTCAAATTTTTCTACATAAGCCCGCATTTCGTCAAAATCTGCTTGCCAAATAAAAACCTCCTGCTCGGCAATCGGATCATAAATACTGCTCGACTTGAAAGTGTTGTCTGGAAATGACGAAAAAACAATATTGCTGATCGGCATTTGCGTCCCCAAACAAGCCAATTGACTGATCTGCAAGGGAGTCAGATCAGTTTGAACATTCTGCTGAAAGGAGTTGATCATCGCGGGGATCTGGGGAATCACATCGGGACTTTTGAGTTTTTTCTGCAAGGTGCAGACAACCAGATTTTGATAATCCATTCGGTTAAAGACAGAGCCTTTTCGATTGCGTGCCAGCGTTAGGGCCTGTTCTCCGCTAAGATGGTTCTCTCCAGCCGGGAAATAGAGCCGCTCGCTTTGGTCGTAGGAATAACGCCCATCAATTTCTTCTTCAAGATAGATATCTAGCCCGCCAAGGGCATCGACCACGTCCACAAATACATTCATGCTCACAGCAAGATAGTGGTCTACATCCAAGCCAAAATTCCTGTCAAGCGTTCGAGCCAAAAGTCCCGGCCCCTCACTGGGATGATCCCAATAATGCAAACCGGGGTTTCCCCAACGATAGGCCGTATTCAATTTTTGCTGATTTGTGCCCAAATTATCCCTAACTTCGGGAATTTTCACCCACAGATCGCGCGGGAAAGCCAAAACAGTGACACGCTGCTTCTGAAAATCCACACGAATTGCGCGGATAACATCGGAGCGCCCGTATTTATAATCATCTGAGCGAGCATCGCTTCCGATCCCGAGAAGCATCATCGTAGGCAGATCTGCGCAAGATAAAAAAGGAGGCACAGGCGTTTCAGTTTCATAAGCAAAAGTAGGCAAAGGCGTTCTGGTTTGCGCAGGAGAATTTGGCGCAACAGTCCATGTTGCGGGGAGTTCCCACGGCGTCGAATCCAGGGCAGGCCCCAAAGGTTTTTGTGACCAATCACGATAAAGGTCAACACCTTCATAGAAAATCCCTAAAGACAGGGCACAAGCAAAAATAGCCATGATAGCAAGAGTGATTTTTTGTGATCTGGTCATGTGCATTATTATACATCTCATGCACACAAAATTGCCTTTGCGAGGAGAGTTTTTCTCGACGAAGCAATCTCGCAAAAAGCAAGACCGCTTCATCGCAAGAGCATGCTTCTCGCGGTGTCATATCAAAATTACTCTTCCTTCGAAATTTAATCTTTTCCTTTATAATCCTCTCCCATGAACACACTTTTATCAATTCTTGCCTTTATCCTCGGGTTGGCGCTCATCATCAGCACTCTATTCTCCGCACTATCAACCTTTGTCTTACCACGCAGTGCTCGCAGTTGGCTTACCCGCATCGTATTCGGCAATTTACGACGCGCTTTCGAAAAGATCATACGCTTTGCCAAAAGCTATGAAAGAAAAGAAGCCATTTACGCCTATTTCGCGCCCATTGGCTTGCTGCTTCTTGTCCCAGCCTGGTATATCTTATTGGCTATAGGATACGCAGCCATTTACTGGTCACTCGGCACTGGTGATATTCTCACATCTTTTCGATTAAGCGGATCATCGCTCTTAACCCTCGGATTTGCAACATCCGAAAATATCTTTGTAAATTTGCTGATATTTTCCGAAGCCACTCTTGGATTGATCTTGGTTGCGCTCCTCATCGCCTACCTGCCCACAATGTATGCCGCCTTTTCGCGCCGCGAAGAATTCGTCAACCTGCTCGAAGTACGCGCGGGCAATCCTCCCTCTTCTGTCGAGATGCTTTTGCGATTTAACCGTATCCAAGGGCTGGGCAAGATGGATGAATATTGGAGTTCCTGGGAAGCCTGGTTTGCACAAGTTGAGGAAAGTCATTCTACCCTCCCGATGCTCGTCTTCTTTCGCTCGCCGCGCGGAGATCAATCATGGGTAACAGCCAGCGGGACTGTTTTAGATGCCGCGGCGCTAACGCTCTCTGCCTTAGACTTGCCCCCTTCCGCTGCTGCATCTTTATGTCTTCGCGCAGGATTTCTATCGTTTCGAAGCATTGCCGGTAATTTTGATCTCTCGTTTCCACAAGACCCTCATTTTCCCGAAATATCGATCAGCATTGACGAGAGTGAATTCATGATTGTGCTGGACAGATTGGAAGAAGCTGGAATCCCCTTGAAAGAAGATCGCGCTCAAGCCTGGCAAGATTTCGCCGGATGGCGCGTTAATTATGATCACGCTCTGATCGCCCTTTGTCGCCTGGTAATGGCGCCTCCAGGCTTTTGGTCGAGTGATCGTTATTAGAAGAAATTCAAACTAAGCTGGACTTTATCCATTTGCTATTGATGCTTTCGTAGGTCACGCTTTTAGCGTGACTTACTCCGCAGAGCAAGGATGTCACGTTGAAAACGTGACCTACGGGCTTGAAACCTTTTTTGTATGTCTGCCTTTCAGCGCGATATTCAAAAAAGAATCTCAGAGCTATGTTCTTCACTGGGAAAAGGTCGAAAGAAAATTCCTAAATGGATAAAGTCTAGCTTAGAACCTATCCGAAAAATAATTCGGAATGCTCCCTGCGCCGTACCCAAAGGGCACGCGTCCTCGGCGCAGGATTGGAGAGAGAAAGCGCCGCCGCACTCCTGCGAGTATGCTGCGCGAAGGACGGCGGCTAGAGCAATTTTAAGATAGGTTCTAAATGAGAAAAAAGCTCAGAGGGGATTTGCAATCCCCATTTTCTTTGTAAAAATGCTGGATTGCAAATCCAGCGAGAGCATCACTTATAACTTAGCCACCACCCTAAAACTTTAGCGCAATACCGCATATTTAGCCAAGATTCCCCCATCGTCGAGCTTATTTAACTCGACCAAACTCAATTTTTCTCCATCCAAAACCCCTTTGCCGTCAGCAAGAGTAGGCGCAGTTGCACCACCAAAGATCATCGGAGCAATATAAACGTGGACTTCATCCACCAATCCTGCTGTGAGAAAGGCAGCATTCATCCCGCCGCCGCCTTCGACCATTAGACTTTCTATTCCCCACTCTTCTAAAAAGGTCAACGCGGCTACCAGATCTACGCGCTTTTTACCGAGAACGCAGACTACGGCTCCGGCTTCACGCAAAAGAGCAAGTTGCTCACTCGATGTTTGCTCGGTAGTAAAAATGATCACTTTTCCTGCCTCAGCGCTCAAGAAGCGGCTTTTAGCGGATAATGTCGCTTTTGAGACAATGCCCACTTTAACGGGATCAGGCTCAAATCCACGCGCGACACGTTCATCCCGCAGCGCAGCAGATTTGACGGTCAGGCGCGGGTCTTCACCCAACAATGTCCGCCCGCCCACCAAAATCGCATCACTCTCGGCACGCAGTCTATCCACCCGCTCCCAATCCGCATCCGATGAGATTTTTGCCCCCTGACGCGCAATATTGTCGATTTTTCCATCGAGAGTCATGGCAACGTTGATGATAACCTTCATGGAATTCTCCCGAAAAAATCAAGTTGATGGGCGATGTAGACCAGCGTGCCGCGCTCGATTTGGGCATGGCGCGCGCTCGCCCAGCTTTCGATTTGGCGAGGGGCAATTTCTCCGTCCAGCGCGCCCCAAACAGTATCGACTATGAAATGCAGGAAGTACGCTTCATCGGCGGGATAGCCATTTTCGTCGCCAAATACGACCCAATCGGATGCGCCCGCTTCGAGAATTTGCCCGCCCGCCTCGCGCAGATGCGTAAAGAGATGCCGCCCCGCGCGACTGTCACCAGAAAGTTTGCCCTCGATGATGCGCTCATCCATCGTGCGGTGATAGGCAGCTATGATCTCGGTTTCGTCGGGCTGGGCTGGCTCGAAGATGGTCTCGCCGTCGAAGTTGATCGTAAAGTAAAAGCGCCCGTCGGACTTGATGGTCTCAAAAAGACGCGGCAACGTAGCGGGAATATCAACAAGGTCGAGAAAAGCATGCGCAATGAGAAGATCATATTTTTCGTCGGCAGTACGGCGCGCGAGAAAAGCAAAAAGGTCTTCGGCGAGGAAGGTCACTTTGGTAACTTGACCATTTTTCCACAGCACGAGTTTTTCACCCTCCCAGCTTGCAACAAAATTATTCTCTTTTGCCCATTCCGGTAAACGTCGGCGAGCTTCGGCAACATTTTCATCCTGCGCATCAAGAAGCGTGTAATTTACATGCTGCAAAAGGTCACGCTCTAAAAGCCGCTCGATCATCGTCCCGATGCCGCCGCCGATCTCGAGAATTTCGACGTCTTCGTAGGTATCAAGGCTGGCGGCGAGGGCGTCCCATACTTGCTGGTTAAGGGCGCGGTCGTCAACCGTCTTTTTGGATGCAAGGTAGCGGGGGAAGTTATTGCATTTTTTCATAGTTTTATCTTGGCTTTGATAGAACGCGGATTTCGCTAATTTGACGGAATTTCGCAGATTTTTCAAAGCCCGATTTATCGGGCGCTGCTTTGTAATAGCGCGGGGACTTTATCCCCGTGCGTTTATCGTCTTCAAAAACGTCCTTATCTTCGCCATACTCTCATCCCAACTCGGATGAACAAGGAAGCGTTCACGTGCGGCAAGACTCATTTGAGCAAGCTTTTCACGATCATTGTCAAGTTCGCGTAAATGAGAAGCAAGTGCATTCACATCGCTGGGGTGAACAAGATAGCCATCCACATCGTGCGTGATGATCTCATGCGCTGCGCCCGTCGTTGAGCCGATAGCGGGCAGACCGTAGCCCATCCCTTCGAGGTAGGCGATGCCAAAACCCTCGTAAGAAGAGGCTAAAGCCAGAACATCGCTCTCACGCAAGAGATCCTCCAGCGGCTCATTATTTAATGCGCCGGTAAAAGCCACTTTTTCACCCAAATTCAAACGATCGACCTGCTGATAAATGCCCGTCACATATTCAGGTTCTACATCCAGATTGCCGATCACGGTTAATTGCCAATCCCCTTCGAGCAGAGCAAGTGCATCCAACAGGGTGTGTAAATTCTTGCGCGAGATAACACTGCCCAAGAAGACGACCTTCAGCGCACCTTCGGCACGAGCGCGAGCGCCAATCTCTTCATCGCCGATCTGCAGATTTAGCCGATCTCCAGCGGGATAAGCAACAACGTGCGGACGAGTTTCGCCCAAGACATCTTCAACAACACTGCGCGTGGTTTGGCTGTTGAAGACAAAAGCATCCACGCTGCGGAGATAGGCACGTTCTGGGACGCGATAAAGCATATTTTTCCATGCAGGGCGCATCTCACTGCTTCGCAAATGATGAACAATAGAAAGAATAGGATACGTTACCCTTTCCTTTAATTGTTGATTGAGCCTAAAAAGGGACGGATGATTCAATTCATCTTGAATCAACACATCGAAATTGGAATCAATCAAATCTTGCAGAAGTGCATCAGAGAAGTTGTCTTGCAAGTGAGCAACATAATTGCGCCAGGGTAACGAAATAATTTCCACATCATCACCTGCATCTCGCAAATATGCCACTAATTTACGGTCGTAAAGATAACCGCCACTGAGCGTATCCAAACTACCGTAGATCACCAAACCAACGCGCATCAACGCTCCAGCTTATAGGATGCCCAAGCGATATCGTTCTCCCAGAGCTTCACGGTAAACACAGAAATATTCGACGCGGCAATTCGCCCGTTCAAAGCCTCACACAAGATGCGCGAAAAGTGCTCGATCGAGGGGTTTAATCCTGCAAATGCAGACAAATCATTCAGCGTTTTATCGCGATACTCAGCTACCAGCGCATCCAGATTGGCTTCAATATCGACAATATCAACGAGATAACCGTGCTTATCCAGACTCGCGCCTTCAAGTTGCAACTCAAGCACATAATGATGCGAATGAAGCTCATTCTCTGCGCCCCAATCCCCGCCGATCAAAAAGTGCCGGGAAACAAAATCTCGTTTTACAGCAACAGTGTACATGGTGTTCCTCCGTTTTTGTCATTGCGAGCCGATGCTTTTCGGCGCGGCAATCTCTGTGACTAAGAGAGAGATTGCTTCTGCGAAAAGACTGTCTCGCAATGACAGTTAATATTTAAATACGATTTGTAAAACGTCCTGTGGACGGGAGTCGAGCGTGGTATAAGCTTGCTCTGCCTCTCTAAGCGAGATACGCGACGAGATCCATTTGCTCGGTTTAACCCGCTCCAACATCTTCCAGACCACATCAAAACGACGGGATTTATCCCAACGCGCGCTAAATTGTGGCGCAATCGTGCTAACTTGCGAACTGATTATCCGAATTCTCTCCCGATGAAAACGCCCGCCCAGATCAAGCGAGACTGGCTTCTGCCCGTACCATGAGCCAACGATCACACGCCCACCATAACCGACTTTTTCAATAGCAGCGTTTAAGGCATCTGGCACCCCAGAAAGCTCAATAGCGAAATCAAAATCATGCAGAGTAATTCCTTCGGCTGGAAAAGCCGCATCTACGCCAAGAGCAAGTGCCCCCTCTCGCCGAATAGCAACAGGGTCAACTACAACCAATTTCTCCAGCGGGAATTCTTTCAAAATTGCGGTCGTTAATAAGCCAATAATACCCTGCCCAAAAAGAATGGCGCGCTCACCTAAAATTGGCTGTGCATCCATCACAAGATTAACTGCTGTCTCCATATTTGGCAGGAAAACAGCATCTTCATCCGAAATATCTCCAGGGATTGCGAAAAGCCCACTCACAGAAGTAATAAAATGACTTTGATGAGGCTGAAAAGAAAAGACACGTTTTCCTAACCAATCTTTAGATATATTTTCGCCGATATCTTCCACAACGCCAACCGCCGCATACCCATATTTCAGCGGATATCCACTCTGTTCTTCAAGCGATGCAATATTGGCATCCACCGCCATCTCACGTGGGAATTGCCCCCGATAAAAGAGCATCTCTGTCCCCGCGCTGATGGCAGAGAGCGTTGTTCGCACGAGGGCTTGATCCGCTTCAAGAGCGGGAGTTTCTTCTTCACGAACAGAAACCTGATAAGGGGCTTCAAAGTAAAGGGCTTGACGTTTTTTCATAACGGGAATTATAAGCGCTGCCCAGCCATAAACCGAGCAAGCCAAAGAAAGAATCGCGTACGCGGATGAAAAGACTGACGCTGACGCCCAAGATCGGGTCAAATCCCAACGACTGCATGGCATAGACTTGACCGGCTTCGAGAGCGCCAAGTCCGCCGGGGAGCGGGGTCAGGAAGGCGAGGCGGGCAAAGATGATGATCGCGAGCACATTGAGCAGGCTGGTCTCTAAACCGAAGAAGCGCAGTGCAAGGGCGTATTCCACGAGTAGGGCGAGCCAGATGATGGCGGATAAAAGTGTCGCCTGCAAGATGACCAGCGGTTTTTGACGGCAAAATGCGCCGATCTGAGATTCCGCGTCCAGCAGCGTTTGGCGGATATTGTTCAGGGTTGGGGTATCGCGTCTCAATAACGGGAGCCTGCCGAATGTCCACGCGAGTGGCGTTTTTCCAAGCAACATGGCGATGAGATAGGCAAGGAGTAAGACGACGATCCCAGCAGAGGCAAAGATCAACAATCCAGAAAATCTTTGAAAAAATAGTCCCTGCCAAACGACAATCAGAATGCCGAGTGCGAGAAAGGCGAAGTTCGCCAAGATCTCGAGAATTTTATCGAGGCTGACCGATGCAAGTGCTGTTTCTGTGGAGATTTTGTGGCGAGCCTTGAGGAGATAGACCTGTAACGGCTCCCCACCAAATTGCGGACCGGGCGTAAAGTAGCTGACGCCAAAGCTGGCGAGGCGATAACGTGCGAGTGCGAGATAAGGCACGCGATGTCCAAGCGCACGGACGATGAGCCACCAGCGGCTGCTAAAGAGCAGGAGGATGGCGGTATTGAGAGTGAGAAGAAAGAGGAAAGATGGCAGCGTGAGTTGGTGAAAGACTGCGATGAAGGAGGCAAAAGATATATCGCGCCATGCCCACCAAAAGAGCAGGGCGACAAATGCCCAAAGAGCGAGCTTGATAAGCCGCTTCTTAGACATCCGCTTTTTCGCCAGCCCGATTATAAATCAACCATTCTTCCGGTGACCAGAGTGAAAGTGCCCCAGTGCCGGTAAAAAGCAAGATCGTGCCCAGAACCAGCAAGATTGTTGAAATTGGCAAAATGCTGAAAAAATTTAGCCCAGCAAAAATAAGAGTCAGAATTGCGACCAGTCGCCCTAAAATACCAAAGATGAGCATGATGATCAATGCAATTTGAACAAGTGCCCAAAGCGCACTTAAAGGTTGTGCAAAAGCAATATACGCCAAGCTTGCAACAGTACAAAGACGCAAAAGGAAAGGCATCCAAAGCATCCATGCGGCAGCAAGAATTTTATCAAAAAATGCAGCGCCCTTTTCAGCGTCAATCTTGCCCGTCACCAGAAACCAATCGTAAAGAAAACCGCCTAAAAAGGGAATCATGAAAAGCGTCGCGGCGATAGTCGTGGCGGGCGGTGAAAAAAGCGGCGCGAGCATAGAGACGATGAAACCCATCTGCACACCCGCAAAAATGCGTCGCCGATAACTAAAAGGCATTTCAAAATTTTGTTTATTCTGCTTTTTACGAAACCAAAGCCCAAAAACAAATAAATAGCGCGCCAAACCAACAGGAAGATACCATAAGGGAACCTGACCATACCAAAATACAAGCAGTGTCACGATCAGTACCCCCCATGAATCGTTATTCATATCCAGAGCCGCGCCCAACTCTGTGGCATGATTCGTCATACGCGCTAAATAGCCGTCAAGAATGTCACTCAGGGCTGCAAAGAGATAAAAACCGAAAGGCAGCCAGGCTAGGCAGCCTTCTGCCCATGGAGAGAAGAGAAATCCCAACAGGGCAGCTATGAAAATGCCGCGCCCGAAAGAGACAGCATTCGCCCAGCCGAGGGAAGGAAGCAAAACACCCTCCTTTTCACGGTGATTGAGTGGTAAAGAACGCCACAAAACCCAAAGCTGCCACAACCCAAAGGCAGATGCTAACCCCAGCCAGCGCAGGGCATAATTCGCATCCCAGAAACGATGAAGCAAAAGATAAACGCCCCCAACAAAGAGGACAAAAAATAGCCCTGCTCGCATCCAGTCTTTTTTCAGATTCGCCAGGGCCAGGGTATTACTTGGTGAAAGTTTCATCATTTAAAAATTGTACACGGAAGGCACGGAAAACACGAAGAAAAGCTTTTGTTTTTTTCGTGCTTCAAATAACTCTCTGTGCAATCCGCGTGAATCTGTGTACAAAAAAGAGGCTAACGCTAATAAGTCGGCGGGTTAGGATTCCCAACAAACCAGGTGAAATAAACCCAAATGCCCAAAATCGTCGTCAGCATATACAAGCCATAGGCTACGCGCATAAACGCTTTGTAGTTTTTGAATTTTAACGCCTTTGGCACCAACCCATTCCCGCGCAGCGTTACAAAAAGCCCAAAGGTAAGAGCGAAGAAACCCACAAAGGCGTGCAAGGTCGTTACGGCATAAAAACGCTGGCTGATCTCTTCGGGCAAACCGGGGGCAACAAAATCCCGAAAAGGCAAAATCATCATCCACAAGACCATGATCGCATTTAAAATTGCTGCCGTCGTCTGCACCCAACGGTGTATATCATATTTCTTTTTCACCGCCAAAACAACACCCACAGTGAACAGACTGGCGATTAAAATCATCATCACTAATGTAAAGTCAGCAGCAAAATTGGCGCTTGTGCCAAAAAAACCTGGCTGATGTAGAATTTCGTTCATAAGAGATCTCCCTATACAGATAAATTAGACCTGATTTTACCATGTTGACAAAAAATCATCGGGTAAAATCAGATGATATGTCAACAAAAATCAAAGATATTGGATTTGGCTTATCCGTTGGAATGGGCGTCAGCTTTATACTCTTTTTCGGGATAGTTTTGCTTGCTGAGTTCGTCTCGCTCGCGGAACCTAAGCCTGCCTCCGCGCAGGAGGTGCCATCTACACCCCAAAATATTGCGTCCGCAACGCCTATGCCGGCCATATTACCAATGCCATCATCCCTGCCCTCCTCAGAGACGGGTCTCATCCCTTTGCAACCGCACCCAAGCGCACCACCACCCACGCCAACCTTAAACACAGAGCAGCTAGTTTTGGGGAATCCGCTTGATGAGGAGAAGCAAGCCCGACTTCACGCTGCATCACTGGCTTTTATCGCCCCAGATTTTTACAGCAGCAAAGCGATCGGGGAGGCGATCAACGGCGAGGGATACGGACATCCCAGCAATATTTGTGGTCCTTTAGCAATTGCTATTTTGCAAGAAGGGGCAATCCTAAGCAATCGTACTGCTCCCTATGAGTTTTGGCTTCTAAACCCAGATGTAACTGAAGATCTGAGAAAGCTGGAATCTGTTTTCATTGAATCTCGTTTTGAAAGCAAACGTGATAATACTGCCCTTGACAAAATCAATTGGGCAAGCACCCCTCTCATGCCTGG
>CAZOOX010000097.1:0-15193 GCA_964581545.1 uncultured Anaerolineaceae bacterium
AAATTTATTCAGTCAAAGAATACTACTTCAGTTTTTCCGTAGGCAATATCTTAGGCAAGGTGTATTCTCCAATCCGCCTGTTGTGCAAGATCGTTTTTTTGCTGATTTCCTTTTGGTGTAAAACACCTTTCTTCCTGCGATGAAAAGGGCGAAAATCTACATCTGCGTTTGCATGGCAATAAGTACATTTCACTTGCAGCTTCTGCGCCAGATCTACTTCTTTGAAAACAGAGTAGGTCTCTTCACAGTTCCAGCACTTGAAAGTGAAACGCTTAAAAACAGTCACATTATCGGCCATGTCAGCCTCCTGCTTATTTACATCATCCGATCGTAAAAACTGCACTCAGAATACCAAGGAAAAAGAAAAGGCTTGATGCGAGCGCAAGCCTAAGCTTATACTGCGCAGATTTCGAGAAAAAATCCTCGATACCCAGCCCTTCATCCATTTTCGCAGGGTCCTGAATGAGAATTTTTGTATCAACGATATATTTTTTGGGAGTGAGTGATGCAAGCGTTAAGATCAATGCTATGAACCAAAGGCCAAAGGTGAGTTGTACAGCGGGCGTATTACCTAACACTGCACCATCGCCTGCGATCAATTTCAATATGCCGGCATAAATACCCGGAATTGCCAATTCAATACTTAACAATTGTGTGCTGAGTTTATCTACCTGTTCGCTTTGTGCAGCAATATGTTCGTAGAATTTTTGGCGTAATAAATTGTCGTTCTCGTCTGGAGGGTGGGTAACGATGATATCTTCTTTGCTCATGCTTTCTTCCTTTTCTCTTGCAGAGTGATAGTATGAACAAGGAAATTATAGCATGTCGTCTAAGTACCTATCCTAAAATTGCTCTAGCCGCCGACCCTCGCGCAGCATACTCGCAGGAGTGCGGCGGCGATCTCTCTCATATATTCCTGTATTTTCCTGCGCCGAGGACGCGTGCCCTTTGGGTACGGCACAGGGAGCATCCTAAAATATTTTTCGGATAGGCTCTAAAATAATCGCGCCTGCTGCGCTGCTCTTTTTCCACCTAACAAAATGAAGGGCGCAGCCCGCTTCGTAGCGATGCCCAGTTTCTTTAACTGAGACAGGTCTCGCAGTTCGCGCATACGCCGTGCGGCAAGGATCTTTTTAACCGTTTTCGGCCCCACACCCGGCACACGCAATAAGTCGCGCGGTGAAGCGGCGTTCACTTCTACAGGGTCATGCTTCAAGTGAATTTCTGCCCAGGCTTCCTTTGGGTCAGTGGGGAGGGGGAGGTTTTCATCTGCAGCAAAGGGCAATTCTTCGAGATCAAAACCATAATCACGCAACAGGAAAGACGCCTGATATAAGCGAAACTCTCTCAAGGCTGGGGTGGGGGATTTATTCTCCATCGGTGTATCGGGGACAGGGTTGAAAGCCATAAAATAAGTACGCGCCAACCCCAGGTCGCTGTATCCACGCGCTGTTGTGCTAAGCAACTCAAGATCGCTTTCATCAGCGCCACCAGCCACAAATTGTGTGGTGGAAGAAGCCCATTTTCCTTTAAAAGCGCCATGAGCGGCTTTCTCTCGTCGAATTTCCTCCACCCAGCGCAAAGGTTGCAATAACTCATCCCAGAAAAGCTTGCGGGGAGCCAGTTTCTCCAAACGCCTCTTGCTGGGCGCTTCCAAATTAACCGAAACGCGATCAGCCAATTGCATCGCCCGAAAGACTTGTCCCTTCTCCGCACCCGGCATGATCTTGACATGCATATAGCCGCGAAAACCCATCTTTCCGCGCAAAATCTCGGCTGTGTCAAGCAGCTTTTCCTGTGTCCGCACACCGCCGCCAGCCAGCGCAGAGCTGATAAAAAGCCCGTCCACCACATCCGCTTTGTGGAGGTGCATAAAAAGCTTCGCGAACTCCTCCGGTGCAAAAGTCGCACGCCGAAAATCCCGCCCTGCACGGAAAGGACAATAGAAACAATTCCGCTCGCAGGCTGAAGAAAGCAGCGTTTTCAACAGGCGGGTCTTTTTCCCGTTGGGCATCACGGCGGGGTGGATCATCACGTCCCCTGCGCGGTGGCAAGTTGAATTCACGTACGATGCGGGCGCACCGTCTGCTTCAAAGGTCATTTGGGATGATAAGAGGGGGAGTCGCCTATCCATATCTGTATTATAGAACAATTGTTCTTTTTGTCAACAGGCGATTCTGTCGTACCGCTCTTGTTTTCAGCTTGCCTCCGCCTGTCAACAGGATGCGCATCCCCTCAGCGGGGTGGGGGAGTTGGCTATCTTAGCTCGAAGGTATCACGATTAACTGGTTTGAAATTTCTGGCTCACCAATGTTCTTGTTTTTTTTAGACACCTACGTGCTGCTGCTTTGTCATCTCGTCAAAGAATAGGGGATTGACTTTTGGAGAAAATTCTTTATAATGAACTTATGCTTTTGATAAGTATTATTATGAAAAACATAAGGATGCTGACATGGCTGAACTAAAAACGATCTCTGCGACGATTGCTGAGTATTTAGGAACGGTGCGCTTGGCACGCAGCGAAAATACCGCACGTACCTACGCCAACGCCCTGGGATTTTTCAAGCAAGTCTTAGATGTGCGCAACATCTCCCCCGATGAAACGGAAATCAATGAGATAGACGAGGATTCTGTAACATGGATGATTTCTGCCCTTAAAGTCTATGCCCCCACCACAGAGCGGCTCTACCTCTCTGCCCTCAGCAATTTTTACAAGTATCTGGCAGCAGAACGAATTACAGAGATCAACCTGCCCCGCTTGCGCCTGCTCATCCGCCAACGCGCCAGACGACCAGGCCAGCGTTTACCCCAATTTCCACGCGAGGATATTAAAAGAGTACTCAAAGCTGTGGACGATTACACGCAATATGCTACAAATGACGAAAAACGACGATTACGCGCATTAAGAGACCGCGCTTTTATCATCACCCTGGCAGATTCAGGTCTTCGCGTACACGAAATTTGTGAACTGCGGCGGGGAGACGTAGACTGGAACGAAGGTCGCGCTATCATAATAGGCAAAGGCGATAAGCAAGCCGTGATCCGTTTTTCAACTCGCTCAATGCGCGCGCTAAAAGATTATCTTGGCGCACGCCAGAAATTAGACGGGGCTTCACATCTCCCCCTCCCCTCTCTCCCCCTCTTTGCACGACACGATAAAGGTGCGGGAAAAAAAGTAAAACCGATCTCTACGGCAACTGGGCGAAATATCATTAACGAACGTGTGCGTCAAATTTTGGGTGAAGAAGCTGTTGGTAAGATAACGCCCCACTCCTTTAGACATTATTTTGTAACTACGGTTTTACGCGCCACAGGGAATTTAAAAATGGCACAAAAACTGGCGAGACACAGCAATATCGCTGTCACACAACGATATGCGCATCTTTCAGATGACGAACTAGATCGGGGTTATGCTGAGATATTTGACAAAAAATAAAACGCCCCTCACTCAACAAAACACTGCTATTTCTCCAGCCTGGACACACTCTTTCTTAGCGCCTTATCCAGCTTTTCTTCAGCCTCTTTCATATCTATTTCCAAGACAACAACCATCTCTCGCAAAAACTGCATTCGCAAGCTGTCTAATTGCCTTTCGTTAAGTGCGCTGAGTTTCATCCCCTCTATCATTCTACGCGCCTGAAGATCCCGGATAAGCTCACCCTTTGTTTCAAGGGTTGCATTCTCTAATTTTTCCGACACTTCTCTCTCGCGCTCTTTATAATTTTCGGACATTTCCTGGGGAGCCTTTCGAATTACCTTTAAGGCCTCTTGAAACTGATTTGCAGAAGACACAACACGTACATAATCAGGGATATTATTAACCGGCAACCAATAAACCCCGCCCTTCACCTTTACACGAAAATACCGATGCACATCATCGCCTATCTTTTTTTCTTCTGTCCCTTCAATTTGCCCAACGCCATGTTGACGGTGAACAATCCAATCTCCCTTTTTAATCGTGTCTTTATCCATATGCTTTTAGCTCCTACCCGCCCGATCAGCTCCACACCCTAACTTTTCGAAAAATCCTAAACAAATTTCTCTTGGCTTCATTGTCTTCTTTATTATAGCATAGCGATATTTTTCGCTCTCTTAGACGAAATTGTCTTGACACCCCCCTCCCCTAGTGATAGACTCATCTGGCTTTCTCGAAAGCAAATCTTATAAAGGAGCGCACGAAAATGACAGACCGCAAAGTATTTATCCCCGCAAGTGTTTCATCTTCACTTTCATGGAGTGCGCCTATTCCTCTATAGGAATATCTAATTTTCGTCTTTTTAAGCCACGATGCGCTCTCCGCATCGTGGCTTTTTCTTTAAAACTGATCTAGGACAAAACTATGAACAAAACACTAACCTTCGACTTCCGGGAAACTATCGCTAAAAACCGCCTAAAAGGTTTATGGCGAATGATGAAAGATTATCGTCGGCATTATGTTGGCGCAACGCTGACCTTGGCGGTTTCTGCTTTGTCGAAAACACTCACCTATTTGCTATTACGTTATTTTGCCGATCTTCTGACCGGCGACGAAGATCCCTTCACAGGGGATCTTTCAGCTACTATTATCTGGGTTGCCTTTGGCTTCCTCGGTCTAGCTCTCTTTGAAGGCGGTTTCTCTTATATATCTGGACGTCTTGCAGCGTACACAGCCGAAGGGCTTGCCCGCCGCTTGCGCGATTTCCTTTTCGACCATATCCAACGGTTGAGCTTCTCTTATCACGGAAGCACCGCCGTCGGCGATTTAATTGAACGCGTTACCTCCGATGTAGACGCTGTCCGCCGCTTTTTCAGCGAGCAAGCCATAGGTGTAGGGCGAATCGTCTTGATCTTCTTCATCAACTTTGCAGCTCTGCTCAATCTCAACGCAAAGCTGGCGTGGATATCTGTCATCGTTATTCCCTTTATGCTTTATATGTCTCTTTGGTTTTTCAAACGCGTTACAAAACGCTACGAAAAATATCAAGAACAAGGGACTGTGCTTTCAACTACCCTCCAGGAGAATTTGACCGGTGTGCGCGTCGTAAAAGCATTTGCACGCCAGGACTATGAAAAAAAGAAATTTGATGGAGACAACTGGGAGAAATTCCTGCGCGGTCGCCATCTCTTGCTCATGCACTCCCTCTTTTGGCCTATCTCAGACCTTGTGCTCGGTGGGCAAATGCTAGGTGGCTTCATCTATGCAGCGATCATGGCCATTAATGGTGAAATTACCGTTGGTACTTATCTCGCGTATGTTGGCTTAGTAGCATGGCTTATTTGGCCTATTCGCAATTTGGGACGTCTGATCGTGCAAACATCAACGGGATTGGTATCCTATGGTCGGCTGATGGAAATTACCAAAGAAGACCGTGAACCCCTGACCGATGGGAAGATAGAGCCAGATGGACCTGTGCGTGGAGAAATTATTTTTGATAACGTATCCTTTGCTTACGAAGATGAAAAATCGGACGGAAGCCAATTATACAGCACAGCAAAGGATATTCCGATGATAGAATTGTCCTATGAAATCGACAAAAACAATTTCTATTATTGGCGGCGGTCTTGCTGGCAGCGAAGCAGCATGGCAGGCCGCAGAAAACGATATTTATGTAAAGCTCTATGAAATGCGCCCTAAAAAAGAAACCGGGGCGCATCAAAGCGGCAATTTAGCCGAACTCGTTTGCTCAAATTCGCTTGGCTCCAACCTTCCTGATCGTGCTTCCGGATTGCTCAAGAATGAAATGCGCCGAATGGGATCAATGCTCCTCGCTTGTGCTGAAGAAAGCGCCGTTCCTGCAGGCGGAGCCTTAGCTGTTGACCGCGAAAAATTTGCTCAACTCGTCACAGAAAAGATCGAAAGCCACCCCAAAATTGAAATCATTAGAGAAGAAATAACAGAAATCCCGGCAGAGCCAACCATTATTGCTTCGGGGCCATTGACCTCTGAAAAACTCTCCCAATCCATAGCTGCGCTCACAGGCGAAGAGCACCTTTACTTCTTTGACGCTCTTGCGCCTATCGTCTACCATGAAAGCATCAATATGGAAATTGCCTTTCGTGCCTCACGCTATGATCGAGGAGAAGAAAGCGAAGGAGACTATATCAATTGTCCCTTTACCAAGGAAGAATATGACAATTTCTTAAAAGCACTGCTGGATGCCGAACGTATCAAACTTCATTCTTTTGAATTGCAAATAGAAAAAGGGGTCAAAGCAGGTGCGCATAATTATTTTGAAGGCTGTCTTCCTGCCGAGATCATAGCCGAGCGCGGAGAAAAATCTCTCGCTTTCGGGCCTCTTCGCCCTGTTGGGTTGATAGATCCGCGCACAGGCAGACGGCCTTATGCCGTTCTCCAATTACGGCAGGATAACCTTGCAGGCGATCTTTATAACCTTGTTGGGTTTCAAACCAATCTTAAATTCCCCGAGCAAGAACGCGTTTTTCGGATGATACCTGGGCTTGAGAAGGTCAAATTTGCCCGCTATGGACAAATGCATCGCAACACCTTTATTGCCTCTCCACTTCTCTTGCGTCCCACCCTTCAATTCCATAACCGCAACGATCTCTTTTTTGCCGGACAAATTACCGGCGTTGAAGGTTATATCGGCAATGTTGCCACAGGTTTGCTTGCAGGGCAAAATATCGTTCGCGTGCTTAATGACAATCCCCCTCTTCAGCTTCCTGAAACGACCATGCTAGGAGCACTCACTCACTATATTACCCATGCTGCGCCCAAAGATTTTCAGCCCATGAAAGCAAATTTTGGTGTTCTCCCAGCTTTAGAGCAGAGCGGCAGGAAGATTGGCAAAAGAGAGCGTGCTGCACTGCGAGCGAAACGAGCTTTATTTGATTTAGAGAATTATTTACAGGAAAATAGTATTTGTATTAATGGCTACGCGCATTTTTTATGAAAAAGAAAAACTCGATCATTCTCTTACTCTCAATCATCTTTCTTATCTCAGGCAGTGTCCTTGCCTGGAGAGATATCTCGTCTCGCCCACAACCTGAGCCTGCTCCCGTTAAATTTGACGGGGAGCGTGCTCTTCAAGATGTTTACTACCAAACAGAGTTAGGGCCACGCGTTCCTGATTCTGAGGCACACGCCCAAGTCCGCGCATGGATGCAAGAAGAACTTGAAGCCGCTGGCTGGCAGGTAGATATTCAAACTTTCGAGAAATTTGGTCATAAAGGGTATAATCTGATCGCATCTCACGGCGAGGTTGAGCCTGAAATTATTCTCGGCGCACATTACGATAGCCGCATCTATGCCGATCATGACCCAGATGTTGAAAAACGGAATCAAGCTGTTCTTGGCGCAAATGATGGCGCGTCCGGCGTGGCGATTTTGCTTGAGTTGGCACGAAAGATTCCTGCGCAGCAGCCTCCTCCCCATTCATCCATCTGGCTGGTTTTTTTTGATCTCGAAGATAACGGCCACATCCCCACTTGGGAGTGGATCATGGGTTCACGGGCGTTTGTTGATGGCTACACGCTTAATCCTGACGCGGTAGTGATTCTTGATATGCTCGGCGACGCTGACCTGAATATCTATCTTGAAAGAAATTCCGACCCCGAACTTCGCGCAGAAATCTGGGCGCAAGCGGCAGAGCTAGGGTATGAGAATATTTTTATTCCAGAGGAAAAATTCTCTATGCTCGACGACCACACCCCATTTCTTGAAGCAGGGCTACCAGCAATAGATATTATAGATTTTGACTACCCATACTGGCACACAACTGAAGACACTGCTGATAAAATATCAAAAGAAAGTCTGCAGATAGTCGGCGACACAGTTTTATCGTGGCTTAAAAACAGAAGGTAAAATTACAGAAATATCATCGCGAAACACCATTTTTGTCTACAGAGAGACTTATGACCGTACAAAATCTTCTTGAAAAAATTCGAGAGCCCTGGATACACCGCCTTGCACATGACTTGGCACGTGGAACGGGTGTACGCGAGAATTTCGAAAAAGAACTTGCTCGTTTTTTCAATCTTCTTGAGCAAGCAGTCTTAAGTGGCGATCCTTCGTGGATAGATCCTGTACTTTTCGATTGGGCAAACTCCCCCACTGAAAGCGATCTGGCAGAAGGACAATATAATCTCTCAACGCTAGTGGCAAGGGTAAATAATTTCACTTTTGATGTTGTGAAAGAAAATCTCTCCGCAGAAGAATCTCTTGAGCTGCTTAGCGCTACATCTCTGGTTTTTTCTTATGCACTATCCAAAGCTGCGCACTATGAATCAGACAAACGAGTTGCCTACATAAGAAACGAGCTAACGACGATTGAAAATAAGCTGGAGCAACTTGACCGAAGCAAGTCCAATTTTATTTCTGTGGCTGCGCATGAGCTAAAAACCCCGCTAACCCTTATTGAGGGTTATACATCAATGATCATAGAAATGGTTACAGAAGACGGGGCAAAGCAACTACTGTCTGGCGTTAAAGGCGGCGTAAAACGCTTGCGCGAGATCATCAATGACATGATCGATGTTTCATTGATAGATAACAGTCTCCTTTCGTTAAATTTTCAGCCCCTTTGGCTAAAACAGGCTTTAGGGCTTTTAGAAAAAGAACTGCGCCCTACCTGCGAAGCCCGCAAAATCAATCTTGAAATAAACCCTTTTGAGGGTGACGATCAATTGATATTTGCTGACCCCGAGCGCATTCATCAGGCACTTCGTAATGTTTTGAGCAATGCCATTAAATACACCCCAGATAAGGGAAAAATCACTATTGACGGGAGAAAACTTCCTGGCTTCATAGAAATTACGGTCAAAGATACAGGCATCGGAATTTCCCTTGAAGACCAACTAAGCATTTTTGAGAAATTCAATCAGCTTGGCCAAGCATCTCTCCACTCCAGCAGCAAAACCGGCTTCAAAGGCGGAGGTCCTGGCTTGGGACTTCCCATCACACGCGGGATCATCGAAGCTCACGGAGGTACGATCTGGGTCGACTCTCCAGGATGCGATGAAAAGACCTGCCCCGGATCATCTTTCCACATTTTGCTCCCCGACCGAAGCGAAGCTGCTGATCCCAAAATGGAAAAATTATTTGGATCTGAAGCTCCCGCAAACTAAATTCTCCCAAAAACAAAGAAAACTGAATGAGTAAAAAAAACACCTATCCATCAAAAGCCCCGCGAGAAAAAGCCTTTCTCGTGGGCGTTGAAATTTTTGGGAAGGAGGGCTTACTTCCTCTTGACGATTCCCTTGACGAACTTGCATTATTAGCAGATACTGCCGGTCTCGAAGTTGTCGGAGAGATCACCCAAAAACTAAGCAGCCCAAATGCAAAAACATTTATCGGCTCAGGCAAAGTTAACGAACTAAAAGCCTTGGCAGAGGACACGCTTAGTCAAGTCGTCATTTTTGATGATGAGCTTTCTCCGCGCCATCAACGCGAGTTAGAAAAGCTACTTGGAGAAAATCTCCGCCTGCTGGATCGCACATCCCTTATTCTTGATATTTTTGCGCAGCACGCAAAAACACGCGAAGGGATGCTGCAAGTCGAGTTAGCGCAATATGAATACTACCTCCCCCGCTTAACCCGCGCGTGGACACATCTTGCCCGCCAGGCAGGCGGCGGTGGCGGACGCGCAGGAGGCGTGGGAGGCGTTGGTTTGCGTGGTCCCGGCGAAACACAACTCGAGGTAGACAGGCGTGTTATCCGCAAACGGATCTCTCATATCAAAGGCGAGCTAGAGAAGGTGCGCGCCCATCGGATGCGACATCGTGACAAAAGGAAGAAATCGAGAATGCCCATTGTCGCCCTTGTTGGCTACACGAATGCAGGGAAATCAACGCTATTGAATCAATTGGCGCAAACAGACGTTTACGTCGCCGACCAACTTTTTGCCACGCTTGACCCGACAACACGAAGAGTAGAGTTGCCCGGTGGCTACCAATCCCTCTTTACTGACACAGTTGGATTCATCCAAAAACTTCCAACTACGCTTGTTGCTGCCTTCCGCGCCACGCTGGAAGAAATCGCAGAAGCCGACCTGCTTTTGCATGTTGTTGATATTTCCCATCCCAATGCCCTTAACCATTTTGAAGCTGTGGAAGAAACCCTGGAAGATATCGACGCGGCTCATATCCCCGTGATCACAGCGCTCAATAAAATTGACTTGCTTTCTAACCAAGAGGCAGCGCAAGAGACTTTGGAAAATTATCCTCGTGCTGTTGCAGTCTCCGCACAAGAAAAAATTGGCATTCCTCCGCTAAAAAAGCTTTTGCAAAAAAGCCTGTACGAGACCTACACCCCTATTTTTGTGCGACTTCCCTACCAGCAAGGAAATCTCATCTCCATCTTTCACGAGTCCGGACAAATTGAAAAAATTGAACATGAGCGCGGCGGCGTAATGATCCAAGGACGTTTACCTGGCCGTCTGGTTGCGCAATTTGATGGGTGGGAAATTCTCCCCGAAGACCAGATCTCTGAAGAGGAAATATAATGGCAGAAAAAGAAAAAAAGGCACTTTCTACATCGTTAGATAAGCTTTCGGAATATTTGGCCCCGCGCAAGGGGTTGATTCCTATGCTTGGTATGGCGTTGATTTTTATCAATTTGCTCCTGCAATTTATTTTCCCCGGAAGCTGGCTGGCTACAACAAATCTATTTTTGCACTTTGGCTTGTTGATCGCCATTTTCGGCTTAATGTTAGCGTGGGCGCTTTGATCGCAAAAAATATTTTTGATTCTTGAACACAGGAGTTTCGATGAAAAACACAACACCCCCTCATTGGGATCTATCAAATGTTTACCCCAGCCTTGAATCTCCAGAATTCAATGCTGGATTAGAAAAGCTGTCAACTCAGATCGATGACTTTGAAAAATTCTTTAGCAAGAAAATTTCACAAAATAATTTAGATTCTTCTAGCGCAGACCTAGTTTCATTAACAGAGGAAATGATCACACGTTTCAATGAGAGTTACGAACTAGCAGAAACTATAGGCGCGTATATTTACTCTTTTATCACCACAGACTCCTTCGACCAACTTGCAAAGAAAATTCTGTCGCAATTTGAACAGACCGAAGTCCGTTTACGAATGTTGGGCATTCAAGCAAAAGAATGGATCGGCTCTATAGCCCACTTGCTGCCGGAGATCATTGAAAACTCAACGCTGGCAAAAGAACACGCTTTCTTTTTAGAAGAAACCGCCGAACAAAGCCAGTATTTGATGAACCCCGATGAAGAGGCTCTGGCTGCAGAGCTAAGCTTGAGCAGCACAAGTAGCTGGTCGAAACTACAAGGCACAGTCACTTCGCAAATGAAGATTCCCTTTGAGTTAGATGGTGAAATACAAGAGCTTTCTTCGCCTGCTTTGATCAACCTGCATTCACATCCCGACGAAGATGTGCGAAGACGTGCCTACGAAACAGAAATGGAAGCATGGGAGGCTGTGAAAGAGCCCTTGGCAGCTTCGATGAACGGCATCAAGGGCGCGGTGAATACGCTAAACAAACGGCGCGGACGTGAAGATGCACTCCACGCATCCATTGATGCCGCTCGCATGGATAGAGCATCTCTTGAAGCCATGCTTGAGGCAATGAAAGACTCTTTCCCCATGTTTCAGCGTTATTTCCTTGCCAAAGCCAAACGTCTTGGCAAGGAAAAACTACCCTGGTGGGATGTTTTTGCACCGGTCGGCGATTCAAATAAAACCTATACATACGAAGAAGCCAGCAAATTCATCCTTGAACAATTTGGCGGCTTCTCCCCCAAACTAAAAGACCTTGCTCAGCGCGCTTTTGACGAAAACTGGATCGATGCTGAGCAGCGTGTCGGAAAGCGCGGCGGCGCATTTTGTATGGGCGTACCAAATGTCAAAGAATCACGCATCCTGTCGAATTTTGACGGGACTTTTGACCAAGTTTCCACGCTCGCACATGAGTTGGGCCATGCGTTCCATAACGAATGTATCTACAGCGCAGGCAAAACGCCCCTTCAGGGTGATACGCCAATGACGCTGGCTGAAACCGCATCTATCATGTGCGAAACGGTAGTGGTCAACGCAGTCCTAGCGCAGACTACAGATCCCGCTGAAGAGTTGTCCATCCTTGAAACATCCCTGCTCGGCGCAAGTCAGGTGATCGTGGATATTTATTCCCGCTACCTTTTCGAGAAAGAAGTTTTCGAACGCCGTGCTGACGCAGAGCTCTCTGCCGAAGACCTGTGCGAAATCATGGAAAGAGCGCAAAAAGCAACTTATGGCGACGGGCTTGATGAAAGATATTTGCATAAATATATGTGGACGTGGAAACCGCACTACTACTCGGCTGGACTCTCGTTTTACAACTTCCCCTACGCTTTTGGCTTGCTCTTTGCAACGGGGCTCTACGCGATCTACGAGCAGCGGGGCAACGAATTTATCCCGGACTATATCAACTTGCTTGCCAGCACCGGCGAAGGACGCGCAGCTGAGTTAGCTGACCGCTTCGGGATCAATATTCGCGAAAAGAAATTCTGGGAAGACAGTCTAAAAGTGATCGAGAAACAGGTAGACAGATATTGCCAACTTTAAAGCATTCAGGGCAAAAAGAGATCGTTTACATCCACCGCGAGTCAAAAGGTCGCGGTGGAAAACCTGTTTCTCTGGTCAAGAATTTATTTCTGCCAAAAAGTGAGTTAAAAGCAATTGCTAAAAAGCTCAAGCAAAGTTGTGGCAGCGGTGGCACGGTGAAAGATGGTGTCATAGAAATTCAGGGAGAGCATCGCAAGAAGATAGCCGAGGTATTAGAAAAAACAGGATATAAAACAAAAATCGCTGGTGGATAGTTTTATAGGTACCGAAAGAGGAAAAGCAATGAAAGAGTATAAAAAGCCATCTGATGAAGAGTTGAAAGAACGCTTAACGCCTGAGCAATACCAGGTTACGCAGCACGAAGCGACCGAAGCACCTTTTAGAAATGAGTTTTGGAATAACAGAGAAGCGGGCATTTATGTTGATATTGTCTCCGGAGAACCGCTTTTTAGCTCGCTTGATCAATTTGATGCCCATTGTGGTTGGCCCAGTTTCACCCAGCCATTGGAAGAGAATATCGGCACGCGTATTGATTACAAAATCGGTGTGCCGCGCACCGAAGTCCGCTCAAAATATGCCGATTCACATCTGGGCCATGTCTTCAACGATGGCCCCGCCCCAACAGGACTTCGCTACTGCATCAACTCAGCAGCTTTACGCTTTATCCCAGTTGAAAAACTAGAAGAAGAGGGCTACGGAGAGTATCTGGAACGCTTTGAAGCCTAGCCAAAACACCTGTAAAAGGGATATAATTGCGCGCACGCACCTGTAGCTCAATGGATAGAGTAGCTGACTTCGAATCAGTTGGTTGGGAGTTCGAGTCTCTCCAGGTGCACAAAGATTGAAATCACATAAAGAAGGTTCTGCATAAGCTTTACGCAGAACCTTCTTCATGTGGTGGTGGCAAAAAGTAAGTGGTGAATAATGCATCGCCCACCTTTAATGTTGTGCCGCAGATGAGGCTTCTTTTCTCCTCCTGAATTCCAGCAAATTCAGAAAATCATTCCCCCATTCCTGGACGCCAGACAGTAACTCGGTTTCGGCCTGCTTTCTTTGATGCATAAAGCGCAGTGTCCGCACGGAGGATTAGTTCATCAAGAGATAGAGCCTCGCCACCCAAACTGGCAACGCCAAAGCTAACTGTAAGGGATACAGTAACATCTCCCACATCAAGAGATGCTGTTCCTGCGCAGATCCTGCGGATTCTCTCAGCCATTAGATAGGCCTGTTCCTGTCCGGTTTCCGGCAACAGGATAACAAACTCCTCCCCGCCATAACGAGCAAAAATATCTGTTTCTCGCAAAACAAGATGGCTTTCCTTAGTCAGCTTGCATAAAGCATCGTCTCCAACAGAATGCCCATAGGTATCATTAACCCTCTTAAAATGGTCAATATCAAATATGACCACAGAAAGCGAGTGATGATAACGTTTGGCGCGTTTAAGTTCTTTTTCAGCAACTCCGAAAAAATGCCGGCGATTAAAAATCCCGGTCAGAGGGTCGGTTATTGCTTGCCTCATCAACTTTCTTTCTATCTGCTTGCGGTCAGTAACATCTCGCACAATGGCGGTCACTTCATCTGAACCGCTCTTCACCATCCTGGCTTCATAATCAACCATTCCGCGTTCTGGAATGGGTAATTGATACTCGAAGGTTTGCATCTTGCCAGAATTCAGGGTCTGTTCAATTTTCAAATCAATCAAATCTGCAAACGCTGGAGGGACAAGATCACGATTTTTTTTGCCGATGAGCGTATCTTCTGCAGGGCTATATAAATCAGATTTCTCAGCCTTGTAATCCAAAAACACACCCTGCCTATCCAGCCGGAATACAAGATCTGGAATGGCTTCCAACAAAGCTCTAGCCTGAGCCTCGCTTGCTTTTAGCGCTTCAAAAGCCTGTTTTCGCTTGGTAACATCACGAACAATTGCGGTTATTTCATTCTCTCCGCTCTTAACCATTCTGGCTTCATAGTCAACTTGCCCACGCTCAGTCATGACTAATTGATACTCAAAGGTTTGCATTTTCCCTGTATCCAGAGTCAGCGCAATTTTTTCTTCAATCAAATCTGCGAATTCTTTTGGGGCAATATCTCGGTTTTTCACACCGATCAACGTATCTATATGACTAGCATAGAGATCCGATTTTGCAACGATATAGCTCAGAAACACACCTTGTCTATCCATACGAAAAACAAGATCAGGGATAGCCGCAAGCAAAGCGCTAGCTCGAATTTCACTTACCTGCAAGGCTCTTTCACTCTCTTTACGTTTGGTGATATTCGTCGCTATTTCCAGTCGCACAAGTCGCCCATCTCCCCATGGAATAGCCTGATCGCGGCACTCATACCATTGTTGATCCAAAGTATTCAGAAATCCCCATTGACAAACCCCTGTTGGATTTCCTGCATCATCCACTAATTTATCATTGGAACAAAATGAGCAAGGTCCGCTCTGGTCTGCTTGCAAGACTTTCCAGCAAGTCTCACCAACAACATCTCCACAAATATTACGACCATACTTGTTTATGAACAATACCTCGTGGGTCTTCATATCAGCTACATAAACAAGTGCGTCTAAGCAGTCCATTGCAATTTGAAACTGGTTGTTCGTTAGATCAGGCACGGTCAAAGGGAGTGGCTAAGTTAGTGGGTGCATGAAGTCAATCAATCGAGTTGGGTATTTT
>CAZOOX010000098.1:0-15169 GCA_964581545.1 uncultured Anaerolineaceae bacterium
GTTCATTTTTTAGCGTCGAATAGAAAGGCGGTCTATGGGCGCAAAAACAAGGTGACAATTCTGGAAGTTTTCATGGATTACCTCTAATATTTATTTCTGAAGACAAGATAATCCTACCATTATTGTCTTAATATTTAGTATGCGTTTACCCTCTCTTTCTTGAGCAACAATGCGAATAAGATATTCATCAGAATTAAAAAGGCTAAGACCAAAGCAAAGCCCAATTGCATCCCCAGCCAATCACTAGCCAGCCCCACAATCCAGGGTCCTAACATGCCTCCAAGACCGGCGAAAGTAAAGAGCAAACCTAAAATCGTACCCTGATTCTCTTGATGAAGTTCTGAAACAGCAGCCGTGATCGTGGAGAAAATGATCGAATAGAAGAATCCAGATAAAGGCAAGAGTATTGCCAGCTTCGCAGATGAAAAAATCCCGATAGCCACACAAATTGCAGCTAACAAACCAGCATATAAAAGACTTTTTAGATAGCCAATCCGAGAAACAAAAAAACTGCCCATAAACCGACCTGCTGTAATGGTTCCGAAAAACAAGGCCAGATAAAAAGTGCTTTGCGATATGGATTGCAACTTGATCTTCTGCAGAAATTCCACCAACCAAGCCCCAACACCTATCTCGGCAGCAACATAAAGGGTGATACTGGCAAAGAAGAAGATCATTTGCCTCGAAAACACGGATTTGCCCAGATTCTTAAAATCCAATTTATTCTTTTGAGTGCTGGATGTGCGTGGGTATTTTGCCAGAAGAAAATAGACCAAAACAAGAAAAGCAATTCCGGCGCCAAATTGATAGACCCTGCGCCATGAAAAGCCCATCACCAACATTTGTCCGGCATAAAGGGGGGCGATCATGGACCCTAGCCCGTGAAAAAAAGCGAGAAGATTAAGATAGCGTCCCTTATCTTCAGGGTGGACATCTACAATAATGAGATTAGCACCAACTTCCAATGCTCCTAGGCCCAAGCCCATGATGAACATCGACAAGGCCAGCATCCACACTTCGCTTACAAAGCTATATCCCAGCATCCCAACTAAGAGGAAGATAATCGCAAGGAAAATTACGACTTTTTTCCCCGCAACATCCGACAAAGGCCCTGTGATCAGTGT
This sequence comes from uncultured Anaerolineaceae bacterium, assembly GCA_964581545.1. Taxonomy (GTDB): domain Bacteria; phylum Chloroflexota; class Anaerolineae; order Anaerolineales; family Villigracilaceae; genus Desulfolinea. The sequence continues at coordinate 1,125 of CAZOOX010000098.1, forward strand.
TGCGATCAAAAAGCCAAAATAAGACAGCAAAAGTATTGTGCTGCCATAAGCGTAATTAAAACTAAGGTCATCCAATAAAACCGGAAAGGTTGCACCCTTTAAATTGTCAGAAAAGCCAAAAAGAAAAAAGGCGAAAAATGCACCTAAGGTTATGATCTTGACGAGCTTCGTTGAATTTGCTTTCGTGTTCATGATCGTTTTTATCCTTAATATATTGCTCTGCTGTCTAATTCACTGTCTATTTTTTGTAAAAGCATCTCGTATCCCACACTTTCTGCAGAAACATCAAAATTCAACACATAGTCCGCAGGGAGAGTTCCTAACCACTCTTCAAGGTATTTCTTCAGCATGCCTGCATCTGCCGATGTGGCGATATTGACCCTATCACGCCTTGCCAATCTTTCTCGGATCACATCTTCTGATGCTGTCAAATAAATGATCAATTCCGGCATGGGAAGCGCAAGACGCAATTGCTCATAGAGCCGTTTGCAAAGATCGTATTCCGCGTCACTGAGATAGCCACGTGCATGAAAGAGACGAGCGAAACCATGAAAATCCACGTCGAGACCGCCATCCAGAAGCGCGGGACGTGGATCAGCGCGCAGAATCCGCTCTTGCTCGGCACGCAACAGGAAATAGTCGATCTGGTTAGGGAGCGCGTAGCGCTTATCTTTATCGAAAAGATGTTGAAATGGGCGGGTATCGTGCTGCTCGAAACCTGTGGCGAAATCGCCTGTCTCGGCAAGGGCTTTGGCGAGGGTTGTTTTCCCAACTCCGCTGACGCCGACGAATGTAATTAGTTTAGCCATAAAAGGTATTCTATCGGAAAAGGCGAAGAATGGAACACGGATTTCGCTGATTTAACGGATTCTCGCTGATTTCATAAAATCTGTGCAAATCCCTTTGATCCGCCAAGTCCGCGTTCTATCGTTTGCCCCTTCATCTTTCATCCTGTATAATTCCAGTTTCATAAACCACTACGATTTCGATACACCCCTTTAAAAGCATTCGGGGTTACTCAATCTCCGCGAATTGAAACCTGTCTAATCAAAATCAAAGCAGTTACCCAGAACAAAAATCTGCTAAATCCGCATAATCTGTGGATAAATTATTACAAGAACGGAGCCACCCATGACCCAGAACTTCAGCGGCGCACAAATTCGCCAAGACTTTATTGATTTTTTTAACGAGCACAGCCACACCTTTGTGCCTTCAGCCTCCCTCGTCCCGGGCGGGGATGCGACCCTGCTCTTCACCAACGCCGGGATGGTGCAATTCAAGGATGTTTTCCTCGGCACCGACAAACGCGCTTATACCCGCGCTGTTAATTCGCAAAAATGTATGCGCGTGGCAGGCAAACACAACGATCTCGAAGATGTCGGGCGTGACGACACGCACCACACCTTTTTTGAAATGCTCGGCAACTGGTCCTTTGGCGATTACTATAAAAAAGAAGCCATCGAATGGGCCTGGCAACTGCTCACAGAAGTGTGGGGATTGCCTGCTGAAAATCTCTACGCCACTGTTTTCAGAGATGAAAAAGGCGAAATCCCTGCCGACGATGAAGCTGCTGAATATTGGAAAGCCCAACCCGGCATGACGCCGGAACGTATCTTCTATCTCGGTCGCTCCGAAAATTTCTGGGAGATGGCGGATACCGGTCCTTGTGGCCCCTGCTCCGAAATTCATATTGATCTGCGCCCGGAAGAAGGGGAAGTGACAGAGGAAACCCTCGATACAGACCGTTTTATCGAACTCTGGAATTTAGTCTTCATCCAGTACAACAGACTGGACGCAAACACCCTTGACCCGCTGCCTGCTACCCATGTGGATACGGGGATGGGCTTCGAGCGGATCGTCTCCGTCCTGCAGGGCGTTGACTCAAATTACAAAATTGACCTCTTCGAGGGTGCGTTAAAAGCTGTCCGCGAAATAACAGGACACAACGAAGAAGAAATGCTGGCCGATTTCACGCCTTACCGCGTGATCGCCGACCATGCCCGCACGGCTGCCTTCCTAATTGCCGATGGCGTCGTCCCCGGCAATATGAGCCGCAATTATGTTTGCCGGATGATCATTCGGCGCGCAGCACGCTTTGGTGGCAAATTGGGTTTGGGTGAACCTTTCCTGGCGAATGTCGCCGATGCGATCATTGATTCTTATGGTGAGTTTTACCCCGAGTTAGCGAAAAATCGCCAGACCATTCTCGATAATTTGACCCGCGAAGAAATCCGTTTTGCGAAAACGGTTGAAAGCGGCACTGCGCATCTTGATGAGTTGCTGGCTGAAGTCGCCAAAAGTGACGAGAAAATTCTGGCTGGAGACAAGGCCTTTGATCTTTACGCCACTTATGGCCTTCCTTTTGAGATCACCCGTGATATTGCCAAAGAAATCGGTCTGGATGTTAATGAAGATGGCTTCAAAAAGGCAATGGATGCACACAGGATCGCATCGGGCGGCGGAAAAGCGATGGGCGAACTTGGCGGCGAAGATGCCGAGATGTATGCCAATTTGGTCGCTGAACTGCAGAAAAATGGCAAGTTGAGCGAAGATGGCGTTGCTTATGACCCCTATACGAAATTAAAAGCCGAGGGCGAAATCCTTGCGCTGGTTGTAGATGGATTGTCTGTTAAAGATGCCAACGCTGGGGATGCGGTCGAAGTGGCAATGCCCGAGACCGGATTTTATATCGAGGCTGGCGGGCAAGTTGGGGATGAGGGCGTTATCGTCGGTGATAATTGGCAGATCAATGTCAATTCGATGAGAAAACCTGCACCCGGACTGATCCTGCTCGTCGGTCAAGTCCAGAGCGGAAATCCCAAAGTTGGGGATGCTGCCTCTGCTAATGTGAACGAAATCCGCAGAAAAGATATTATGCGAAATCATACTGCCACGCATTTGCTGCACGCGGGTTTGCACGAGGTTTTAGGCGATCACGCGAGACAGGCTGGCTCACTGGTTGCGCCAGAGAAATTACGTTTCGATTTTACGCATCCTGAGGCATTGAGCGCGGATGAGATCGAGAAAATTGAGCGTTATGTGAATGAGCGCGTGCTGGAAAATCATCTTATGGAGACAGAGGTGAAATCTTTGCAGGATGCGATGGATGGCGGTGCGACTGCGCTTTTTGGTGAGAAATATGCTGATACCGTGCGAAACCTGAAAATGGGCGATTTCTCAAACGAACTCTGCGGCGGGACACATTGCGCGAGCAGCGGCGAGGTGGGGACATTCGTGATCACGAGCGAAGGCAGTGCGGCAGCCGGGATTCGGCGCATCGAGGCCATCACGGGGCGCGCAGCTTATGATCTGATCCAGAAGCGTTTTTCTGTGCTCAATCAGGCTGCGGCGATGATGACGACCACGCCCGATAAAATGCTCGAACGCGCCCAGAGCGCACTCGGTGAAATGAAAGAGATGCGCAGCACCATTACGCATTTACGCCAAAATTTGGCAGCGGTCGATTTCAACCGTGTGCTGGACGAAACATCTTCTGTCGGCGAAGTGGAAGTTTTAACCGCCGTGCTCAAAGAAGCGAATGTAGATATGCTGCGCAAAATGGCAGATAAATTCCGTGAACGGAATCCCGAAAATGCAGTTGCTGTTTTGGCTTGTGTGGTGAACGAACGCCCGATGGTCATCGCCGCCATAACCGACGATTTGGTCAAACGGGGTATCAAGGCAGGCGATCTGGTCAAATTCGTCGCCACACCCCTGGGCGGTGGTGGCGGTGGACGCCCCACACTGGCCCAAGCAGGCGGCAAGGATGCGAGCAAGCTGGATGAAGTTTTAGGAACGGTCGCTGGCTGGGTGGAGGAGAAGTTGAGGTAGATTTGGAAAGCGGAAAGGTGGAGTGCCTTTCCGCTTTTTTCATACAGAGACAAATAATATGTTAACTAGCAAAGACTTACTGTCAAAACAAAAACTAGCAATATTGATAGATACGGATAGCTTTGATAATTTCCTGTCCATCAGTGAGCTAAACACAAACATATTACTTGAGTATTCTCGATTAGATTTTATCGACTTTGTTCGTACTCCTGGAAAAACAAATCACAAAGACTTAGAAGAAATCCCAGCTTTCACCAAAGAATTTGAAAACAACAAGGAAATCCACAGTATTCATATTGAGTCCGATAGGCAAAAAAGAGAGATCGCTTTTGGGTACTCCATGAAAGACATGAAAGAAATTGGCTCTCGAATACATGGGAAACAAGATATAACAACTGAGGAATTAGAATCCATTGTCTCAATATTTGTCCAAGCAGTTTTACTTCACCGTAACACAACCAATATTTTTATAACAGACAAAAAGGCTTTGCTTAAAAACCGATTGTGGTTTGAATCAAGTTTCCCTGGAAGACCACTAAACATTGTCACACTAGATGAAGGAAAAGAAATAATCGATCTTTTTTTGAAGTTCCACCGCAAATACCATATTTTAGCGAGTTGGCTTAAAGTACGTCTGTTGCGTGTTTTCTCGTCCACTTCACCTATAAAGTGTGCGAAAATTGCTTTAAAGTGTCCGAATTTTGCTTATTCGTCCATAGTTTCTATGGGATTTGCTCGCAAACTGCTCGCAGAATAGACATTTATTAACCTGATTAGCGATTGATAACATAAAAATCACCCCCATTTAAGCGGGGTGATTTTCTTTTTAGCTCAACTTTCACAAAGAACATAAGTTATCAAGCCCCACTCGTTGACCCTCAGGGCAAACGCACATAAATTTATGCGATTTTATGCGAGAAATCCACCGGATTCTTGTATAAAAAAACAAATTCCATACGTTGACTATTTTCAAAATGGACGTTTCATTCGCAAATTGTTTTCGGTGCGGACTAAAATCCTGCCTCAGAGCGTGAAAGTCGGATAAATCCGACTTAATTCCAGCCGACAGGGCTTCCATGTGCTGAGGAAGTGGCTTTAGCCCGCACGAAGAAGGATTTATATGCGTACGCCCTGGTTGACCCTTCGCTCCACTTGGCACAAGCACGATTTTCTTATATAATCTCACATAGTTGATTTGTAAGGAAATAAAAATGACGCATCCCATGGATCAAAGACTAGAAAATTTACCTGGCCTCGTTTGGGCAAAGATCGCTCAGATAGATGAATTAAAAGGGCAGTGGATTGGCGGCGCACAACTCAGTCCACAGGTTTTAGGGCGGCTAAAGCGCTCTGTTTTAGTGACTTCAACCGGAGCATCCACGCGTATTGAAGGTGCACGTCTGTCCGATGAAGATATTGAAAAATTGATGCGTGGGATTTCAATCCAACAATTTGGGGATCGCGACAAACAGGAAGTACAGGGATATTTTGAGTTGCTCAACAATGTCTTTGATTCGTGGCGATCCTTGCATTTTTCTGAAAGCATCATCAAACATTTTCATAAAGAACTACTCAAATATGTTGAAAAGGATAAGCTGCATCGAGGGGATTACAAACACGCTGAAAACAAGGTCATGATGGTTGATTCTGCTGGACAATCGGTTGGTGTTTTATTCGATACTACGCCAGCCTGGTTGACCGGCAAGGAAATGCAAGAACTGACGGAATGGTTCATAGATGCGCTTCAGAAGCAAAGCAGCCACCCTTTGCTTCTGATTGGTAACTTCCTCGTGCAATTCCTGCAAATTCACCCGTTTCAGGATGGAAATGGTCGGCTTTCAAGGATTTTGACCAATATGCTGATGTTGCAAGCGGGCTATGCTTTTATGCCCTATGTTTCGCATGAAAAGATCATTGAGGATAATAAGCCCGACTACTATCTTGCTTTACGTCAAAGTCAAAAGACTTTGAAAACAGACGACCCAACGATTGTTCCCTGGTTGGTTTTTTATCTGGATGTGACTTTGAAACAGGCAAAGGAAGCCATCACTTTACTATCTGCTGAAAATATAGAGAAATTACTTTCCCCTGCGCAATTGAAGGTTTGGCAATACATGCAATCACGTGTAGAAGTAACACCGAAGGAATTGTCAGAAAATCTTGACATACCCAGAAGCACGATCAGTCAGGTTCTCAATCGACTGATGGACTTGAAGCGCATTGAGCGGCTGGGTTTAGGACGAGCAACACGCTACAGAGTAATCGAGTAAACCTGATCTTAACGGGTCGTTTTCCTCCATTCGGTATTACAGAAACCTGTGTGTGCTCGCGCGTGGACACAATAAATAAATATTTACACAAGCTATTTTGATATCAACTATAGGTTTTCAAAGTCCACAAGCTTGGTAATGGGATTTGCCCCCAAATAATCGCAGTTCCCAGTCCTGTAAAAAGGGGGTAAACGCAAAAAAGATACCCATTAGGTGTCTCTTTTTGCAGCGGGGCAGGACTCGAACCTGCGATCTCCGGATTATGAGTTCCAGTCTTGTGGAAGCCAACTTAGAAGGAAAAACTTGGTCAACGAGCTAACCCGATGATCTACAATTCAATAGGGTTTTTTCAGGTACTTAGCAGATCGCAAATTACATTCTACTATAATTTTCTTTAGTCAGATTCTGACATACGTTTCTAATCAGATTCGAGGTTCTTTTGAAATTGTGCGAGGCACAAAGCTGAAAAAGCTGATAAACAGTTTCTCTCTAGATGTAAGTTAAACAAAGTTAACGCGTCTCCGTTATCTTCGAGATCGTTCTTGGCTGCTCAGTATCATAACCTTTTGCTAAAGTTAGATAATAAGCAAATAATTGGGCAGGGATGATTCCGACTAAAGGAGTAAGCCATTCAGGAACACGCTCAGGGATGGAAATAGCAGCTTCCGCCAACTCTAACGCGGCAAGAGAGTTGGAGACGATGATCAATTCTGCTCGCAAATCATTTTTGAGATGCTTCAGCATATTTTGCATCGAATCGAAAACTTTTCCCTTTGGAGAAACCGCAAAGACAGGGAATCCGCTTTCAACCATTGCAACAGGACCATGTTTGAAATCTGCGGATGAATACGGCTCGGCTGCGACATAGGTTAATTCTTTCATTTTCAACGCCCACTCGAAGGCAGTCGCATAATTATAGCCACGCCCTAAAACGACACATTGCTGCATATAGCGATAACGTTGCGCGGCTTGTGCGATTTTCTGCTCTTGGACAAGTACGTCTCGCGCCCAACCCGAAACTTGCTCCAGCTCCCCCCAGCGTGATGCTGACCCAGACATAGCTGCGGAAAGCATCGCGATTGTCATTAGTTGGGATGTATAAGTCTTGGTCGCTGCAACAGCTTTTTCATCTCCAGCCTGAATGTCGAGTACAAAATCAGCGCTTTGCACGAGGGGAGAATTTGGCTCATTGGTGATGGCGAGCGTCAGGTTACCTTGCTTTTTTCCTTCTGCAAGTACGTTAACAATGTCTGGCGATTGTCCCGACTGTGAAATTCCGACGACGAGAGCATTCATAATTTTCGGCGGTTGCTGATAATAGGTAAATAGGGATGGAGCCGCTAAGGCCATCGGAAGGCTGTTTTTTGCGCCCCAGAGATAATTGGCATATCTACCGGCATTATCAGATGTGCCGCGTGCCGCGAGAAAGACGAATTGAATATCTCGTGAGTGAATAGCCTTCGCTATTTCTTCAACAGTTTTTCGTTGTGATAAAAGTAGGTTAGCTAAACGGGCAGGCTGCTCGTGTATTTCGGAGATGAGGGTCATAGTTTTTGGGGTTGGGCATCCTGTTTTTAGAAAGAAACCAGGCCTAAATCAGGCGCGACGCGTTTTTTTTATCCTATACAAGGGTTTTATAGAGACAGGTCTCCACCTTTTGAAACTTTGTTGAATATCAACAAAGAGGTAATTGTTAAAACAGCCAAAAGAGTAGAGAGTGCAGCTGAAATTCCGTAATTCCCACGAATGATTTGCGTATATATGGCTACGGTGAGGGTCTGTGTGCGCGATGTGTAGAGAAGAATGGCTGTAGAGAGTTCGCTGATCATTGTGATCCAGCTCAGAATTGCACCGGAGACGATGCCTGCTGCCATCATGGGCATTGTTATTCTGTAGAAAGTGTTGAGTTTAGAGCTTCCTAAACTTAAGGCGGCTTCTTCGATATTGATAGAAATTTGTTGCAAAATAGCGGCACTGGAGCGGATGGTGTAGGGTAGCCTACGAATAATTAACCCGACGATCATAATGACCATAGTGCCACTTAATATGATAGGGGGTTTATTGAAGGCAATGAGTAGTGCGATACCCACAACTGAACCGGGGATAATATAAGGCACCATTGAAATTGCATCCAAGATGTTGGAGAAAACCCCGGAGCGTCTTACCGAGATATAGGCTAAAAGCACTGCCAAAAAGATGATGAACACAAGCGATACGGCCGGGATCATGATCGTGTTGGCAATTGCTTTTCCGACTTTGTCAAAGGCGTCGTAATAGCTTTGTAGAGAGTATCCCGGGGCAAAGGTTAGCCCTTGTGTCTTCTTAAAGGATGTATAAAAGATATAAAGCTGCGGCATTATAGAAATACTGACCAGCGTATATGAATAGGCATGAATAAAAATATTCTTTAAACCGGTAGTTTTTTCGGGCCTGATTTTGTTGAGTACCGTCATGGTAAATGTGTTTCGTGACGATAAATATTTTTGCGCCAAAAACACAAATGTAGTAATGATGATGGCAACAATAGAAATCGCTGCGGCAAATCCGTCATCTCCGCCTATTTCGCTAATAAACTCATTAAATATGGTGACGGGGAAAGTTCTAAAACCTTCGCCAATTAACATTGGCGTACCAAAATCGGCTAAGGCGCGCATAAAGACAAGCAGGCCACCTGCAAAAAGAGTTGGCGTAATCAGTGGGATAATAATCATGAAGAAACGTTTCACGCCAGAAACGCCCAAGTTTTCACTGGCTTCGAGGAGGGAGTTGTCTACATTTTTTAGTGCACCGGAAACATAAAGAAAGATCAATGGATACAGTTGCAAGGTGAGCACGAGCAAAATGCCGATAAAGCCATAGATATTTGGAATGGTGATGCCTAGAGTGTTATTAAAGAACTGTGTTATTACACCGTTTCGACCTAAAAGCAAAATCCATGAATAAGCGCCAATAAAAGGGGCAGACATTGAAGAAAGGATAATTAAAATCCTTAAAAGTCCTTTTCCTTTTATTTCATAGCGAGAAAAAATATATGCCAGTGGGGTAGCGATGACAACAGTAAGAATAGTTACCCAAAAAGTTACTTTAAAGCTGTTCACCAGCGTATTAAAATAATAGGGGGTACTGAAGAACTCAACGAAATAGGCTAAGGTAAATGCGCCGGTCTCTTTATCGATGACTGCTTGAGCGAGCAAATTCATCATGGGGTAGATGAGAAAAACCCCATATATGCCCAAGAGAGCAAACATTACCACAGTCCAAAGATCAAATTTTGGTTTTCTGTTCATGTTTAGCTCCCTTTTACAAGATTTTCTTTTTTATCTTTTGAAAAGAGATTTACTTTGTACCCCTTTATCGAAAGAGAAACCTTTTCACCAACCCGCAATTCGTTTTCTAGCGATGATTCCCGTATAACTTCAACAAGTTGCTTATTATGTTGCAATTCCACCAATTGATGGGTATTCAAGCCTAAGAAAAAGCTGTCTTTAATAACACCTTTTAGTGAAGTCTCAGCCTCTTCGTGTAAAAGAATATCTTCCGGTCTCACTGAAAGAATAACGTCGCTATTTTCTTCAAGAGATATATTTTCAACTTTACAACTATATTCCCCTACTTTTAGAAGCTCTTCTTTAGCAAGATAATGAGCATCTACAAAATTGGTGCGACCAATAAAGGTTGCCACAAACATATTGCGCGGGCGATGATAAATTTCTTGCGGCGTACCAACATGCTGGATAATTCCCTCATCCATCACAGCAATTCTGTCAGAAATTGCCATTGCCTCTTCTTGGTCGTGCGTTACATATACTGTCGTAATACCAACTTCTTTCTGAATATCTCGAATAACCTGTCGCATTTCTAAGCGAAGTTTTGCATCTAAGTTCGACAAAGGCTCATCCATTAACAGCACATCCGGCTTAATCACTAAAGCCCTTGCAAGCGCAACACGCTGTTGCTGCCCACCCGAAAGTTGTTCCGGTTTTCTGTCTCGATACTCATATATTTGCATGAGTTTCAAGAATTTATCGGCTTCTTCGGTGACAACGTCCTTAGCAAGTTTGCGATTTCTTAGACCAAACTCCACATTTTGGCGCACAGAGTAATGCGGGAAAATTGCATAATTTTGGAAGACCATCCCGATATTGCGGCGGCTAACTTCCATATCGTTAATCATTTTCTCATCGAAATAAAACTCCCCGCCTTCAATTGTATTGAAGCCAGCAATCATTCTGAGCAAGGTTGTTTTTCCGCACCCGGAAGGTCCAAGAAGCGTAAATAATTCCTTATCCTTAATATCAACAGAAATATCAGAGATGACGGTGTTTTCGCCAAATTTTTTAACCGCATTGTTTATTTTTATATTAACGCTCATATTGCACCTTCTTTTATTTTAGGATGGGAAGATTAAAGGGATAATTTCTAAAAAACTTTGGGGGGGATGAAAAGCCTCGGCACGAACTTGATTTTAACTTGCGTGGCATTGGTCAACATTTTCGTGGCGTAGGCATTGTCCCGCTCACGCCGAGAAGATGTTTGGGATGCAACACTCCAGCCCAAATCACGAGCGAAGCGTTTTATCCTAAAAAAATGGGGAAGGCTGAATAATCAGCCTTCCCCAACAAACTTAGTAATTTATTGAGTTGCTACGAAGATTTCCTTGAAGTGATCTTGGAGAGCTTCTTTGTTCTGATATACATATTCCATATCTTCTTCAATTACGTTAATTTCAGAAATGGGGGTCATGTAGTCGGGGGTTGCTACGTCGGCCATTACGGGGCGATTGGTGAGGGTTGTGCCGAAAGCATTTTGGATTTCGGGGGAGGTGATGAGGTCGATGAAGCGTTGTGCGTTGACGAGGTTCTTGGCATCTTTGATGATACCGGAGCCGGCGGGGAGGTAGACTACGCCTTCGTCCATGTAGATAACTTCAACGTCTGCGCCATCACGAACGAGGGTTGCGCTGGGATCTTCATAAGAAAGACCAACGGTGTACTCGCCATCACGAACACCTTTCCATACCGAGCTGGAGCTGTCGATAACTACGGTGTTGGCGAAGAGGTCGGCAACAAATGCCCAAGCTTCTTCACTTTCATAGTCGCCATCGCCCATAGCGTTGAGCATATTGGTCAGGTGAGCATAAGCGCTGGAGGAAGCGGTGGGGTTGGCGGAAACGATTTTTCCAGCCAATTCGGGGTTGAGAAGATCAGCATAACCGTTGATTTCGATATCGCCAATGAGTGTTTTGTTGACGAGGATAACGCTGCCATCAAGAACGTAGGGCGTAATATAGCCGGTGGTGTTCTGATAGAGTTCCATGATATTGTCGTTGTTGACGGAAGTGTAATCTTGGAAGAGGTCTGCGTTGATCATGTAAGTTGCGTAAGCGCCACCGTAAGCGACATCAGCGTAGGGGTTATTCTTTTCGCCCTGTAGACGTTTGAAGACCTCGCCGGTTCCAGCGGAGATAACTTCAACTTCTACACCGTACATTTCTTCAAATACGGGGATTGTGGAGTTGAGCAAATTGTCGCTGTTAGGGGAGTAAATGACGAGTTTGTCAGTTGCTTCCACTTCAGGTGCTTCTTCTACGGCTGGTGCTTCTTCAGCTTCGGCAGCAGGTGCTTCTTCAACTACGGGAGCTTCTTCTGCGGGGGCGGCACCGCCACAAGCACTCAATACGAGAGCCATAAGCATAAATACTACAAATAGCGTTTTCTTCATTTCTTTCTCCTTGATTTTTCAATCATAGAATTCTTTTGGGGTTACTATATTCACCCCAAAACTCTGCACGGATTGTTCACACAACAACCTGCGTGCTTTTTGGATATTCTTGCACTTCGCAAGAAGCGCAATTATACCGCCATTTTTATGCTGTGTCTTGTTCTGATGAGAAAATTTAACGGAGCTTCAGCTTAGTTTTGCGATTAAATTTCCGACATCATCAGAGAAGTTTTTGATGAAATCTAGAGCATATTTTTGAATATCTAAATCAGGATTTTCGATTAATGGCGTTAAATCCATTCCGTAATTTAATCCCGTTGTATTATCAACTCTATGCGAAGAAAAGTAAGTGGCATTTGCTCGGCGTCTGCCCATTGTAGCTAGATCGTAGCGTTTGCCTCCACTGATCTGGGAGTCAAAAATACTTAATAATGCAGTTTGCAAGTTGCTCTGTTTAGATGTATCTAAGATAATTTTTTCACTATCTCTCATCCAATCGAGGTCTCGCCAGACTTCGCAACCAAATAGTTTTGGGAGAGGTCTGTCAGAGTTGCTGTACAAATTACGCATGGCATTTATTACTTTTAGCACAACGCCAACATGAGATTCATGTTTATCCGCCAAATTATGCGTATAAACTACACTCGGATTTGTTACTTTTAAAATAGAGATAATGTCTTCTACAAAAGATGTATTCCTGGCATCTTTAACCATTCTGCTGGGATAGTCCAACATAATTTGTGCAGCATATTCCCCGATGATTGCGGCTTTGCGCTGCTCCTTAAATCGTACTAGGCGCATTTTTTCATCAGTATAGTTTTCATAAATACCTATTCGTGCTGAGCCACGTCCATCGGCAACCACTACACCTGTAAACCATTTATCTTCTTTCTGAAAGCACTCTACGATGGAAGACGCCGCCATGATTTCAATATCATCTTGATGGGCAGCGATGCAAAGATGGGTGGTGCGTGTGAGAGCATCTTTTAGAGGGGCATCATCTGGGATGAATACTTCAGCTGTATTTTTGTGGAATTTTATACTTTTCATCTTGGTTTCCAATTGTTCCAGCAAAGCTTTCAGCTTTGCAATAATATGTAATCTTTCCAGGCGTATCAAGAAAAAAACTCATTGCTGCGTATTTCCACACAACTGTTGAAAATGGTTTCGGGAGCTAAGTCTCTATGGGTCTTGTGTGTTTCAGATAAGGTTTTTCCAAAATCTGTGCACTAAGTAGAAAAAACGTTAGGCTTTGTCTTATTCAGAACCGACGATATGATACTCTTTAATTTTCAGGCGAGTTGCTATTGAGGAAATGAATTCAGTTTCCTTTTTTCTAAGATTCCAGGAAAAAACTCTACGACATGTGTAATTCTATACTTGGCTGCGATTTGGCAGACTTTGTTTCTAAGCTCTTTCAATTGATCGAGGTGTAGGTCAACCTTTGGCAATATATTTCACACCATCGATACCCTCGAAATCGGCACCCTGTGTCCACAGGTCAGCGTTATGAGCGCGAGCAGTTGCAAGGATCATGCTATCTGCCATGGCAAGTTTCAATTCTGTAGAAAGTTTGGCAGCGTGTAGGGCAATCGAGGCGGTTAGTTCAGCAAGCTGTCCCTGATTCATATCACCGATAAAAACCAGCGCGGTTTGTTCATCACGCAAAACCATCAAGCGTTTGAAAACTTCATAGATCACAACAACAGGGACAATCAGGTTTTCGGTATCTTCAATAACGGGCGCAAAAAAAGACGCGTTCTCACCGTCGGCGAAATACTCTAGCCAGCCGGAAGAATCAACAATGTTCATAATTCCCGATCCACCTTTTCTCGTTGCGGATCTGTGTCAATGCCTCGCAGTAAACCCCGCGCATCTTGAATAGGGCGGACAGGTATCATGATAATCTGATGCCCGTATTCGATCATTTGCATTTTTTGTCCTGGCTTGATTCGTAGTGCTTGTCGCACTTTTTGCGGAATGACCACTTGGTATTTGGATGAAACAGTTACGGTATTCATACATATCTCCTATCGAAAAGGATATCGTAATACGATTGTATCACACTGAGGCTACAAAAAGTCCGCGCTCTCTGCGTGCAACAAATAACTAACTCTAGATTTACACAAGCTATTTTTAGCTCTTTTGTTCTGTTTTCTGGTATAATTTAGGGGAGAAAACAATAAAAAACGACCCGTAAGTGTGCGCCAACACACGAACGGG
>CAZOOX010000099.1:0-14917 GCA_964581545.1 uncultured Anaerolineaceae bacterium
GAATAAAGCGATTAATGAAGTGCTGAATTTCTTCAACATAGTCAACAAGGTGATAGTCATCTAAAATTAAGACAAAGTGTTCACGAGCATTTTCATATAGATCATTGACCAATGTAACAACCAAAGATTCCATCTGCTTCGGTTCGAAGGAGGTTATTTCCGCAAGTAGCGCTTTCGCTTGCCCGCCAAAGTCAGGGAAACGTTGGGAAAGTGCCGCAATAAAATAACCAATAAAGCGTTGCGGGTCTCTGTCAAGCGTATCTAATGAGAGCCAGCAGACGGGGAAATCGCTTTGATGAGCAAAGTCGACCAATGCTGAGGTTTTTCCATAGCCTGCCGGAGCTGAGATGAGAGATAGTTTTTTATCGAGTAGTTGGTAAATTAAATCCAGCAAGCGCGTTCGAGAAAGCAGATCGACGCGCGGTTCTGGCACGATAATTTTTGTGCGGCTAATTGGAATCTCAGCAGAACTGCTCATATTTTTCACCCCTTCATTGTACTCGCTATGGCTATAAAAACTATAATTTTACATACTTTTTATACCAATCCTGCAACGTTTCATTTTTTATGGGTGTTTTCTATTACTGTCATCATTTTCTCATGCAATGCGGATGGTGCGGCGAGAATTGAGACTGGCTGAGAGACGTAATCTTTCCCGCCTTTAATATTTGTTACTTTTGCTCCGGCTTCTTCGGCGATCAAGCCGCCGGCTGCCACGTCCCAGGGTTGGAGGGAATGCTCCCAAAATCCTTCAAATCGGCCTGCGCCAACGTAGCAAAGATCAAGTGCGGCAGCGCCCAGCCTGCGGACGCCTTGCGTCAGTTTTGCAAAATGACCGTAGTTGTCAAGATTATCGTTTGGGGTTTCCCACATATCGTAAGGGAAACCTGTCACGAGGAGGCTGCGCTCAAGCTCAGTCACCTGAGATGCGCGGATAGGTTTTCCGTTTATCCATGCCCCTTGTCCACGCGCGGCAGAAAAAAGTTCGTCACGCATCGGATCATAAACGGTAGCAAGCCTGATGTCACGTTTGTAAGCGTAGGCAATAGAAACACAAAAGATGGGGATATTGTGGGCGTAATTGACCGTTCCATCCAATGGATCTATATACCAGATATGGTCGTTATCTCCTTCTACAACACCATTTTCTTCAGCAAGAATATGATGATCGGGGAATTTTCCTAAAATAGATTTAAGTAAAAATTCCTCTGTTTGACGATCAACTTCAGTAACAGGATCAATAGTGCTTTTATATTCCACCTGATGCGTTTTGTTATAACCAGCATGTAAAATTTTGCCAGCTTCTTTGGCCAGCTTTTCGAGGTCTGTAAGTTTAGGTGTTGTCATTCGATTTCGGGGAAGTTCTTGAGTATTTTCTGAATTTCTTTTAATTCAGCACGGATCTGGTTTCTATCTCTATTCGCTTGATCAAGAAGTTGTTCAAAGGAAGACACCTGCTCTGCTGGTAAAGTTTTTAGAAGACGCTCTGTGCGTGTGATCTGGGTATTTTTATGGCGTAATTTATTTTCAAGGCGTTGCCTGTACCCAATATAAAATTCGTCATCTTCAAGAGGTTGCGGGATGGTTGAAGGTCCTTGTGTGAGCAGCTCAGCGATGGTGAGAAGAAAATCTTCAGTGTCGATGGGCTTTTCAATAAAGCGCGATGCGCCAAGGCTTAGGGCAAAGGTTTTGTCTTCAGGAGTAACGTAAGTTGCTGAGAGAAAGATAATGGGAATGTCGTGCGTTTTGACATCTGTGCGTAATTTTTGCACAAAAGCATAGCCATCCATTTTGGGCATTAGAATGTCTGTAATGATAAGCGCAGGGCGTTCTTTGGCGATCATTGCGAGAGCTTCTTCACCATTGCTTGCAGTGATCACGGGATAGCCCTTAAAACGCAAGGTAACTGTAAGTAACTCCAGAATATTGGGGACATCTTCAACAACCAGGAGAGGACCATAAGGAATATTCATAGCCGTATTGTACTCCTTTTCTACCTACATCCAAATTAGAAACTTAGATTTACTCTACACGGAATCAACTCAAATATCTTTTTTCTCTCAAAGCGCGGCAACGAACGTGATTTGGGCTTGCTCCCATTTCCTTGACATATATCTCAACGATGATAGAATACCGCCAATTATGAACGCAACCTTTATATCTTTCGCTCTAAAGGCTAAAGCTAAACCCCAGCCCGCATCCGCACCTTCGGTGAATGGATCTGTGGGCAGTTTGGGTTAAGGATGATTTCATAAAAAACGTGCTTTAGCACGCAATTATTCACTTATGACCAAACGCGCTCTCCATCATCGGAGAGCGCGTTTTTTGTTTTCTACCAAAGGAGCTAAAAATGATTCGTGTCGGATTTCTCTACTCTCGTCTTCGTGTTGAAGAAAAGTTATTACTCAAGGAGTTGGAATCACGCCCAAATGTCGAGGTTGTGCGCATCAACGACGGCAACCGCTATTTTGACATCTCTGAACTTCCCGTAGATGTGGATGTCGTTCTCGAACGCTCAATTTCACTTTCACGCGGACTTTATGTTTCTCGGATGTTTGAAGCGCATGGAGTTCCTGTTGTTAACCCATCCAATGTTGCAGAAAAATGTGGCGACAAATATATCACCAGCCAAATTCTGGCGCAGAGGGGCATCCCTACCCCGCGCGTGCTGATGGCATTCGATAGCGATACCGCGCTACAAGCAACGGATGAAATGGGTTATCCCTGCGTGCTTAAGCCCGTTGTCGGTTCATGGGGACGTTTGCTCGCGCGCGTGGACAGCCACGAAATGGCAGAAGCGGTTATTGAGCATAAGGCATCTTTGGGCGTAAATCATAAAGTTTTTTATGTGCAGGAATATATTAATAAGCCGGGACGTGATATCCGCGCCTTTGTGATCGGGGATGAAGTAATTGGTGCAATCTATCGCTCATCTGAAAATTGGATCACGAACACGGCACGTGGCGGGGTGGCTACCAACTGTCCACTTACACCAGAGCTGGAGCAGATATGCCGCCAAACAGCAAGAGCGATGGGCGGAGGTTTACTTGCGGTAGATCTCTTTGAGACGGAAGATAGCTTTACTGTCAACGAGGTCAATCACACGATGGAATTCCGCAACAGCATTGAAACGACCGGTGTCAATATCCCCGCCAGGATGGTGGATTATATTATCGCGCAAGCAGAAAATGGGATGGCAGAAAAGCGTATCCAGCCTGATGTCTGGCAGTCTTCAGCAGCTACGCTATCTTCTACGCAAAGGGCTTTTCAAACTTTATGATAGCTTCCGGATACAAGAAAGCCACCTTTTTAGGGGTGGCTCAGAATTTCATGTGAGTTTTTTATCCCATCCTGCCTGTAATGTAGGCTTCAGTCAGTTCTTCTTTCGGGCGCGTAAATATCTCTTTTGTTTTATTGAACTCAATCAGTTCACCCAGCCAAAAGAGACCGGTTACATCAGAGACACGTGCAGCTTGCTGCATATTGTGCGTAACAATGACAATCGTGTAATCTTCTTTGAGTTCTGCGATCAGATCTTCGACATGCCCCGTTGCGATAGGATCCAGCGCAGATGTAGATTCGTCCATCAAAATCACTTCAGGCTGCACGGCGATGACTCGCGCAATGCAAAGACGTTGTTGCTGTCCCAGCGAAAGGCTGAGTGCGCCCTGTTTTAGATCGTCTTTGACATCATCCCAAAGGGCGGCTTTAGTGAGACTCTGCTCAACGGTCTCTTGGAGAGATGCTTTATCCTCCACGAGGCCTAAAACGCGTGGACCAAAAGCGACATTATCAAAAATGGACTGAGGAAAAGGGTTCGGAGTTTGAAAAACCATCCCCACCCGCTGACGGAGTTCCACAACATCAGTTTCGGACGCGTAGATATTTTCTCCGTGCAGGCGAATTTCGCCTTCAACTCGTGTACCATCAATAGTATCGTTCATCCGATTTAGGCAACGCAGATAGGTCGATTTACCACAGCCGGAAGGCCCGATCAGGGCGGTCACTTTGCGGGGCATGATGTCCATATTGATATTGGACAACGCCCTATTCTCCCCGTAGTAGAAATTGAGATTTTCAATGGTGAAAACAGGTTCGATATTTGTCATGGGGTGATTTTACCGTAAAAAAGATTTGCCGCGTTAACAAGTTGTTAAAGATTGCCAACTCGCAAAATAAGTTATAATTCTCGCCGATGAAACGCATCTTATTTCTTTCCCTCTTACTTCTCTTTTTGGTCTCCTGCTCCGCTGGTGGAGAAGGTGCCACAGACTCAGCCCCCCAAACCTATATCGAAAATAAAGGCTCGGATACCATCGTCAATTTGGCCTTGGCATGGGCGGAGCAATACCAATCGGACCACCCCGATATCCGTTTATCGGTAACAGGCGGCGGGTCAGGAACGGGTATCGCTGCGCTGGTTAATGGCACAGTGGATATTGCCAACGCATCCCGCCAGATCAAACAAAAAGAGATCGATCTCGCTGCCGAAAAGGGAATCATACCCGTTGAGCATATCATCGCCAGAGATGCCATTGCGGTGATCGTTAATCCTGAAAATCCCGTTACTAAGTTGACTTTGCAGCAAATCTCCGATATTTACAGTGGCGTTTATACGAACTGGAGTGAAGTTGGTGGCGATGATCGCCCGATCGTACGCCTTTCTCGTGAGACCAATTCCGGCACTCATGTCTATTTTCTCGAAACCGTTTTACGCCTGGGTGATAAAGAGTCCGAGACACTTTTTTCTACCAATACCCTATTACTCCCCTCTTCAGAAGGCATTATCGTTGAAGTGCGCCAAAACCCGAATGCCATCGGCTACGACGGTTTGGGTTATGTACCGCACGACCTGAAAGTGATTGCAATTGCCCCCGAAGTTAGCGATGAATATATTTTGCCCTCGGTAGAGACTGTCAACGCCGGCACTTACCCGATTGCCCGTGATCTTTATATGTATACCAACGGCGAGCCGGAAGGCGTTGTCGCAGAATATCTTGAATGGATCATGCAGGAAGTTGCGCAAGATATTGTTAAAGAATTGGGCTTTGTGCCGATAAATTAAACGATTATGTCATTGCGAAGCAGTTTCACCGCCGAAGCAATCTCCGAGATAATGAGGGAGACCGCTTCGCAAAAAGATGCTTGCAGTGACAGTTACTTGGAAAAACTATGGAAAAAGACCTAAACTGGCGTGAATTCATCATCACCCGCCTTATCAAATTTTCTGGCTACTCAGCCATTATTTTTGTCACCCTGATCTTCTTCTTTCTTCTGAAAGAAGGTCTCCCCACCCTCAGCGAAGTCCCGCTCGGCGATCTTTTCGATTTACGCTGGTATCCCATCGAGAGCTATTATGGCATCCTGCCGCTCATCACCGGCTCATTGCTCGTGACCGTCGGCGCAGGATTAATAGCCGTACCATTCGGGATCGGCACTGCCATTTATCTCTCAGAAATTGCCCCTCGTTGGGTGCGGAATTTGCTCAAACCTTTGGTCGAATTATTAGGCGGATTACCCTCCGTTGTACTCGGTTTTTTGGGGATTTTGATCCTTTCTCCGGCTCTCCGCTTGACCCTGAACTTGCCCACGGGTTTAACGGCATTATCCGGGTCCCTGCTCTTGGGTGGGATCGCCATCCCGACTGTAGTATCTATCGCTGAAGATGCGCTGGATGCTGTCCCAAAATCCTACCGCGATGCGGCTCTCGCCCTCGGCGCAACCCGCTGGCAGACCATTTGGCGCGTCACATTGCCCGCAGCCCGCTCTGGCGTATTAACCGCCGTCATGCTCGGTGTAGGACGTTCCATCGGCGAAACGATGACCGTGATGATGGTCACCGGCAACGCTCCCATCCTCGCAACAGGTCTCGCCGATCTCTTCTCCCCCGTCCGCACGATGACAGCCACCATCGCCGCCGAAATGGGCGAAGTCGCTAACGCCAGTACACATTATCACGTGCTCTTCTTCATCGGCATGGTCTTGTTCCTGATCTCGCTCTTTGTTAACGTTACCGCCTCAGCCGTTGTCTTCCGACAGAAAAAACGCGCTGAAAGAGTTTTGTCCTAATTTCCCATAGAGATATTATCCCATGAATAATTTCTTCACCAAAAACCGAGAATTCACTGAAAAGCTGGGCTTTTCCCTCCTGACATTGATGACCCTGATGACCATCATCCCCATCATTGCAACAGTCATCTACATTATCGCACAGGGATTCCCTGCCATGTCCTGGGAATTCATTAGCGGCTTCCCTCGTGACGGGATGCGTGAAGGCGGCATCTTACCCGCCATCATCGGGACATTCTATCTCACTCTTGGCACAGCTATTTTCTCCGTGCCTTTGGGTATTGCCGCAGCCATTTATCTCTCAGAATATGCGCCCGATAACAAAGCTACTCGTTTAATCCGTTTGGCAATTATTAATTTGGCTGGTATCCCTTCGGTCGTTTACGGTCTCTTCGGCTTAGGGCTTTTCGTCCTCTTCCTGAAATTCGGAACAAGTATGCTCTCGGCATCATTAACACTCTCGATCATGACTCTCCCCGTCATCATCAGCACCGCCGAAGAAGCCTTGCGAGCCGTACCGCAATCATTCCGCACCGTCAGCATCTCGCTCGGTGGGACACGCTGGCAGACCATTCGCCGCACGGTGCTCCCTGAAGCATTGCCAGGCATTATCACTGGCGTTATTTTGGGCTTGGAACGTGCCGCTGGCGAAACAGCCCCGATCCTTTTTACAGGCGCAGCTTTCTTCTTGCCTCGTCTCCCTCACAGCCCTTTTGACGCGACAATGGCATTGCCATATCACCTTTTTGTGATCTCCACCCAAGTACCTGAGATGCCCATAAAGATCCAATATGGTACAGCCTTAGTTTTGCTGGTTTTTGTTCTAGGTATGAACATGATAGCTACCCTTATCCGCTCAAGAGCTCGAGCGAAAAGGCAATGGTAGAAGAAATGAATAAAATCGTTATAGAAAATCTCACACTCCAATATTCTGACGGAACGGAATCGCTTAATGACGTCAGTCTGGATATTGTTTCCAATGCAACGACCGTGCTTTTCGGGCCGGCGGGAGGCGGAAAAAGCTCATTGTTGCGCTGCCTGAAT
This sequence comes from uncultured Anaerolineaceae bacterium, assembly GCA_964581545.1. GTDB lineage: Bacteria > Chloroflexota > Anaerolineae > Anaerolineales > Villigracilaceae > Desulfolinea. Next base: position 7,114 of record CAZOOX010000099.1, read on the forward strand.
CGGCTCAACGACCTAGCCGATGTCGAGAACGTATCGGGGAAAATCCTGCTCGATGGAGAGAATATCCTCGACCCCAAAGTGGATGTGATCGCCCTGCGCCGCAAAGTCGGGATGGTTTTTGCCCGCCCCGTTGTGCTGCCTTTCAGCATTCGTGGCAATCTCACTTACGGGCTTGAACTGGCTGGCGAAAAACGCAAATCTCGCCACGATGAAGCTGTCGAACGCAGCCTGAAACTTGCCGCACTTTGGGATGAAGTCCACGACCGCCTCGATGAACCAGCTATCGCCCTCTCGGGTGGGCAGCAGCAGCGTCTTTGTTTGGCACGCTCACTCGCCCTCGAACCTGATGTCATCTTGCTCGATGAACCCACCTCCGGTCTTGATCCCATCTCTACCAGCAAAGTCGAAGATGCACTTGATGAACTCAAAAAAGAATATACGGTCATCCTTGTGCCACATTCTGTTCAACAAGCTGCGCGCACTTCAGACTTTGCAGCCTTTTTCCTACAAGGAAAATTGATCGAATATGCGCCCGACACAGAGATTTTCACTACTCCCCAAGATCAGCGCACCGAAGATTATGTAACAGGACGGTTTGGATAGACTGTGACAAAAAAAATTCTCGTCGTCGAAGATGAGCCAACTTTGCAGGAAACCATTGCCTACAACCTTCAAAAGCAGGGATATGAAGTGGAGATCGTTGGTGATGGACACACCGCCCTCGAAGCGGCACGCACGCTGAGCCCCGACTTGCTCCTGCTCGACATCATGCTGCCCGGCCTCGACGGATTTGAGATCACCCGCATCCTGCGCCGAGAGATGAACATCCCCATCATCATACTCACTGCTCGTGACGATGAGATAGACCGCGTCGTTGGCTTGGAAATAGGCGCAGATGATTATCTGACCAAACCTTTCTCCATGCGTGAATTGATGGCACGTGTTAAAGCCCAGTTACGCCGCGCACGTTTGCACCAGAAAGAGCTGGAAGAATACGCCGAAAAAACTTCTCCGCAAGAAATATTGCACTTCGATGATCTCATCATCAATACCACCCGTCACGAAGTAACCCTGAGAAACGAAGCCCTCTCCCTAAAACCAAAAGAATACGAACTCCTGCTCTTCTTCGCCGAGCACCGCGGACAAATGCTCTCGCGTGAGTTCATCCTCGAGCGTGTCTGGGGCTGGGATTATGTCGGCGACAGTCGAACAGTCGACGTTCATATTCGCTGGTTGCGCAAAAAGATAGAAAAAGACCCATCCAAACCAGAACGTCTCATCACCGTGCGCGGCGGTGGGTATCGCTTTGAAGGCTAAGACGTGTCCACCACTTATTTTTACGTCACTTTGTCCATTTTTCTTTGTCTTTTAATCTGGTTGGGATGGCGCACCTACGCGCTCAAAAAGCACATTCGCTCTCTCACTGAAATCATCCGCAACACAGATAAAGAAAAACTCCCGCAAGACATCCCTCATCTGGAAGATCTCTCAAATGCCATTGCCGCATTGCAAAAACGCCTCCACGCCGAAATAGACAAAGCAAAAGGCGAACAAAGCAAACTCTCTAATATCCTCGAGCAAATCCCCGATGGCATTCTCATCGCAAGTGCTGAAAACCGCGTTCAATTTGCGAACCCTGCCGCGGCAAATTTACTCATAAAAGATACCAAACAGATGATCGGCAGCACTCTTTCTGAAACTCTACGGCATCACGAAATGATCGATATTTGGCAAAAAGCGAAGAAAAGCGGAAAAACACATAGCGAGATCATCGAAATGCCGCGCCAGCAACGTTTTTTGCAAATCATCGCGATCCCCGACCAGTACACGCCCAAAGAAATTTTACTCATCCTTCAAGATCTCACACATCTGCGCCGTCTCGAAACAGTACGGCGCGATTTTATCAGCAATCTCTCGCACGAACTCCGCACACCTCTCGCTTCTCTGCGCGCACTCACCGAAACTCTCCAGGATGGCGCGCTTGACGACCCTCCCGCTGCTCAACGTTTTCTGAATCGCATCGAGACCGAAGTGGATGCCCTCACCCAAATGGCACAAGAGTTACTTGATCTTTCGCGCATAGAATCGGGACAAGTGGTGCTAAACTTAAACGAAGTCTCTCCACAAAAAATTCTACAACGCGCTGCCGAGCGAATGCGGATGCAAGCTGAGCGGGCAGATATTGACTTGCAATTGGATTGTCCAGATGAACTGCCAAGTGTCCAGGCGGATTTAGCGAGAATCGAACAAGTTTTGGTGAATCTCATCCACAACGGAATCAAGTTCACGTCCACGGGCGGAACGGTAACGCTCTCAGCCAAGGCTGGATCACGTTTAATTCGCTTCGCTGTCAACGATTCGGGAATCGGCATCCCGGCAAACGATCTCCCCCGAATATTTGAACGCTTCTACAAAGCCGACCCATCCCGCAGAAGCGGCGGCACAGGGCTGGGATTATCCATCTCCAAACATTTAACTGAAGCACATGGAGGCAAAATTTGGGTGGAAAGCCGCGAAGGGAGCGGCAGCACTTTTTATTTTGAGTTACCCACTACCTAAAAAACACAAAACACCTTATTTCGACAACTTTTCTTCCCGATAATGACAACCCCTACTGACCTTATTCAACCGCGCGGCGTGGGCGACGATGAGCGCTGCCTGCACGCTGTTGCGCAGACCGATCAATCCATCCGTCAGGCGGGTTTTGCGGTAGAAGCCCTCGATCTCGGTGCGCAGGTGGTGTAATTCGCGCAGGGCGCGGTTCAGGCGGTAATTGCTGCGCACCAAACCGACATAGTGCCACATGATATTGCGGATGGTCTGCATATCACCCTGCATGAGGGTGGAGTCGGTGTCGTAGAGGGCGTTGGAGATATCCCATACGGGGATGGCAGATTCATCCACAGCGGAAGCAGGTTCAAGTCCGCGTATGTGTCGTACAACGCGGTCGCCCCAGACCAATCCTTCCAGTAAAGATGTGCTTGCCAATCTGTTCGCACCATGCACGCCGGTACAGGAGACTTCCCCGATCGCGTAAAGTCCCTTGATAGAGCTGCGACCCCATTCGTCCACGAGCACACCGCCACAGAAATAGTGGGCAGCAGGCACCACGGGGATGGGGCGCTGGGTGATGTCGATCTCCATGCTCAAACAGCGTTCGTAAATTTGCGGGAAGCGGCTTTTGATGGTTCCGGTATTTTTATGCGAGGCGATATCGAGCAGCACATGGGGGTAGTCGTTTGATAGCATTTCCCAGTAGATGGCGCGCGCCACGATGTCGCGCGGGGCGAGGTCTTTCCATTCGGGCGAGTGGCGCTCCATGAAAGGCTCGCCACTGGGTGTGAGCAGCACGCCGCCTTCGCCGCGCACGGCTTCGCTGATCAGGAATTTGGTTGAGCCGTGCATATGCAAGGCGGTGGGGTGAAACTGGACGTATTCGGCATTCGCGACCCGCGCGCCTGCGCGATGTGCCATCGCCAGGCCGTCGCCGCGTGCGCCGCCGGGATTGGTGGTATTCAGGAAGATCTGTCCTAAACCACCACTGGCGAGAACGGTCTGGTTGGCAAGGATGCGGATGACCTTGCGTTTTTTGCGATCGTAGACATATGCGCCGTGACAGACTCGCGGCTGGTATGCCGTGAGCGGATTGAGCGCGTGATGGGGAAAGGTGATCAGATCAACGGCAGTATGCCTGGTGAGGATCGTGATATTCGGTCTACGCTCGATCTCGCGCAGCAGGGCGACCATGATCGCATTGCCCGTCCTGTCACCGACGTGCAGAATGCGTCGTTTGGAGTGGGCAGCTTCAAGTCCATATTCGATCCCGCCGCTCTCTTTTTCATCGAAATGAACACCCACTAGCTCGATAAGTATCTCGCGCAAAAGGTCGGGACCTTCCTCGGCGAGGACTTTTACTGCAGGCGGATAGCAAATCCCGTCACCGGCGTTGAAGATATCTTCCTGGAGGATGTTAGGCGCGTCGTCATTGCCGCGCCCGACAATGCCCCCCTGCGCGTATCTTGAATTGGTTTTGATCGCTTTTTTCGCGCGTGTAATGAGCGTGATCTGGCGCTGGGTGTCTGCGCTTAAGCGCAGGGCGGCTGTCGCGCCGGCGATGCCGCTGCCGATGATGAGGGTGTCTGTTTGCATGATTTTACGGTTTCAGGTTGAAGGTTGCAAGAAGTGCGTCGCACCAGCTTCAATTGGCTAACGCTGTTTGATGGGAATCTGTCTGTCGATGAGGGGATGCTGTTTGATGTTGGTGCGACGCACTCTCATCTCACTTACCCAATCTCGATCATCCGCTGGACAGCGCGTGCCGCGCGGACGCGGATCTCTTCCGGTACCTCGATGACATAGCGGTCGTTCTGGAGCGAATCGAGGGTATCTTCGAGGGTGATCTCGTTCATGTGCGGGCAGCGTACGCGGCAGAGACGGAGCATCTCCTTTTCGGGATTGGCGGCGGCGATGTTGTCGCCCATCGCGCATTCGGTTAGGAGCAGGTATTGGGGCGCGTTGGATTCTTCCACGTAGCGGATCATCGCCTGGGTGCTGGCTGAATAATCGGAGGCGTCGACCACTTCAGGACTGCATTCGGGATGGGCAAGGATCGCCACATCGGGGTATTGGGCGCGAATATCTGCTATATCTTTGGTGTTGAATTGCTCATGCACTTCGCAGCGCCCGTGCCAGCCGATCATCTGCGCGTCGAGGAGAGTATCGTCCACGACCGGGTTACGAGTTGGGAAGATGATATGTTTCCCCGTCTCGCGGGCGACGTTCCCTGCCAGGTATTCATCGGGCAGGAAGATGACTGTATCCGAGTTGAGCGATTCAACGACGGCTTTGGCGTTGCCCGAAGTGCAGCAGATGTCGCTCTCGGCTTTCACGTCTGCATAGGTGTTGACGTAGGTTACAACCGGCACGCCGGGGAATTTCTCGCGTAGGTCGCGCACATCTTGCGCCGTGATGCTCTCGGCGAGAGAACAGCCAGCCTTTTTCGCGGGCAAAAGCACGGTCTTATCGGGGTTCAGAATTTTCGCCGTCTCCGCCATGAATTTCACACCACAAAAAACGATCACATCCTTATCCGTTTGTGCTGCGATGCGACTCAAACCAAGCGAGTCACCGACATGATCGGGAATGGAATGAAAGAGCGCCGCTTCCATATAGTTATGCCCCAAAATGACGGCTTTCTTCTCGGCTTTGAGTTTGTTGATCTCCCAGGCGATCTCAGCTTTGATCTGAATTTCGGGTTCAGGAACGACGTTTTTCAGTTTTTCGTAAAGGTCTGCATAAAAGGTGTCGAAAGACATGGTGACCTCCATATTTTGGGTTAGAGAAAATCAACTCGTATTGCGTAGTGCGCATTTCGTAAAATCTTGCTCGCGGGCAAACTCATTACGCAATACGCATACTCACATCAAAAACAGGCGCAGAATGCGTCAACGCGCCGACAGAAATAAAATCCACGCCTGTTTCGGCGATGGCGCGGACACGTTCGAGCGAGACATTGCCAGAGGCTTCGAGTTTGGTTACGCCCGCCGTAATTTCAACAGCTTCGCGCATCATCTCGAGGGTCATATTGTCGAGCATGATGCGGTCGGGTTTCTCCGCGAGGGCTTCAGCGAGTTCATCAAGGTCTTTGACTTCGACTTCGATGGGGAAACGAGCGCCGAATTTTTCGCGCACGCCCTGTACAGCTGCCGTGATATTCCCTGCGCCATCTATATGATTATCTTTGATGAGCGCCATATCGTGCAAGCCCATGCGATGGTTCGCGCCACCACCCATTTTTACGGCATATTTGTCTACAATGCGCAGACCGGGAGCCGTTTTACGCGTATCAAGAATAGTGGCCTTCGTGCCAGCAACGGCATCTACAAATTTACTCGTCATCGTGGCAATACCAGACATGCGCCCGAGGAAATTGAGCGCCGTCCGTTCGGCAGCGAGCATGGCCATACCGGTGCCGTGCACTTCTGCGAGCACGGTGCCCACATCCACGCGCTGGCCGTCGTCTACGAGGGGGGTGACACTGAGATTCTCATCGACCAGGTTGAAGATCAGTACAGCGATGGGGATACCGGCAACGGTACCGGCTTCTTTGCTCGTAATGCGTCCATATAGTAGCACCTTCGGGTCAAGAGTGGATACGCTCGTCACATCCTTGGACGATAGCTTTGCTTCCGTCAAATTAAGCATCCCTTCAGCCGATAGATCTTCCGCCAAAGCCAACTCAATTATCTGCGTGACAGAAAAGTGTTGTAGCGCAACAGGCAAATATGGGTAAATTTTCTCTTTGCACGCGCGTTTTTCCATTTTTCCTCACAATTTCTTTTAGCTGTTACTTCAAACCATTGCCATCATACTCTCACGTTTATTTGGCGTCAAATTTTTTACAACAAGTCTATTTGTTAACCGGATGTTAAACAATTGTTCGGGGAGATTTAACAGACTCTCGATAAGATGGGGGCATGAATACAAAGAAAATCACTTATGCCATTTTTGTTCTCGTTATCGCCAGCCTGGCTCTCGTTGCCTGTGGCGGTTCTGAAACTGTTGCTGCCCCGCAGACGGGCGATGTTGCCGAACCCCAGACGGCCGTTGAAGAGCCTGCCGAAGAAATGCACGAAGGCATGCTCCCGATGGTTGACCCCGGTGCCGTTGAAGGCAATATTGTCTCCGCCGGTAGCTCTACCGTCTTCCCGCTCGCCGAAGTTATGGCTGAACGCTTCCAGGATGAAGGTTTTGCTGGTGAGATCACTATTGACTCCATTGGTTCTGGTGGCGGCTTTGAACGCTTCTGCGAAACGGGTGAGACTGATGTTTCCAACGCTTCCCGCCCAATCAAAGATAGCGAAGTTGAATCTTGCGCCGCAATCGGTCGTGAACCCATCGAATTTCGTGTCGGGACAGATGCTCTCGCAGTCGTTGTCAGCAACGAAAATGACTTCCTGAGTGATGTGACCATGGAAGAACTGGCTGCCATCTTCTCCACTGCTGAACAGTGGGCGGATGTCCGTGCCGAGTGGCCTGCTGAAGATATTCTTCGCTACATCCCCGGTACAGACAGCGGTACTTTTGATTACTTCGTAGAAGAAGTATTTGAAGAAGACGAAGCCCCTATTTTGGCTGCATCCAATACCCAGCTTTCTGAAGATGACAACGTTCTTGTTCAGGGCATCACCGGCAGCCCTTATGCCATCGGCTTCTTTGGCTACGCTTATTACAATGAAAACGCTGACAGCCTGAATATCATTGCCATTGACGGTATCGCCGCTTCCGCTGAGACCGTTGATGCCGCAACCTATCCGCTGGCTCGCCCGCTCTACATCTACTCGGATGCTAGCATTATGCAGGAAAAACCGCAGGTTGCTGCTTATGTCAACTTCTTCCTGAGCTATGTCAACGAAGAGATCGTCGAAGTCGGCTACTTCCCCGCCAACCCCGAGGTTCTCGAAGCTGCGCAACAGGCTTGGCTTGATGCGATGAAATAAAGTCGAATTTACTGATGCCGCTTTGATTTCGATACAGGCGAGAAGAAACTTCGCTAGGCGGTAAAGCTGCTATCCTACTCAATCGCCGCTGAGTTTTTCAAAAAAACTAACGCAGCCGCTGATTGAGTAGCCGATGCTCTTCGGCGTATCGAAATCAAGGCGGAGTGGTATTTAAAACATGCAACCAAACTCAATTGACCTACGCAAAAAGCGCCGTTGGGGAGAGAGTCTTATTCAAGCCTCGCTCTTTTTGGCAGGCGCATTCTCCATATTAACTACAGTCGGTATCGTCTACGAGCTTAGCA
>CAZOOX010000100.1:0-14826 GCA_964581545.1 uncultured Anaerolineaceae bacterium
GATGTTTCGAATAGTTTTGTTCATAATAAATACCTTTTATAGTTCTGAAGAGGAATAGTTTTTTGTTTCGATTTTGCTAATGGCATTCTTGAGCCAGTCGAGCATAGCCTGGCCGCTTTTAATACCGTAATCCAGTGTGAGCATGCTTAGGAAGAAAGCTCGAGGCTCTTCGCTTTGGCTGGCTTTATCCATACTGAATTGATAGATCTGGTCGAAGATAGCCATTTTTTCTTCGGTAGCTTTTAGCTCATGGCGAAGAAGCGCCAATAACTCTTCGTCATCAAGAAGGCCGCCAAAATAGATCTGGATGAGAAATGGCTCACGCATATTTTGTTCAGGGAGGGGAGTTGTAAGCCACTGATGAAGTTCATCACGTCCTTTTTCGCTAGCCTGATAGATTTTCATATCAAGTCGATCTTCTCGTTCGATGATTTCTTTTTTAAGCAAGCCATCATCCGTCATTTTGGCAAGCGTGCGATAGATCTGACTCTGATTGGCAGCCCAAAAGTGACGTACAGAGTTATCAAAGGCTTTTTTCAGATCATAACCACTAAGAGGCTTAAAGCTTAGAAATCCGAGAATGGCATGCTTTAATGACATTTTATGCTCCTTTTACTATAGTACAGGTACTATAGTATAGAGCAGCTAAATAGTCAAGGGTGCAAACTTGTCCTTTCTGCCTTTTTTTAAGACACCCAACCCACATTTTCATAGGGCGATAAGCTTTCCCTATAGTATAATTTTTGCCTCTCAGAAAATTCTTTTTTGCCGGAGGAAGAAATGGTCGAAGGAAATATCCGTGTTTTGATCGCAAAACCAGGTTTAGATGGTCACGACCGCGGAGCAAAAGTTGTCGCAAGAGCCTTGCGTGATGCAGGGATGGAAGTCATCTACACGGGTTTGCGTCAGACCCCGGAGATGATCGCCGAAGCGGCATTGCAAGAAGATGTAGATGTAGTCGGCATCTCCATTCTCTCTGGCGCGCACATGGCACTTGTGCCACGTATCCTTGAGCTGATGAAAGCCAACAGGCAGGAGGATGTAAAACTCTTTTTGGGAGGTATCATCCCAGACGAGGATATCGTTCAGCTTAGGGAAATGGGCGTGAGTGGCATTTACGGCCCCGGTGCCTCCACCGAAGATATTGTCGCCCAAATTCGCAAAGATGTACTAGAAAGAGCTTGAGATATTTTATGAATTTATCTCAAGCTCTTTTGAATCAAGACGGGCTTGCACTCTCGCGCACCCTCACCCATGTCGAGAATAATAGCGAAGAAGGGCGCAGGATTCTTGGTGAAATTTTCCCGCATACAGGGAAAGCACATCTCATTGGCGTCACCGGCGCACCCGGTACGGGGAAATCTACACTCGTCAACCAAATTGCGCTCTATTATCGAAAAGAAAAAGATCATCGTGTGGCAATTCTTGCGGTGGATCCCTCCAGCCCATTTACGGGCGGAGCAGTTTTGGGCGACCGCGTGCGGATGCGTGACCTTTCTGGCGACCAGAATGTATTCATCCGTTCGATGGCTTCGCGCGGATCCCTGGGCGGGCTTGCGCAGTCAACAGCTGCGATGGTACAAGTTTTTGATGCAGCAAAATTTGACGTGATCCTGATCGAAACCGTCGGCGCAGGCCAAGCCGAAGTGGATATTGCCAAACTCGCTCACACAACCCTCGTTGTAGAAGCGCCTGGTCTTGGAGACGATATCCAAGCCATTAAAGCCGGGATTTTGGAAATCGCGGATATTCTTGTCATCAACAAAGCTGACCGCCCGGGTGTGGAAAATACCGAGCGTGCCCTTAAGGGGATGCTCGAATTAGCACATCCAACACCTCGTGTTTTCCAGCATCATGGCAGGCAGATGGTGGTTGAAGCACCAGAAAAAGATGATGTGCAGGAGAATCTTTGGTTCACGGAAATTAAACGCACCGTTGCCAAGGATGGGATCGGGATCAATGAACTCGGCGAAGCGATCGAGAAGCATCTCAACTTTTTACGCGAAAGCGACGAGTGGGATAATCAAACGCGCACCCAGCTTCAATCCACCTTTGATTCGCTCCTCCGAGAGACGTTGTTCTCCCGCTTTTTGAATGAGCTATCTCAAGAGGCTTATGAGGAGATCATGTCCAAGATCCTGAAAAGGGAAGTATCACCATGGGGAGCAGTTGAGGAGTTGATTAGATGATCTACGGAGACAGAATTCGATTTCGCAGGGCAGAAAAAACTGACCTGCCCCTTTTTATGGAATGGATCAATGATCCTGAAGTTACCGAAGATTTGACGCTATATTTGCCGATGGGTATGTGGGAAGAAGAAGAATGGTTTGCCGGGCTGGCAAAACGCCCCCAAACTGAGAGACCTATGACGGTGGAAATCCCTGATGGGGAAGGTTGGCGAGCGATCGGAAATTTGAGTTTTTTCAATATTGATGCTGTTGCTCGCTCTGGCGAAGTCGGCATTATGCTCGGCGATAAATCGATCTGGAATCAGGGCTATGGAACAGAGGCAATGCATCTTTTGCTCAAGCATGGTTTTGAGACTCTTAACTTAAACCGCATTCAATTATATGTTTACGACCAAAATCGCTGGGCGATCCGTACTTATGAAAAAGTGGGATTTGTCCACGAGGGACGAAAAAGACAAGCATTATATAAAAATGGACAATACCAAGATATTCTTATTATGAGCATATTACGCTCGGAGTGGCAGAATGAGTAGTCATACACATGATATGAAAGCATACGGCGATATTGCACTTTTCCCAGGCACAGCTTCGCCCGAATTATCGCAAAAGATAGCCAATTATCTTCAAAAAGATTTATGCAAGAGAGATGTAATTCTCTTTCCGAATGATAATCTCTTTGTCAAATTGCACGAGAGCGTGCGCGGTAAGGATGTTTATGTGATCCAAACCACCTCTCGCCCTGTGCAGCAAAATCTGATGGAGTTGCTTATTTCGTTGCAAACACTGCGCCTTGATTCTGCTGCACGCATTACCGCCGTTGTGCCTTATCTTTGCTACAGCCGCTCTGACAAAAAGGATCAACCGCGTGTACCTATCACATCCCGTCTTGTGACAGATATGATCGAAGTAGCAGGCTCAGATCGTTATATGACCCTTGATCCACATGCTGGCCAGGTACAGGGTTTTTTCTCCATCCCCGGTGATGTGTTAACCGCCTCGCATATTGTTGAAGACTATATCAAAGATAATTTGCTGGAGAAACTGACAGATCCGGTCGTAATGACCGTCGACCTCGGCTTCGCCAAAAAGGGACGCAACTATGCGGAAGGGCTTAATGTCCCCATCGCTTTTATCGAAAAAAGACGCGTTTCAAACGATTCAAATACCGAAGCGCTCAATATCATCGGTGATGTAAAAGGACGCGATGTCATCATTGTAGATGATGAGGTAGACACAGGCGGCTCCATCGCTCAAGCAATTAGGTTAGCACGCGAAAATGGCGCGCGAGATGTTTACCTTGCCTTTATTCACCCTGTATTCTCCTCTAACGCGGCAAAAAGACTCTCGTCCTTGGACCTTGCAGAAATTATCACCACAGATACAGTCCCCATCCCTGATGCATCGAAAGCACTCTTTGGAGATAGGCTCATAATCTGCACCGTTGCGCCGCTTTTGGCGGAGGTCATTTTGCGCGCACATGAGGGACGGAGCGTAGGTGAGTTGTTTGATGAATAATGAAAAAGTGCATTGCATCTTGAAGATGCGTTGCACTTTGGATTAAAGAAGAAGATGGTCTATGTACAAACACGATGTGCATTGCACTTTTAAAGTGCAATGCACATCTCCAAATATAACAATGCCAGAATTACCGGAAGTTGAAACCATCGTTCGTCGCTTGAGAGCAGATTTGATCGGATACAAGATCGAATCTGCAGATTTACTTTGGGATCGGACGCTCGTGACCCCAAAGCCTGCTCATTTCAAAAAAAACATCGTTGGGCAGACAATTGCTACCGTTGATCGCCGCGCGAAATACATCGTGCTGACCCTCAACGTGGATACGCTCATTATCCACCTGCGCATGAGCGGAGATATTCTCATCCGAGAAGAAAGCGTTCCAATCCACAAACATGATCGGTTGATCTTGCACCTTTCACCACCAAAGCCGCTTTTTCCGCCGCCCTCGGCGGAAAATTGCGCAGATGATAGAGCGTCAAATAAAAACCGCCACCGGGGACGGCGGCTAGAGCACTTATGCAAGAGATCTTTTCTGGGGTTTTCTGTGGGCTATAATTTCTCTACGAAACGCTCAACCGCTTCTGAGACATCACGGGGTTTTTCGAGCATGACCATATGCCCAGCACCTTCGATAAGCATTAATTCTGAGTTGGGGATTTCTTCATGAAGTTGTTTTGAGTATTTTGGCGGGGTCATTTTATCTTCTGTCCCACAGAGGATGAGGGTGGGTTTTTCTATTTTAGAGAGTTCTTCGCCAATATCAAAGCTATTACAGGCAATGAAATCACCGTATAGCACTGTGGGGCGGGTTTCGCTCATCCGTTGGGCAGCAAGTTCTTTTAAGCGGGGAGATGCTTCGGAGCCAAAAGACCATTCGATGATGTCTTTGACAGCAAGAGGGAAAGTTGCTTCGTTTGCCGTGTTCTCTAAAATTGACGGAGCCACGCGTAAGCGGCTTCCTCCGCCCAATATAACGAGGGCAAGCACACGGTCAGGAGCGTTTAACGCAAGCTGAAGGGCAATAGCGCTGCCCATCGAGTGTCCGATGATGATGGCGGCTGGCAAATTTATCGCATCCATAAAATCCTGGATGATATTCACATAGTCGCTGATAGATTGCCTGCCTATTCCCTCCGATTTGCCATGACCGGGCAAGTCGATGGCTGCAATTTGATACCCATTTAGACGGCGTAACTCAGGAGGAAAATGAAGGTGTGAGCCACCTGCGCCGTGAATGAGAATGAAGGGCGGAATAGAAGAGTCTTCTTCTTCGTGTGAGAAGTAATATAAGTTGGCAGCAGTTGGCATGGGGACCTCTATTTTGAGCGGTGAAGACGATCTGCGGCATCTTCAGTAAGTGGAATAAAGACCTGCACATTGGTCCCCTTGCCGGGCGTTGAGTCGATATGGAGCAATCCATTGATCAGCTCTGTGCGTTCTCTGAGATTGACCATCCCCAGAGAGCCGCGTTTTTCATAATTTTGGTTGACTTCTTTAACATCAAATCCGCGCCCGTTGTCCATGATCTCAAGAACGATCAGGCTGTGCTCCAGAGAGCGTAAGCGAACTTTGATCAGGCTTGCTTTGGCGTGTTTTCGAGCGTTGTTGACAGCTTCTTCTGAGATGAAAAAGATGACCCCTTGTTTCCCCATTCCCAAGTTTTCAATAATTACATCGTCTACATCAATTTTGACATTTTGGTTGAAGGTTTCAACCATTTTCTCTGCCATTGATCCCAGTGCAGCACGCAAGCCCTGCGATTCGAGTACGAGTGGACGCAAGGTAAAGAGCATATGGCGGATCTCTTTGGTGGTACGGCGCGCCAGATCTTCGGCGCGGATCAGTTCCCCTTCTACCTTATCGGGGGCGCGGGTGAGCATCATACGGATCAGATTCAGCCGCATTGCGATCGCGGAAACTGATTGGGTAGGGCCATCATGCAAATCGCGGGCGAGTTTTTTGCGTGCTTCCTCTTGGACTTCGATCATGCGCTCTTTTTCTTCGACAAGATCTTGGTAAAGACGCGCATTTTGAATGGCGATCACAGATTGCCGCCCGATCAGTTCGAGCATCTCTCGGCGTTCGGCTGTGAAATAATCAGGGTCAGGGTGTGCAAAAAGGAGAACGCCGTAAACATTAAAACCTGTTCTCAATGGCACGCAGTAACTTGCCGTACAAGAGCGCAGAGCGATCACGCTGCTTAGTTCGGGGTCGTAGCCTATATTTTGAGTGAGTACGGGTTCGCCCTCTTCAATTGCGCTCCCCAAGATACCTTCTGCGCCAGAAAAAACGCGCCGTTGATCTGCAGAAGTAAAACGTCGTGCTGATTTTACAACGAGTTCGTTGCCCACAAAAAGTAAAACCGCACTCACAAGTTGATCGCTAAAATCTTCATCTGCGTCGGGGTGCATGGCGCGTACACTAAGATCAAGGGCGTTTTCCAGAACGCGTTTATAGCTAAGGGTTGCGTTGAGCGTAGTCGTTAGCTCATAAATGGCGCGTAAACGTTCGTTTTCCACGCGCTGTCTTTTTCGCTCTGTTTTTTCTTGTTCCTCCCTCATGCGACGCAGACTGTTGATTAACTGATTGCTCAAAAAGCCAAATAGAAGCCCTAATACCAATGTGATGACAGCGGCGATCGCCCCGGCGGGTAGTGATCCGGCAGGCATGCCAAAATAAGAAAAAGCAAGCGTGGTGATTGCCATCACGCTTGCTGCAAGTACAGCACCTAAAATTTCAAAATAGATTGCGCCACTTAGTATGGGCAAGATACCGACCCAAGAAACTGCCCCTGTTAAACCTTTTTCCAGCAAAAAGATCAATATGGCGAAAATAATATCGACGATAATGGCTAGCTGTCTATGGTAATTTAAGCGGATATTTAGCCCTGCCATCACGCTCCATGCCAAATTTCCCAAAGTCAGAAGAAAGAGCGGCAAAAGAGAAATCAGCTCTCTATCTTTGCTCAGTGCAATAGTAAGCGCGAAAAGCGTCATCCAACGTAATGAAATTGCGAACCAGTCGGCGATGTAAGGAGAGTCAAATTTTCGCATGACTTTATGATACTCGAAAAAGCAGCTTAAATGAAAGAAATTAAGTTAAAAAGCTGTGAAGATTTTTGAATTTAATACCCCATATCTAGGAGGGCTTCGCCGAATCGCTCTTGCATTTGGGCTTGCTCGGCGTTGGTATATGCTTCTTTGTATCGACCAATTTTCCCTTTAAAGAAATGCAAACCTTGTTGGGCAGCATCCGCTTTTCCTGGGCGGTATTCTTCGAGGACGGCTTTAAATTTCTCGTTTTCGGCATCCAAATCTAAATATGCGAGAAGGTGTTCCATTTCGGCATCGTAATTCGTGAGCAGGTCTTCGTAGCGGGCTGTGAGAATGCGCTTTTCGCTCATCCAATTTTTCCAGATGACGACATAGTCTGCCATAAAGTCGAGGCTTTCTGCAAAATTCGTTAAACGGGAAAAGAAATTCGGTCTACCTTTGGCGATGGAACGTTGTCCGTACTCGTAGGCAGAGAGCATCGCATCTCTTGGGTCGCGGTAGATGTAGACAACCCGTAGCAAGCCCAGGGCAGCGAGCGTCCGTGACCAAATTGTGGGACCGGCATGCGCCTTGAGTACAAAATCCTTTCCCAGTAGCGCCGGGATCATTACCATCGTCAATCGTCTTAGAGAAAGAACGCCAATATTCACGTTCACTTCGGTGAGAATGCTTTGCAGTTTATATTGCTCTCGAATTTCGCGGGCTTCATCGTAGCCAGCGGCTTCCATGAGATCGTGGATGATATTGTAGTGCCAGCCTGAGCCAGCGCGCGGCATACCAACGGATAATACGATCATAATTGCTCCTGTAAGCCCCCACCTGACCTCCCCCGTTTCACGGGGGAGGAACCGTTCTCCCCCTGCGTGCGGGGGGAGTTAGAGGGGGGCACGAAAGATGTTATTCCTAGAATGATGCCAAAGTTTACCCAGAGTTCTGCCATTGCGAAAGAATCTTGCATGAAATAGTAGATGAGAATGGCGATCCACGTAAAGAGACCGGCGATGCCGATTAGCTTCATCTCGTCGCGGCGCAGGGCTGTGATGACTTGGGCGAGAATTGAGAAGAAAAAGGTTGAGAAAAGGATAAAGCCGAAAAAGCCCGTCTCTGCAAGCAGGCGCAAGGCGAGGTTTTTCGGGTTTGGGTAGAGCTTACTCGCCGGGCTAAGCTGCTTCGTCACTTCGGGGACGTTGGAAAGTGCCCAATCGGGATACTTCTCGAAGAGATAGAATCCGCTTGCGCCCAAGCCCGTCCCGAGGAAGGGATGCTCACGAAAGACGTCTACCGTTGCCCAGAGATAGGTCATGCGCCCACCGGCGTTGGTCTTGATGAAATAATCGGCAAGGCTGTCGGCTTCGACCGTCCAAAGGCGGTTAACATAATTTTGCTGCACGAGGAAGGAAATTCCGCCCCAAGCAATGCCGACGATAAGTAAAATAACCAACAAACGTAACCCTAATCCAGATATGCGTTTTGCTTTTTCGGAGATATGCGTGAGCCAGTACAAACTGCGTTGGATATTCTTTCGCCCAGCGACAAGGATCGTTACTCCCGTCGCCGCAAGCACGATCAACAAACCACCGCGTGAATAAGTCAATAAAAGTGTTACGAGTGCGCCGAGCAGAAGAAGCGGCTCAAGCCATTTGAATTTGGTCGCGTGAAAACGGGTAAGCAGCGACGCCACAAACCAGGGGATATATAAGGTCGCCAATTGCCCTGCCAGCCAGGAAGCTTCAAAGGCAAAACCGGAAACACGCCGTAATTTTGGAATGCCGCGCATCGAGAAGAGCAATTGCCATTCAGAGACCTGTGCTTTTGTGAGCAAAGGCGTGTAAAAAGCGAGGGCTTGTACGCCGGACCAGATCATTGTCAGGAAGAGACCGGCGTAGAGCCATTTTAGAGAATGGCGTATATCATCTTGCGTACGATGCATCCATAGGGCGGCGATGAAAAAGGAGAGCCCGATGCTGAATGTCAGAAAAGCTCGTAAGGCACGCCCCCAATATTCTTGTCCGCGCATGGGGATGGGGGAGAGAAATGCCCCTGTGGCTGTTGCAAATATCGTTAAGAGAAAAAAGAGCAAGAGCGGTAAAAGCGCGTTGCTCCAGGGAAGAGATAGCCTGTCATTGCGAGGAGATTGCTTACCCTGAAGGGCACGCGTCGCTCCGCTCGCAATGACAAGACGTAAAAATAAAACCAAATAAAGCAACGCCAAAGGATAAAATGCCAAAGGGCGAACTTGTGTATGCTTCCCTAAAAGTGGGAAATAGCGAAAGCTCGTCACGGGGAGGGTGAGTAAAACCAGCCCCCAAAGGAGACGGGAGAGTTTTTCGAGATTTGACCACGAAGGGAGACGAAGAAATGTGGAAGTTTTCTTGTTTTCAGCGTTCATCATTTTTGGCAAAATTTATACTGCCCCAACTTTTTGCCTTCACGTTTTCCTTACAGCCTTCACCGCTGCAAAGGCAATTTTTGCTTCATCTTTATCGGCACTCTCCCCTGGGTAGCGAATGTTCACGGCGTAACGAGCCAATTCTTTTAAGTCGGATGAAATCAACTCCAAGCTGGCATCAATTTCCTGACATAGTTTTAACAAATCAAGCAACTCGTGCGTGCGGGGGATATTTTTCTTATTTTCTTGAAGAAAGGCTTTTAGGTATTTTTCTGCACATTGTTGAGCATGGTAACAAACCGCATCATAAACAGGCTGTTTACGCGCACGGTATATTTTTTGTGCAACAATAAAATCCCCTTCCGCTTTTTCAACCCATTCAAGCGTCAAGGGATTCATAGAGCACCTGTCCATCAGTTGTAATTTCTTTTAGAAAATTATCTCCCCATTCAATTCTCTTTTTCAAATTATCTGGTGTGCGAACAAGAATATCTAGCCCAAAGAGATCCCGCTCCAAACTTTCATCGATCAGGCGTGCTTGCTTGCTTTCCTTTAACTCAGTATCCATGATGACCAGCAAATCCACATCACTCTCCGGCTGAGGATTTCCGTGAGCATAGGAACCAAATAAAATGATCTTCTGCGGTTTGAATCTTTCTGAGATCTGCCGCACAACATCATCAATCGCTTCCTGCGGAATACGCTTACGTTCGTAAATCGAGGGAACTTCAATATAGGTCATAGTTTTTTCATTATAGCACGAGAGCGTTCTTATTCCACCTTCTTTGAAAACAAAACCCACAACACCACAACAAAAAGCATCGCCATCGCGCCAAAAAAAACATACTCGCCCAAAGAATTCGTGCGCGTGATCGGCAGGGATTCTTTCTGGCTCAAAGATACTTCCACATAAGAAGTAATGCCCAAACTTCCCGCTTCAAGGCGAGCGAGATCGACTTCTGCGTCGGCAAGTTCGACCGTCCCATTTTCGATACCGGTGGTGAGTGCCTTTAGCGCAGTGGCATTCGTCGCGCCTTCGCGAGTCTTTTCGATGAAACTTTCTGCCCACAAGCGGACCATCTCTTCCGCACGGACGGGACTGGGATCATCGGCATAAAAGTGCCATGCACCGTCCTGCGGCTGGGATAGCTGAAGACGCTCATCACGCAGGCTTGCTACCATTAGATCATCAAACTCGGCAGCCACAGCGGATACCGTTTTATCTGCCCAGGCAACTTCAACCAGTTTTCGGGTTTCGCGCTCAAGATAATAGTAGACATCGCGGTCTTCGCCGTGTGTCCACGATTCTTCAGCGTTGAAATCCACAACGACGGTTGCCCTGGCACGATAATCGGGCGGGAAGGCGTAATAAGCCCCCGCGCCAATTGCTGCACCGAGCATAGAAAATAAAAGCCAAAATTTCCACGCGCGCAGAAGGCGGAGGAAGTCATCGAGGGAGGGGGGAGATAAAAGCCATTTCATGATTTTGTCCAAGTACGTAAAACGTATTGCGTATTCCGTAAGGCATTGCACAATACGTTTTACACAATACGCTTAACCGCTTTTTCCATCTTTCGTCTTCGCCGCCAATTCCACCACGGGGCGACGATCTTGCGGATGATGTGCTTGGCGTTGATGATCGAGAAAAAGGAGCCGCCATCGCGATAATGGACGCGCATCATCTCGTTCCAGCAGTGTTTGTCGGCGGCGATGGATTTTGCATCGGTGTGCAGGCGGAAGTTCGCCCAATTTCGTCCGGGGAGATAGCGTAATTCGCTGATGCGTGCCAGACGCACCCAAAGGTCATAATCCATTGCGAAGAAGAAGCTGTCGTCGAGCGGGGCGACTTCTTTCCACAGATCCGCACGCCAAAAAGATGCCTGCTGCGGGATATGGACGTATCCGCGCTGTAATTTCTCCAAATCCGTTTGGGCGGCGTTGAAGATACCGTATTTGCGTCCGCTTTCTTCGATGAAGTTGCAGTCGCCGTAGACTAAGCCCACATCGGGGTTGGCCACCAAAAACTCGACCGCTTCGCGCACTGCGCCCGGCTCGTAGGTATCGTCTGAGTTCAGCCACGCCAGAATTTCGCCATTAGCGCGCGCAAAACCCTTATTGATCGCGTCGGTCTGCCCTTTATCTTTCTCGGAGACCCACCACGCCAAACGGTCGGCATAACGCTCGATGATCTCGACGCTGCCGTCGTTCGAGCCGCCATCCACGACGATGTGTTCGATATTCTGGTAATCCTGCGTAAGCACCGATTCAATCGTCGCGGCGATATAGGCCGACTGATTAAAAGATGGGGTCACAATCGTGACCAGTGGCAAGCCCGCTTCTTTTTTATTCGTCATATTCAAAACTCGTCGAGTGGACACTGATCGCATCCACGCCATAATAATCTGCCGCACCACGATTGACCCAATGCTTTGCGTCAACGTCAAGTTCTTTGATCCCTGCCACCCCATCCATCGGCGGGACAGCGATGTCCATGATACCACTATCCCGTTTGGATTGGATATACGTGTCGCGCGTGTCCCAGGCATTTGCGTAAACCTGATATTTTGGGAGGCTTTGGTAAGCTTGCCACGCCCCCCGCAGCGGATAGACAGCCGCGGCGGCGAGAAGCAATGTCCCCAAGACCCGAAATTTTTCTCGTCCCAGCCACAGCCCCAACAACGCGCCTTCGATGAAAAGCCCGGCTGTCATCACAAAGCGTGCGGGAAAACGGACGCGCGCATCGGGGTAGGAGAGGGCGTAGGCGCTGGGGGCAAAACTTGCGGCGATGAGGGCAAATGTGATGAGGGGAACAATAAGAAGGCTGCGCCGCACGCCCCCCTCTTTAGTCTCCCCCCTCAGGGGGGAGAAAATAAGGAAGCCAACTAAAATCGTAAAAATGCTCGGCAAAGGCAGCGTCTTGAAAGTATCGGTGATAAAGCCGTAGGGGAAGATGAAAAGGCGTTGAAGCAAAACTGACAAAGCTACATTCCCGTCACTGGAGCGGATGGCGTTGGCGGGGGAAAGAGCCATCACGACAAGTGAAATGAGGGCGCCAAGAAGAGTTGCGCCGAGCAGGGTGGATGCGGGAATCCGTTTCTCTTGGGCACCCCATCTCCAGAAGGCTAGCAAGATCAAAACAAGGATGGCGATGTGCATCGCGCTGACCGTTTCAGATAATCCACCGAACATGAACATGGCAAGGATGTTGAATAATCCCATCCCAAGAAGAGCAGCTTTAGAGCGGGACTGTCGCAAGAAGAAGAATATCCCTGCGAGGAGGAGAGAAAAAAAGACCAGCGGGAAGAAATAGGTGACAGAGGAGGATATCCAGTAAATGGATTGAAAACGATCGGGCGCTTGTAGGATGCTGAGAAAGATCAATATGACTGCGATGGATGAAAGCATCCAGCGAGAGAGTTTTATCTTTGTCGATTTTTGCGCTTCGATCAGGAGCCAGCTCAGACCCAAAAGCCATAAAAAGATCATCAACGCAGCGACCCATTTAATGCCCAGCCATTGTTCAAAGGCGAAAATGGGCATCGTGGCATAACGATTGGAGATGTTGAGGTATTTATCTACGCTAATTTGCAGAAGATTCTTTTCGCTTTGCAGGAGGGAGAGATGATAATAATCATCCGCGAGCAGACGCGTGAATGTGCCGATATAGGCATAGACCGCAAGCGCGAGGCCACTCGTGAAGGTCTGCAGAAAAAGCGCGTATTGAAAGAGAGAGCCTTTGTTGAATTTCATCGGCTCTATTTAACCGCGCAAAGTGTTTTTTGTCCAATGAGGGAAAGAACGGGAATTAGGGATTGGGTAATTAGGAGTAGGGGCGGACGGCCGTCCGCCCCTACGATTTATAACAGCGATTCAGCTCTGAGCTTATTAACCAAGCCCATCGTAGATTTGCTGCGATCCATCGTGTAGATATGCAAACCCGGCACGCCAGCTTTTATCAATTCTGCGCATTGCTCGTAGGCGAAATTCACGCCAAAATCGTTCAGGGCATCTTTATCATCTTCAGGCAGGGATGCGAGACCGTTTTCGATCTTTTCGGTGATGGTCGCGCCGCACATCTCTGCCAGCATGCGCATCATCTTGATGCTGTAGATCGGCATCACACCGGGGATAATGGGAATGCCGATCCCCGCCGCGCGGCAGCGCTCGGCATAATCGAAGAAGTATTGGTTGTCGTAAAAATAATTGGTGATGATGAATTCTGCCCCGCGCTCAACCTTGAGTTTGAGATATTCCATATCCTTTGCCTGACTGGCAGCATCAATATGGGCTTCGGGATAGCCCGCGACGCCCAGACAAAGTTCGTAACGCGGACGGATAAATTCCATCAGCTCGGAAGCGTAGTTAAAACTTTCAGGGTGCGGAACAAAATCTTTGTCTCGTGGTTCGTCGCCGCGCACGACGAGGATATTCTCCACGCCAAGGGCTTGATAATCGTCGATAACGGCCGTGATCGCTTCGGGGCTGAGACCGAAACCGGCAAAGTAGGCCAGCGTTTCGAGACCCTTTTCCTGGCGTAATTTCTGCACCAGTTGACGGGAGCCTTCGCGCGTTGAGCCGCCTGCGCCAAAAGTGACCGAGACAAAATCGGGTTTGAGGGCGGCCAGTTTGTCGATGGCTTTCTCTAAGTTAGCGGCCGCTTTTTCATTGCGGGCGGGGAAGAGTTCAAAGGATAGGGTTGGGGTGTTTCGTGATTTCCAGAGATCAGTTAATTTCATGAGTTTCTCCTTTGGGGAGTAGAAAGTGGAAAGTAGATGCGTAGGGGCGACCCTTTCGGGCTAACAAGAAAATTTCTTTTGGAATTTCATTGTACATGAAAAGGGTAAATTTTCTTCACAGCATAACGGGTCGCCCTTACGATTTTCATTTCTTGTAGAACATATCCAATCCGTCGATCAGCTTTTTAAACATCACATCAAGCTCTGCACCATCTTCCCAATTGGAGAAATCGAGAATATTGTATTCCATGATCTGTTCTTTGATACGTTCAGGCCAATCGCATATTTTCCAGCTATTATCAAGAGCAATAGGGCAAAGTACATCACGACCAAGTTCTTTTTCGAGTTTACGCGCTAATCGTACCTCGTGTTCGACCCAATCGCTGCTTGTGGAGTGTTCCGAGAGAATGACTAAAACGGTGGGATTATGCCGAATGGCTCTGTCGATTTGCTTTTCCAATCGCCCAGATGTAGCATCGTGAATATCGCGCCAGAAGCGGATACCTTGTTTGTTTAATCTTGCTTCGAGTTTATTGACGAAATCTGAATTCGCATGGCTGTAGGAAATGAATAGAGAGGAAATCTGAATAGGCCGTGTAGCTTTTAGGTCAAAAATATTTTGGGTTATTTCACTAATTTCTTCATTGCTCAATTCAGGATTTGCGAGCTTTGCATACTCGATATCTATGTCTGAAAGTCCGCTCCCACGTAGAAATTCTATAGGAATCTTCCCCTGAGATTTTTGAAAAGTATCAATTCCTATAATGGACGGAAAATCGTGTTGAATTACTTCAAGCCCAATTGAGGTAGTAAGATCATTCTTTCCGAAGATTGTGTTTCCAAGTTTTGCGTGTGTAAAGTTAGTCTTATTAAAATTTGTTTCTATAAACAATACCTTCGCCAAAAAAAGATGAATAAACGGGGTTTCTTGTAGTAGAGTT
>CAZOOX010000101.1:0-14760 GCA_964581545.1 uncultured Anaerolineaceae bacterium
CGTAATCATATGAATAGATTACAGCTTTCTCGATCTAAGCGAAAGTCCTAATAAGCATCATGCGACTTATCAAGTAAAGCTTCAAACGGATTATTTCCACCAGACAAGAGAGATTCTCGTTCAAGTATACATGCATGGGATAGCAAATCAGCGCCTTGTTCAAGACTCATGGAGTAAATTCCACGAGGTGAAGTGTTTTTATAATCTCCAATCCAAAAGAGTGCAGCTTTAGGAGGAGTTACTTTAGTGAGACTTCTAGTTTCTCTAGCCATAGCCGAAAGTGTTTCTGGGTCTACTTCATCAACTCGTTTGTTTTCAACAAGCACAAGATTTACTATTGGTTGATTTTGAATGTATGCTTCTAACAATGCTTCACTATGTTGGTTGTCATGTAGGGTGCAAAACATTGCCGCTGCAACGTAACGTTGCCACTTCGCTTCTTCTACATCTGTCGGTTTTCTAAAATGGTCAAGAATATATTTAAACAATCCTGCAATAAGCAAGTGTTTACCATTGTGATTGAGACCAAGTTGAAGTAAGAAAATCACACTGATAGAGCTCAGAGCTTTCCGCAAGCTTTCTGGAAGTTCGCCTGCTTGGTACGCTTTAAGACCCTTTCCGATTGCATATGAGATGTAACCCAAACTAGTATGAACGTGAGAATTGCCTAAAACTAGTTCCCAACCAAGTGCGGTACCTATTGAAGAAGAGCGCGGCTTAATTAGCAGCCCTCTCAAAACTCCAATTTCAAATAATTCTTTTGCTCTAGTTCGATTATTAGAACTGCTAGACGAAATCACATCTTGAAAACTTTTTCCCTGTAACATCTCTGGCGGGGTCATGCCTGACAAGGCTTTTTCTGAGTATTCGACCCAGTTCTCAGAAATCAGCTGATCTATATAAGAATGCGGTATAGAAACACTCATTTTGTTTCCTCTTTTTTTTTGAGAGAAATAACATGCTCTACTTTTATCTTGCCCCCTTGACCTTTTCTTGGAATAGATGTGCGGTGATCCTTAATATCATAAGAGTAATACCCAATCCAGTTGAAGCCTGCTTTAGTTGCAAGTTTTGCCAGTAATTCATGGGTTGGTACTTGGACACCTCGTATTACGCTATTACCAACAATCATATGATACTCCCCGCTTTCCGCTAAACTTTTGTAAACGCTTTGTAGATTGTCAAACATATCATAAAAGTAACCAGAGACTATCTCACTTCTTCGGTTATCTTTCTTTTTAATTTCAGAAGTATATGGTGCAATGGTTTCGAAAATCTCAGAAGCAACAATAGGTTTTGCACGATTCGCTTCTCCAATATGATGTTTCTTAATAGATGAAAACAGACGATCATTCCCGCAGTCAATCCATGAACTTTCAAGCTTGATTGATCGAACATAATCCAAAGCATTTATATATGGAGGTGATGTGATCGCAACATCAACTCTATTCTTACTATCCATATCAAAGCTCGTCCCATTATTGCCTAACCATTCTATCTTGACATGTTTATTAGTAGTATTTGTGCTGAACTCTTTTATTGCAGTAAGTCCTTTGATAAAGCTGCGAGAAAAAGAATCCCACACTCCTGCTGGCTTTTTAGGATATTTTTTTGAAATATAAGGTTTTAGGCTTTGTCTTTCTGCTAAAGAACAAGGACGTACAATATCAGCAAATACTAGCTTATAGAAATTAAGTATAGGCTCATTATCTAGCAAATTATATAAAAAGGTTTTTAGTCGAAGCATTTCTCTAAAGTTGTCTGTATCAAACCAATAATGGATATTTGTCAGCTTTGGTGATAAGGTTTCATCAGGCTTTGCTGTTTTCCAACTGGCTTCGATCTGCAGGTAGAGGTCTTCTATTTGCTTGATTTCAGAAGCTGTATATGCCCAAACACTGACATCACTTACTAACCTTGCAAAAGGATCAAGTTCAACACCTACAGGAATCATATCCTGTAAACATGCTTCTACCGCTGTTGTTCCAGAACCCATAAATGGGTCAAGAACCCTGACTTGGGAACTTTCTTTCTCCTTACAACTTCTCAATATGGCCCTGGGAACAAGGCTGATGCTTCGGGCAGGATACCTGTTGAAAAGAAGGTGAGTGTATTGTTTATACCTTCTTGTTGAAGGAAACGTTACTTTTTCTCCCCAACTTACAGCATTATGATTATATAAATCGTTAAAATCAATTCTACTTTCCATTTTTTCTCAAAACCACTAAACTCTCTCGTAAATATTCTTGGTTTGGCATTCTCTTGTATTGCTGGGAGGAAGGCACGATTTTCCTGTAGACTTCGATTTTCTCAGTAGTGTATCCAAACTTACTTCCTAAATCTGATAGAAGTAAATCTGTAGCAATTGGAATCCCCCCATAAGCTGAATTAGCAACTACAAAACCTAGAGGCGAATTCTTCTCTATTATTGGATATAGAGAGCTTAGGAGCTTTCCTAGGTCCATAAAATATCCTTTTATCATATCAGGAATATAATTTGACCACATTTTTTGTTGAGCAAGATATGGGGAAATATGATTATTCACTAGCAAACTCCCCATTTCGACATACCGATCGGGCCATCTCGAATGAACATGGGAGCGAACAGAGTTTAAACGAAAATCTTTCTTATCGCTATCATCTTGAAAAAAATCGCCAAGCCAAAGCTCGCACACATAAATTTTGCTATAGTCAAAACAATTAGCGTAAGGCGGAGACGTAAGAACACAATTAAACGTGTTAGGCTGGCTGCCTTCTAGCGTTTTCAGTGAGTTTCCTAAGATAAATTTTGATTTTGACAAATCTAATTTGTGTTGTATATCTCTACGATAAACCTTTAGCTTGGCAAGCATTGATCTCTTTATTTGTGTTACTGCTGGAATAAGGTTGATATCATCGTATGGTAATTTTGTCCTTCTTTTTAATCCATTACCAGCCTTTCGATGAGTGGAATACGGTTCGATATTAGCAAGAAAAGCAAGAAAGAATAAATTTGAAAAATCTTCAAAATTCCTATCCCCGCCGCAAGCGGACGGGGTATTACGGAATTTTGCCCCTACGGGTACAGATTTTTCTTAATGCTCGGAACCCTCGTAGCAAGCTACGGGGTATTCAGAGAAGAATAAATCACGTAATTTCTTGTTTTCAATTTCTAAAATAAACTGTTTTATTCTCAGCAAGGCCGTAAGCACTTCATTTTCAAAATAGGAGATAACGGTTTTGTTCTGCGGCACCTCTGCTGCAACAGAAAGTTCGCTTTTTTCAAACTTGTGTAGAACTCTATCAAACTTTTCAGTCTCAGTTGCATTCAAATTGATAGTTTTTGTATCCGCGATAAATGCAGCAAGAGGATTTACCTCTATACCAACCCCTTGGTGCCCTGATAAACAAGCCTCTAAAACTGTTGTTCCTACTCCAGAAAACGGATCTAGCACATTTACTGTACCTTGATCTACATAGCGATTGAAAAAAGATCTTACGAAGCTTGGTGAGAACCCTTCTTTATAGGGGTACCATCTATGCCTAGGTTGGGATAAAGATTCATTGAAATTGACTGGAGCGTCGTAAGTGACTTTGTTAGAAAAATATTCAACAGGAATATCTTGTTCGATTTTTTTATAAGACGAAAGAATAGAATTCATTATTGGGTTATCTCATTATTAAAATTCAAGGACTTTAGACACGAAATCTGAGACTTCATCTAGAGGGAGTGGAGAGACAATAGGCAACTGCATGTAATATATTCTTTTGTCAAAACCGCTAACTTCACCATAACTGAAGACAGAGCCAGGATAAACTAAAATGCCTGCAATATTCTCAATGCCGGATTCAAAGGGATATAAATAGGACGAATAAGCAAGCATTTGATATATTTGTGTGTTTGTAGCAACATCTTTTCTGTACTTAGCATCGACCACAATCATCTCTTTCTTGTTTTTGTTATAAAAACTATGATCTAAAATTATTGCAGAAGCTGATTTTATACCAAATGTGTCTGATTTAGAAACTCGATATTTGAATTTTGTACCAGATGACGCTTCAAACAAATCACCAAGTACTGTCTTCCAAACTTTACCGACATACAATTCAAATAATCGGTCAAGCTCAACGATAATATGAAAATAGTCAAAAAATGCTTGCCCGGGTTCTTCTAAATGAAATTGATATTGCCATTTCCAATATCTCAAACACTTGTAAAGAACTTCTTTCAGTCCGTATGGAAATGGTGGTCGACAAACCTTAAAGACTAATGATGGTGAGAAGCCAACCGTATTGCTAAGTCCGAAGCGGGATGAAAGGAATTTTAGTTTTGATGCATCCAGCATTTTTTTCTCGTCAACAATGCTGCTCCAATCATTTAGAATAGAGATAATGCTATTTGCCGTTTCAAATAAAATAAGGGCATACTCTCGTAAACTTTTATTGTCTAGTGTCTCACAGTATACATTTGCCCCTTTCCCCAACTCAAAATCAATCAAGGTTTTCATCAAAAGAGGCCGGCCTTTCACACCTCCTCTGCTTACAACTAGTTTCTTTTTATAATTTGTAGACAATAAAAATTTTGAGCTATCAACTATTTCATCTAAAAGTCCAAGTAAATATATTGGGGTAAAGTCATCGTCTCCTTCTGACATCGGCCCGCGTGAAAGAGACGAAAATTTTGCTAGGCTAGAAAGGGCACCTTTCTCTTGTAATGCCTCATTTAAAATTTTTAGTTTTATGGCTTCCGTTTTGGGAGCAATGCGAAAATGTATCTTGTTTTCCCTAAATTGAAAAGATCCAACGCCAACCTTTCTGCCATTGTGTCTCACTCTGACAGATGGTGCATTTACATCGATGCTCAGTCCAAATCGAGGAAGAATTTGAGTTCTAACGCTAGTGGGAACATCAAGTAACAACTTTGCAAACTCTTCCGATTCTTTAGATGAAAAACTTTCTGGAGTTGAAAAATTATAGACCTGTTTCATGTACTCACGCAGAATTAGCAGTTTTAGACAACTTAGTCAAGAAATCTATTATTGCATCTACTTTAAAATCCCCAATTGAAACTTTCTCTCTAAGTACTTCTGCTCCGGGCAAGCGATCAATAGTGTCAGAATCATACTCTACGAGCCCTTGTTCCTGATAATCTACTAATATCGGCAATATCTGGTATTGATAAGAGACAGCTAACCATTCTAGCAAATTCTCATAGCCAAGGATGTTTTTCGGTGCCAAGAAATATGAATGTCCTACTATCAACTCTGATAAAGGAACTAGACCAGTTTTAGTAGAACTTTGAATCAACTTTCTAACCAAACCATAAAGCTCAGTTGCTGTTGTTTTTATAAGAGTATTTTGGTCGTACCTTTTTTCTATAGAGGTCACGCTTGAAGACATTGTAATAGTAGAAAACCTTCTACGCATTGCAAAATCAAAACCAGAAACAGCACGATCTACTGAGTTCATAGTTCCAAGAATAAGAAGCGACTTAGGCACAGTAAATTGGCTGCCATATCCTTCTAGATCATAAGGTGTCTCTACAATCTCGCCACGACGATCAAGAGCATAGATAGCTTCTCCAAACAATTGCCCTATGGGAGCCCTATTAATTTCATCTAAAACAAGCACTCCTAATGGTCGTTTTCCCTGATAGTCAGAATCAGAAATTCTTTCAAGTAATGCAATTACCTTGGCGACAAAGCCCAATACTCCCTCTCTTACTTCTAGCTGAAGAGATGCGTCAGAGGTTTTCGCCATTCTATACCCTCGAATAATATCTTCATATGTATATTGAGGATGTAATACCGCTAAATCCCACGCAAAACTGATTCTCTTTTCTTTCAAAGTCTCAAGAATTTCTGCAGTTGAGTAGTTTTTTGTACGATAATTAGGGAATAAATTTGTGACACGGCACTCATCGACACTATGGCTTGAGTTTGATTCGTTAATTTTTTGTAGAATATAATCCTCTGAAGCCCTGGTTTTTCCTACACCAGGAGGTCCCGATAAAACAATGAACGAATGATTGGCTTGCCAAAGTTTATGTAGTGCCTCTTGGACATTTATGTCTGCTGGCATACTCGGAGGATATGGCTTGAGTCCGCCGATTTCCACTTGTGGTAAGTTGTCCATTATTATTCTTCTCTGAATACCCCGTAGCTTGCTACGAGGGTTCCGAGCATTAAGAAAAATCTGTACCCGTAGGGGCAAAATTCCGTAATACCCCGTCCGCTTGCGGCGGGGATAGGAATTTTGAAGATTTTTCAAATTTATTAATCCTTTTCTGATTTAAAAATGCCTAAAAAAAACAAAGTTTTTATAGCTGTCAGTTTAGCAACTTATTCATTATAGTTCACATAACAAAGAATTGGCTTGGAAAAGCTTTTAATAAGAAAAACTCCGCATCGTTTAGACAAATCTTCTTGCATATCCAGATAGACACATATTGATGTTTACTATGTTAAGTCAATGATTTTCAAAGCATCTTTTTGATCTAGAAAACATAATCTTAGGGTTGGGGAAGCATTCAAAGTTCTTTGTGCAGCTCTTGCATAGATATTTATCTGCTGAGAATACTCAGTGACCTTCTCCATATAGTTCTCCTCATCCACCCAATCCGTTTTCCATTCCACGAGATGCCACGCATCATCCTGATCCTGAAATAACAGGTCAATCACCCCGTGCAGCTTGCCAATGGGCGCATCAAAGACAAAAGGCAGCTCGCAAAACATTTGCTTGGCTTGCTGAATTTCTTCAAAAAGGGGGGAGCGGCGCAGGTTTTCGATCATCCCCACACTGTTACGCAGAACAAAGTTAACCGCCTCGGCCTCATGGATCCCTTCCCGATGCGCGCTTTGGACAATCTTTTCTTCAAGCTCCACCTGCGGCAAGGGCAACCACGCCCAATTTGCCAAAACATAATGCACAACGCGTCCTATAAGATATTGCGGCACCCGCGTCGTTTTATCCGCCGGGTCAGCACGACGCACCGCAGGGCGTACGATAGGCAAGGCTTCAGGGTCACGCGCCAGGCTTCTTTGCAAATGCGTGACCGCAAAATGACGCTCTTGTTCGGGCAAGGTAAAGGGTTGGGCAAGTTCAGGGATTGCATTCAGGACAATGTTTTCACGGGCAATTGCCTCGCCGCCCTTGGCATCCATCGCTTCTTGATAAGCAGGGCGCTTTACTTCCACCGAGAAGTCTTCCCAGGCCAAGACTTCTACTTCATCCCCATGCTCAGGAATGTCCAGAGCTGATGCAAATTGCGTCATCCAAGAGGCAGAACCGCCCTGCTGCCCGGATAAGATCAAACGATCAGCAGCGCGTGTCAGGGCAACATACATCAAGCGCTTGGTTTCTGCTTCTTCCATGCGTCCGTCCAGCCATTTGCCCCATAGATAACCGGCAGGACTTTCCAACTCAAGATCAACGCGCGTTTTGCAGACCAAACCAAAGCCAGGATCATGCAGGATCAGGTTCGCAGCCCCGCCTCCGAATGGAGGGCGTCCCAAGTCTGCAACCACAACCACGGGGAATTCCAAGCCTTTGGAGGCATGGATGGTCATGATCTGAACCGCGCCGCTTTCAGGGGCGCTGCCCAGGGCTTCACCCTCCCGCGCCTCACGCGCGCGCAGGTCTTGAATACTTTGCAGAAATTGAGACAAGCTCACCGTATGACGATCACGCGCCATCTCCAAAAACTTCTGGATATTATTGCGCTGCCGCCCTTCACCGCCCTCTTCCTGGTCAAATAGCGCCAGAGCGATTTCATAGCCGGTGCGGTCGATGGCATATTTGAGCAAGCGCCAAACATCAGTTTGTCCAACCATCTTCCATAATTCTTGCAAGATCACCGCTGCGTTTTCAATCAGTTCATCCTGATCAGATGCCGGGGGGCTAAGCAACGCCTTCTTATAGGGGATCGGTTCAGATGAAAGGTTGCCATCTAGCAGGTGCCAGC
Source organism: uncultured Anaerolineaceae bacterium (assembly GCA_964581545.1). Lineage (GTDB taxonomy): Bacteria > Chloroflexota > Anaerolineae > Anaerolineales > Villigracilaceae > Desulfolinea. The sequence continues at coordinate 7,943 of CAZOOX010000101.1, forward strand.
GCAAGCGGAAAAGCGTTTCGTCACTCAGACCAAAAAGCGGAGAACGCAGGACGGAAGCCAGATTTAAATCATCTGCGGGGTTATTGAGCACGGATAGCAAAGAAAGCAGATCGCGTACTTCCGGGCGGTCATAATAGCCCCGTCCGGAGATGGTCAGATAAGGTAAGCCGAGTCTTTTGAAGACTTCTTCATATAACGGCACGACCGTGGTCGCACGGAAAAGGATCGCAGCATCGCTATAGCGGAAGTCCCGATATTTACCTGCGTGTTTGTCCCAGATCTGGAATTGCGTTTCATGCAAATCATGCAGGTGCAAAGCGAGTTGTTCGGCTTCAAAGAGGCGGCCTTCTTCTGCGGAAACTTTATCTTTCGGATCATCAGACTTGTGGCTCGGGACAATAATCACCTCCATCGGCTGGCTCAATGCCTCCGATGTTTCCCGATCTTCTGTCAGTGCCCCAGGTCTGGCTTCATAATCTTCATAGGCGGCAGCTTGCGGCTGGAGGATACGCTCAAAGATATGATTGACCGCTTTAACAAGCTGCCCATGTGTGCGATAAGAGATATCCAGCGCGACCGGATCATGACCGGTTGCCTCCCGCACATCCTGGCTGGTTCGATTGAAGACGCTGACCTGTGCCTGCCTAAAGCGGTAGATGGATTGCTTTGCATCCCCCACCACAAATAACTTCTCCCCATCGCTTGGGTGAGCAAGGGCATAGATGATCGCTTGCTGCACCTGATTGGTATCCTGAAATTCATCCACCATGACATGCTGGATACCGCGCAAAAACTCTTCTAATCGTTGGTCTTTTTCAGACGCACTTAGCAGCATCATGGCCTTGATCTCAAGATCATCAAAGTCGAGTGCGTGGCGTTTTTCTTTCAGACGCGCGTAAGTGCAAGCAACCTTTTCCCATAAAACCTTCCAGAGTTGCAGTTCCTCCGCGGCCTGTTCATCCAGGACGCCGAATTCCTGGAGAGCGCCGGCTTCTTTCAACCTGCGGGCGGCTTCACGCAAAGCCTTTAGATCAGCCTTTAGGTCAGCAAGCGCTTCTTTACTGCCCCAGAAATCTTTTCTGCCACCAGTCAGATTGATACTATCCCATAACCCGCAAGCTGTGAGAGTATCTTCATTTCTGGCCGCAAGACAGCCTTCCTGAGCTAATTGAACGGTTGCCTTGAGCTTATCTTCCCCTGCGGGAATATCCAGATAAGCCACTTCGTCCAGAATACGGGTTACGTCCGGATTTGCCAGTTCCTCTTGCCAAAGTGCCTGGCGCATATTCTCCAAGCCGGTACGCCATTTCTCAAGTAAGCCCTCTTGGTCTTCAAGGGTATCAAAGAGGCGCTGGGCTGTGCCGCGTTGCCCGATCAATTTGGCCAGTTCTTCACGCACGTCCTTGATACTCAGACTGGCAAGCAGGGCTAGACCGGGATTATCTTCATCTACAAGTTCATTGAAGGCTTGACGTATCGCTTCTTCTTGAAGCACTTGCATTTCCGCCTCTTCGATCGCGTCGAAGCCCGGGTCAATTCCTGCCGAGATCGCATTCTCTCGCAGGATACGGGCACATAGACTGTGAATCGTGCTGACTTGTAACCGTTCCAACTCCCTACGTCGTTCCGTCCAAATAGAGGTTGATCCCGCTTCCTTTGCTCTCGCTTCAATGGTCTGGCGCAGGCGCGTACGCATTTCTCGCGCAGCCTTTTTTGTAAAGGTGATCGCGATAATGCTTTCCAGTGGCCAGTCTGGATTGGCGGCCAGGAGATGTACAAAACGCTCCACTAATACGCGCGTTTTGCCCGTCCCTGCACCGGCTTCCACAACCAGGGCGCGTCCACGTGCTTCTATCGCTTCTTGCTGTCCGGGGTTAGCTTTCATTTTGCGCCTCCATCAGGCGAGCTTTGGCAATACTGCGGCGATCAACTCGACACATACTGTGGAATGGACAGTAGCTTGAACAGGCCAGACGTCCCCCGGATGGTTTTGCAGGCAAGTTTGGAAAATAGCCTGCTCTGATTTTATGCACAAATTGACCGACCTGATTTATCGCGCTTTGTACGGTGGCATCATTTTCAGGCAATCCATCATCGAACTGTAATTTTCCGGTGAAGTCGCGTTTGGGAATTAGCAAGTAAGCCGAAAAGGAGACGGGCTTCTCCAAGAGTTTGTTGGTAACAACGGCATAGAGGGGGTTCTGAAAAGCCAGTCCACCAGCCATATCTTTTGGATAATACTTTGTGCTGCCACTTTTATAGTCCAGCACGCGCAGTTCATCATTGTTGGTGCGGTCAATCCGATCCACTACCCCGTGAAAGAGAAAAGTTTCTCCTGTAGACGTTACCAAGGGGTAGGCGGGATAGGCACTTCCCTTTACGCCAAAGCGCAACTCTTGTTGGTAGGGCAAATAAAGGTCGGGGTTCTCACATTCCCAACGAACCAGTGCTACAAGCAGGTTTTTTAATTCAGCCTGCTCATAACCCCATAGGGCGTTTGGGCGAAAGCCAAATTTCTGTGGGGCGCTGGGGAATATGCGTTCGCAGACTTGATCCAATTCAGAAAGGATCTGCTCCTGTGTATCGGGGTTCAGGGCAATCCCGCCTGCTGCTAATATGCGATGCAATTCTTCCAGGATTGCGTGCAAGAGGCTGCCGCGCTGCATCACATCCATGCCTTCTTCCGGCTCATAATCTTCATCCAGATTGAGCACGTATTGAGCAAAAAAGCCAAAGGGACAGCTACCATAACGGTTCAGACGGGACGCGCTCCAGGAATGCTCTACGCCAAAGCGATCAGACAAGGTCGCGCGAATATCATCTGCACGTATTAGCCCTTCATAAGGCGGGGCGGGTTTCCAAGCGTGGCGGGTGCGCATCAGATCAAAGGCGTTTTGGGCTGCCTGCCATCTGGCAAGGATTTCCACGGGCATTTCTGTGATAGTCTTTTGGGTTAACGCAGCCAGTAGCTCGGCATGGCTGGCGGCATTGTCTATGTCTGGCGAATAGCCGATTTCGATCTTCTGAACGTCCACGCCACCTTTTTCGATGACTTCTTCCCAATAAGGAGAGGCTTCCCAGGGTGCGCCACCATCATCAATCGCAGGTCGCAAAAGGGTCAAGCTTTCCTGACAATTGCTCAGAATAAGCCACCAGAGCGAAGCGTCATCGCTTGGATAGGCTGTTCGTAAGTCAATCCCATACTCTTCCGGATAGCTTTCTCGTTCAGCAGGGGCAAATAGCGGGTCCGGAGCTGGAGCGGAAGGAAACTCGCCTTCGGAGAGCCCCAGAACGAATAGGTGTCGGATCGGGCGGTTACGGCCGCTTTCCAAAGCACTGAATTGCACAGCCGCATCAAAAGGTTCTGGTGAAATGCGTAAATTGGGAATGACTTCAAATAGATCGCTACGGTATAGGCTCCAGGAAACCTTTTGCATCTCAGCGGGCAAGACCAAATTGGTTGCATCAACCAGTCTGCGTAAATGCTGCAAGACTGTTTTGATCGCGTCCAGATCGTGCTCAGAGTGCAGTCCATGTTCGCAGGCAGCTAGAAACCCCAGATTTTGCGGGGGTTCTCCTTCATCTTCGATCTGGGCAAGCCCCAATATCTTTTCCTGAATCCACAGCGTATATGCATGGTGGCTGCTTTGCGCATCCGGGGTAATATGGTCAAAGAATGCGAGCAAGCCGGCTTTGATCTCTGCCAGCTTTTCTTTCGGCAATTTGCTGGCGAGTTTTTCCGGACCGAGCTCTTCATCTTCTTCCCTTGATGCCTGATAGCTCATTGGCTCCAAGGCTTCTTTCCACTGGTCTATGCCACTGATCACAGGGCGTTCACGGGTTAGTTGAACAAGGTGAGCGATATTTTCTTCGCTAAGCCAACCTTGTTGGATGTAGGGGGAACGCAATGCTTCTAGGGTTTTCTTACGGGGGAAATCAGGAGCAAGACCCAATAAATTGTGAAGGGCTTGAACAGCTGGATTTGCTCCCAACAGTTTTTCATGACTGATAGGGATTCCATATTCTTCTGAAACCAACTCCACTATGCGATGATAAATTCCAGGTTTGGGCGCTAATATGCTGATTTCTTTGGGAGAAACGCCATCCAAGAGAAGCTTCTTAATCTCCCTGAGTGCTATGCGGACTTCCACTTCTCTGGCCGGGGCTGCGTATGCTTGGATTGAAGTAGCGCTTTGCATAGGCGCGTGATCTTCAAAGAGCAGCCCCTGAAGCTGGTGTAGGTCGGGTTCGGTATCGCTAGTGTCTGAAAGTGTTGTGCATTCAATCTCGGGAAAGGTGGCGGTCAGGTCGGCCCAAACTTCTTTTAGGCGACTATGAACCAAACTCTCCTGATCTCTATTGGCATCCCAGGGAAGATAGACCGAGAAGTGGTCAAAACGCTCTGCATAGGCACGCAGAATGCGGGTTTGGATCGGTGAAAATTGGTCAAAGCCGAGAACGACCAGTAACCCTTCACCTTGCAGCAGGGCAGGATCATTTTCAAGGGCCTCGGCAGCCAGCCATAATAAACCATCAGAATCGGAGAGGTTGTTTTCTTGTAGGAAGGTTTGGTAGCGCTGGTACAGAAGCAATAATTGGGTATCACGCGGGTTTTCTGTATGAGGCGCGCTTGCTTCAAAATTGTCAGGCGAAATCCCCTGGGCTTTCATCTCGCGCAACCAGTTGAGTATGGTTTGGGTAAAGCCAGGTTTCTCCCAGACAGCATCAAAGGTTGTGAGTTTTCCCTGAGTATGCAAGTCTTGCAAGATATGATGAACAAGGCGTCGGGTTGCAGTCTCATCCAGCCATTGCACTGTAATCCCTGCTGAATCCAGAATGTGCTCTCCTAGTGCGTAGAACTGATACAGATAAACGCCCATTGCATTGCCCATGCGTTCGCGTGCGACGTGTAAAGATGCTGCCGTGGGCATCAATATTTGAATAGGATAAAGCGGGTTCTCTTTTCGTGTTTCAGAGATTTGTACAATAACGCTCTGGATCGCTGTTTCTGTATTAGGTACTAGCAATATATTTGCTTGCATAAAAGCCTTCTTCTGTCGCTTTAGGAGACCTTGCTCAAAAGTTCATCCAACACATTATTACCATGGCCTGGATAAGTGAAGACCAACCGCTGTCCGGCCCGTGTAATCGCCATATAGAGCTTACGCGTATTATTCAGGATCATCGCTTCCCGCTCATCATCAGAGAGCCGTAAAGACTGTTCCTTCTCAAACAACTCCCGCAATCCCACAACAAAAACAATCGCGCTTTCCAGCCCAGCCCCTGCATTCAGGCTGGTCGCTCGCACATAATCGCCGGGATAGGTTTCTTTTGCGTTTAACGCAGAGCCATTGCCCAACCGAACCTTGATCGCTTCCACCAAACGATCCGCCCCATTCGATGCAGCATGCAGGGCAAGCAGGTCGCGCTTTGGGTAGCCTTGCCGCACAAAACGTTCAATCTCTTTCGCCACCAGTTCATTTTCATCTTGCGCAGCCGGCACCGAAATCACCTGCGGTAAAACCCCTTCAGGCATTCGGAGCATATCAGGCGCAAGAATGTCATCATCTCGCTCTTCAGGCAGGCGCTGACGATAAAAGAGCGTCGCAAACTCCATGATCTGCCTTGTCGTGCGGTAGCTGCGTTTCAAATGCTGCGATCGCCCGCGCGCATCCAGCCCCAAAGACTTCCAGGAAGTGCCGCGTCCCAGAAAACCCTGGGTAGGGTCCGCAACCACAAAGAGATGGGATGCGCCTGAATGCAATACCTGTTTGATAATATCGAACCAAAGTGGAGCAAAGAATTGGGCTTCATCCACCAGGATGAAATCATAGCCAGGGAAATATTTAGGATGCTCCTGCATATAGCGCCAGACCACACGCGGCACATCGCCCCAATCCAGTCGACCTTTCGCATCCAACCGCTGCTGGTATTCAATAATCGCATCAAAGACACGCTCGCGCATTGTTTTTATCAAGGCAAAGCCACGTCCACGGCGATCAATCTCTAGGTACATCTTTCTGGAAACCGGCTGCTGATCCTTGAGCCAGTCGATCTCGTCCTTGAACATCTCCACTGAGACCGCCGTATCTGCCAGATGCTTTTGCCAGACGCCTTTAAGTTCATAGTCTCGCTTCTGCATGGAAAGCGGCTGCACCCACGCGGGTTCCGGTGGCCAGTGTCTGTAACACCAGCCCTGGAAGGTATCCCATTCGATATTGAGCGTTTCATCTCTACCGGTGAGTCTGGCAAAACGGCTTTCCATATCACGGATCAAAGGGCGGTTATGGGTCAGTACCAGGAATTTTTTATTGGGATATTGATGTGCCAATATGCGTAAGCGATACAGCAAAATCAGCGTCTTGCCACTGCCTGCTACGCCATTGATGATATTCAGACGAAAGTCAGTACTGAGGCGTTGCCCTTCCGGGGGGAGTTCCAGTTCGGCTTTCACCGCCTGTTCCTGATCGTAATCCAGCAAGTAATCTTCCAACCCTAATTTGCGCTCTACCTCGGTCTTGCCTCGCACCGTCATACTCTTGGGGACAATGATCTCCGGACTGAAGGCCCGCCGTACTCTCTCGATCTCTGCTCTTGGCAAGGGCTTTACAGGGAGCAAGGCGCTCCAGGTAGCTTCCGCATCCTCTTTGAGTAATTCCCGCCCTGCCCATCGCGGTTCTCCCGCTTCACGCTTTAGGCGGCTTTCCTGTACTTGTTTGTCGGGGATATTCGGAAAAACACACAGCGTTTCAAAATCTTCACGGATCTGTAAGCCAACTTTTTGAGCAAAGCGATTCAGGAGTACTCCTTCTGCCTCG
>CAZOOX010000102.1:0-14685 GCA_964581545.1 uncultured Anaerolineaceae bacterium
ATAATTCAACTAAACTCATCATAGGGTTCCTTTTTAGAGACTATGGTGTGCTAACCAATAGTTTAATCTAATCAGGAACCCTTTCTTATCCATAACTCAGGTTAAAATAAAAAAGCCGAGCGTATAAACACTCTGCCTTCAACTTTTCAACCTTAAACCTGCACCCTAAAACCCACCCAACATCTCTCTCCAAAACTCATCCTTCTCACCGGGCACGAAGGGCGTATAGACCGTGATAATTACTGGAAATTGTCTAGCATATCAGCCAGTTGCTCTGCCAGGATCGGTAGATCTTCTTTTACCGTCCGCCAAACAACGGCTAAATTCACCCCAAAATAATCGTGCGCTAATTTGTCTCTGGTGCCTGTGATATCCCGCCACGGGATTTCGGGATAGGTTTGACGAAATTCTTCTGGTATTTTCTTCGCAGCTTCGCCGATGATTTCAATCGCACGCACAACAGAGTAGACAGTTTTTTCATCTTGAGAGAAGGCATCAAAATCCATTTCACCTGCAAAGCTCATTGCCTTTTGAGTATTCTCCAGCATATCCCGGATGTAATCTAGCCAAATCCGTTTTGCCATCATATCGGTTGTGCCTCAGCAAGAATCCGTTCCCCAATATTGGGTTTCAGGCTGTCTTTCATCACCAAGTCCACTTTAACGCCGAGGGCATCGGAGAGATAATTTTCCAGTCTAATAAAGGTAAAAAGTCCGGGTATTTCAGAAAAAGTGACCAACAAGTCAAGATCGCTTTCAGGTGTTTCTTCGCCACGCAAAAACGACCCGAAGATCTCCAAGCTTTCTACATGGAATTCTTCTTGGATATTCGGGAAAATTCTTTTGAGTTTGAGCAAAAGCTCATCAAGGGCAGGATATGTGTCCATGTGTAGATTATACAGTAATTTTGAGACAAAAAAGCCGAGCGTCTTCAAAACACTCGGCTTTTCACATTCAACCTTAAACCTGCAACCTAAAACCCACCCAACAACTCTTGCCAGAATTCATCCCGCTCGCCGGGCACAAAGGGCGTATAAACTGTGATTCGATCCACGACGCTTGCATAGCGTTCTTTCAGCGCGGCAGGAAGTTCGGCTGGCGTATCGGCGTAGGTGACGAATTCTTCGAGCATCTCGTCGGTGATCAGCATCGGCATCTCGGCCCATTCCTTTTTTGCTGCGTGGCCGGTCAATTTTTCGGCGGCATCGTCCCAGCCGTGATGGCTCATCACACGCCGATAGGATGGTGTGGATGCGTAAAAGGCGATCTGCATCCGTGCAAAATTGGCCTCTTCGGGGGATGTGGCAACGAAGGCGCTCAATGAGACGGAGATCTCCGAGCGCTCGCGTCCACTTTTGGCTGCGCCCTCCCGAATGGCGGGATCAAGCACTTCGCGCAGGTAGCGCGGCGAGTTGAAAGGGTGCGCGTGGAAGCCATCGCAAATTTCGCCGGATAAGCGAGCCAGTCCCGTATTTACGCCTGCGATATAGATTGGGATTTCTGGATGCTCGATCTTGCCAGGAATAAAGAAAGGTGTCATCAGCCTTAATTTATAATAGTCACCGTTAAACCTAAGTTTCTCCCCTGTCTGCCAGGTCTGCCAGATAGCACGCACCGCGCCGATCTGCTCCCGCAACTTCCCCACAACGGAATCAGGCCAATCCATCCCGAAGCGTTTCGTGATATGCCCCTTAACCTGAGTCCCCAACCCGAGGATGAAACGTCCATCCGATTGGGCTGCCAGATCCCAGGCGGTGTAGGCAATATCCCCGGGCGAGCGCGCAAAGGAGATCGCGACCGCTGTGCCCATCTCAATTTTTGATGTATGTTCGGCGATCAGCGCGTGGGGCAAAAAAGCGTTGTGCTGGGTCTCGGTCGTCCAGAGGGCGTCAAATCCCATCTTCTCGGCAGCGTGTGCTACAGCAGGGACATCCTTCAAATGCATCGGGGGCAAAACAGCATCGAACTTCATCTCAATCTCCTTTTGGGCACCACGAAGGCACTAAGTTCACAAAGAATTCCTTTGTGGTCACGAAGAAAAACTTTGTGTTCTCTGTATCTTTGTGGTGAATTAATCACTTAAAAGATAAGCCATCACCCATTGCGCGGTCGCGACCAGCGCATCGGTATGGGTACGCTCATAATTATGGGATGCCTCCACGCCCGGGCCGATCAGCGCGTGGGCAACATCTGCGCCCGCCCGCACCGCCGCGCTCGCATCCGAGCCGTAGTAGGGGTAAATATCAACCTTGTAGGCGATCTCGTTCTCATCCGCGAGTTTGCGCAGTTTATTCGACAAGCCATGATGATAAGGCCCGCTGCTATCCTTCACACAGATCGTTGCATGAAATTCATCGGATGCCTGCCCCTCGCCGATCGCCGCCATATCCACCGCGACCAATTCGGATATGTCGGAGGGCAGCCCCGCCGGAGCGCCATGCCCGACCTCTTCAAAATTGCTGATCAAGAAATAGGCGGGACGCGCCGGTTTTAGGCCTGCTTCCGTTAAAGAATCAACTGCCGCCAGAATAGCCGCTACTGCTGCCTTATCATCAAGGAACCTCGAGCGGATAAATCCATTCGTGGTCTCAGTCCGTGTATCAAAAGCCACAAAATCGCCCACTTCGATTCCCAACTCACGAGTCTCTTCGGCAGAAGTTGTTCGTGCGTCGAGTCTAACTTCCATCGTCTCGGGGCTGCGTTGCTCTTTATAGACCTTATCTGCATGAACATGTGTGGACGCCTTGTGGAACATATACGAGCCACGGATTTTTTCACCACTCTGCGTGATGACCCAACAACCTTCGGTCTCAACACCATTCAGCATCAACCCACCGATCTGCGTCAACTGCAAACGCCCATTCGGCTTGATAACCTTCACCATCCCGCCGAGGGTATCGGTGTGGGCGGTGAGTGCGCGCGGAGAGCCTTCTCCCGCCTGCCACTCAACAACGAGCGAGCCTTTATTTGTCCGCTTTAACGATAATTCAGGATATTCCGCAAAAGCCTCCTCGATCAAGGCGATGGCATCATCCGTATATCCCGTTGGGGATGGGGTATTCAACAACTCGACGAGGAAGCCGAGCATTTTTTCGGTATTTATTTTTGGGAGGGGCATTATATTTCCTCTAGCAGTGTCTTGCGAAACCCGAACTGCAACGCACCTTTAAGGTGCAATGCCGTTCTAACTTTAAACCTTAAACTCGCAAACCTTCAAACTCGCTGATCGCCCTACGCATCTCATCCGGGATGGAGACCGTCTTCTGCGTATGATAATCAAATGCCACTAAAATCACATATCCCGAAGCAAAGACCTCCCCCGTCTCAGCGTGGACAATGCTCTGCTCCACTGTCATGGATTTATTCCCCAATCGGCAGGTGCAAACGCCTGCTTTCACAGGTGTGCCATATTCAACGGATGCGTGATAGGTCACTTTCGCCTCAGCCATGATCACGCCAACATCCATAAAGGATTGCCCGAGCTCAAAAAGCCCCAAATGTACAAAATAACGGATGCGAGCCTGCTCGAAATAAGTCAGGTATTTAGAATTATTCAGATGCCCTTGTGGATCAAGGTCACCATAACGAACCTCAATGGGATGAAAGAATTTGATTTTAGACATGCTGAGTATTATAAACGGTAGTAGGGGCGAGTTAATAAAAAAGTCATCACGAGGATGGTATTTGCCCGACGTGGCGATCTCTCTCTATTTTGAGATCGCTACGGCCTGCCTTGCAGACCTCGCAATGACACACATTTATTTTATCCCCCATGAATTTGATTTTCTATACTAGTTTCTCGATGATCAGAAGGAAGTCCACCTTCGCGTGCAAGGTGAAAGGTACCGGCGTAACATTGGGTATGATCGATACCACCTCGCCGCGTAAATTGTTCAAAAAATCTTCCAGACGGTCTTGGTCCTTTGTCATCTTCAATGGGAAACGGTGTATTTTGTATCTCATTTCATTTTCTCCTTTTGCCCTTTTATCAGGGCGTCCGGTTAAAGTATATAAAACCCGGCATCTCCGAACAAGAGGAATTCGTTAGAATATATGTGCTAAAATATAAGCTCTATGAAAATAATCCGCTCTTCTGAAATAGGCTCATATCTTTATTGCAAACGCGCCTGGTGGTATACCCGCAAAGGCAAGGTCTCTGATAATCAGGCAGAGATGAAAGCCGGCACAGAAATGCACGAGCAGCACGGACGTCAAGTTGTCTCCGCCGGGCTGACGCGCAGCCTGGCCGTGATCTTTTTATTAGCTGCTCTGGTTTTGATGGCTTCTTATTGCACCGCACAAATACTGTAGGGGTGGGTCTCAGCCCCCTCCCTCCTAGACAAATGACCATTTATCTTCCCCTCATCCTTCTTCTTATAGCGATCATGCTCTTTTGGCAGTCCAATCGGCAAAGAGAACGAACAGGCCTGCCGGGTGGACGTGTCATTTATACGGATACCGGTGAATGGGGGCGGGTGCAGAAACCACTTTACGATGCGAAGATGCGCCTTACCGGCAAGCCAGATTATCTTGTGGAGCGGAACGGAAAGATCATCCCCGTAGAAGTGAAATCGGGGAGAGCGCCCGATGCGCCTTATGATTCACATATCTATCAATTGGCATCTTATTGTTATTTGGTGCATAAAACAATGGGAAAGCGACCGCCTTATGGCATTATCCACTATAAAAACAGAGATTTTGCCGTAGATTACACCTCTGCTTTGGAGGACAGGCTTTTGGAAACGCTTGCTGAAATGCGCGAGGATGACCGGCGTAGAAATGTACCTTGCTCACATAGCTCAGCTGCCCGTTGCAGAAGTTGCGGGTACAGAAAAATCTGCGACCAACGACTCGCTTGAGTCCTGTATAATAGGGGCGTTATGTCTACTTCATTTATCCCACAAAAAATAGCTGTTACAGTTCATCCACGTTTTCCTAAAGCATTGGATGAAGCACAGGTCATTGCTGATTATCTAAAAGAAAAAGGGATAGATGCGCCCATCGGTTCGCTGAGAAATGAAGCCCTGCGTGAACGGGTTAAAAAGGGTGAGTTCGAGATTTTGATCGCCGTCGGCGGTGACGGGACGATCCTCCGTGCCGGGCATTTGTGCGCACCATGCGGGGTGCCGATCTTAGGCATCAACCTGGGAAAGTTGGGTTTTCTGATCCAGGTGCAGCGTGATACCTGGCAAGAGAAATTAGACGAATTATTAGCCGGTGAATTCTGGATCGAAGATCGCTTAATGATCATGGCTGAATTATTCCGTGCAGGTGAAAAGCAGGGAAGCTGGCACGCGCTCAACGAGGCAGTTGTGAGCCGTGGACAATATCTTAACCCCGTTCATATTTCTGCCAGTGTAGATGGCCTGGAGCTTACAACCTATGTTGCCGATGGGCTGATCGCCTCCACAGCAACCGGCTCAACAGCTTATGCACTTGCCGCAGGTGGCCCTATTTTGCCGCCAGAACTGCGAAATATTCTTATTGTACCCATTGCGCCGCATCTTTCTATTGACAGAGCCGTTGTTCTTGCTGAAGGCTCAGCGGTTAGTATCACTGTTCATAACGAAAATGCTGTCTTCAGCGTGGATGGACAAACGCCGGTCGGGCTGGATGCCAGTGATCGTGTAACGATCCGTTCGGCAGAATACTCTGCTAAATTCGTCCGCTTTGGCGATTTAGGGTATTTTTATCGCAACTTAAGAGCGCATATGAATGAAAACCCTTCAACAGAAAACAATGATAGGTAGTACAAAAACTTCTCTATAACCCAAAGAACCTCTTGGATAAGATAATGCCAACATACGAAACAACTTATTGTAAAAACCACCCAAAAGCTGAAACAAAACTACGCTGCAATCGCTGTGAAGAATATATGTGCACCAGTTGTGCCGTGCATACCCCGACCGGTTATAGGTGCAAAGATTGTATTAACGAGCATAAGAAAACATTCAACTCATCACTTTGGTATGATTACCTGAGCGGCTTTATCGTAGCAGCAATTCTTTCTGGTATTGGCTCTGCTATTGTGGGCCTGATCTCAAATTGGTTTTTTGGCCTTTTTGTCCTAGTTTTTTCTCCCTTCGCTGCTACGCTCATCGCAAATGGTGCAAAAGCAGTTACAGGCCGTCGGCGTTCACCGAGTCTTTTTCTTACCATAGCTCTTGGCGTTGTCGCTGGCGGACTTCCCGCTATACTTGGCGGCATTGGCTCACTTATTCTTATCTTTTCTAACCCTGAATATGCAAGCAATTTCTCAATCTGGTGGATACTTCCTTTTATTTGGCAAGTTGTCTACCTCTTCATCGCTGCACCTGCCGTATATGCAAGTCTTTCAGGTTTTACCTTTAAATAATTATGCTCACAGAACTTCGCATTCATAACTTCGCTATTATCGACCAACTCGAATTGAGCTTCGAGAACGGACTTGTCATTCTCACCGGCGAAACCGGCGCGGGCAAATCCATTATTCTTGACGCGGTCGAAATTCTGGTTGGCGGACGCGCCGATACCAGCATGGTACGCGCCCAATCCAAGCAAGCTATTGTTGAAGGCACTTTTCGGCTCATGGGGAAGGAGCGGGACGCTGTTCACGAAATCCTTAAAACTGAAGATCTGCTGGATGATGAAAATTACCTGACGCTGAGCCGAGAAATTAAACCGGAGGGACGCAGTATTGCTCGCGTTAATGGGCGGACAGTCAATGTCGCGATGCTTAAGTCTTTGGGTGCATATTTGATCGACATCCACGGGCAGTCGGGACATCTCTCCCTGCTCGATACGCGCGCGCATTTGGGCTTGCTCGACCGCTATTCAAATGCCGATTCTGCCCTTAACAGCTACCGCACGACCTATAAAAAACTCCTCACCCTCCGCAGCGAACTGGACGAGTTACGTCGTCTGCAAAAAGATGCCCAAAGTCGTGTTGAACTGCTCAGCTATCAGGCCGAAGAGATCGAAGCAGTCAACCCCCAGCCTGAGGAAGATGAGATCCTAAAAGAAGAACGTGACAGGTTGGCAAATGCCGAAGCTCTCGCATCTCATGCGCAGGAAACACTTGCGCTCATTGATGAAGGGAATGTCGAAGCCCAGCCTGTGACAGATTCTGTTGGAGAGGCGATCACGCATCTTGCCGCACTAGCGAAAATAGATGCCTCTCAAGCCGAAATCCACGAGCGTGCCGAACTGATCCTTGAAAATCTTGGTGATATTTCACGTGATTTACGCCTTTATCTCGAAAAAGTTGAATTTAATCCCTCCCGCCTGCAAGAGGTGGAAGAACGCCTTGATCTGCTCCAGAATTTGAAAAGGAAATATGGCGGTTCTATCGAGGCTGTGATCGCTTTTGGCGCAGATGCCAGCCGTGAACTAAAGACGATCTCTACCGCTTCTGAGCGAATGGATGAGCTTGAAAAAGAAGAAAAAACATTGCTCAAAGCTTTGGCCGGACATGGAAAGAAACTCTCCGATATGCGCAAAGCAGCCGCCGAAAAGATGAGTGCCGGTATTATTGCAGAATTAGCCGATTTACGGATGGAGGCAGCAAAGTTTGCGGTCGATTTCAAGACCCTGCCCAACGAGGCCGGGTTGCCGCTAAATGGTGGACGTGTAGCTTTTGATAAAAATGGTTTTGATCAGGTGGAATTCTTGCTTGCGCCCAATCTTGGTGAGGGGCTAAAACCGCTGGTCAAGGTTGCATCTGGCGGTGAAACCTCACGAATGATGCTTGCGCTCAAGAATATTCTGGCGCGTGCCGATGAAGTCCCCACGCTCATTTTTGATGAGATCGATCAAGGCATTGGCGGACGGATAGGGATGGTCGTTGGCGAAAAGCTATGGCAATTGGGCAGAGAGCATCAGGTTTTCTGTGTGACCCATTTACCGCAGTTGGCAGCCTTTGGCGACCAACATTTGAAAGTTGAAAAACTACTCGTAGAAGGGCGCACGCTGACACGTGTTGCTCCGCTGGAAAAAGATGCCCGCCTATTGGAGCTTGCCCAAATGCTCGGTGACGTAGGCGAAGGAACCTTACGCTCGGCGCATGAGATTTTACAAGCCGCACAGGAAGTCAGAAAAAAATGATTTTGTATTTGAAGAGATAATTTTTTATAGGGGCGTTAGCCCCTTTTCTTTTTAGAGAGATAGAAATGTTAAATATCCGCTTACTTGGCGTTCCGCTTATAGAACTGGATGGTGAGTTGCTCGCGATCAATAGGCGTGCAACACGCACCTTGCTCTTCTATTTAGCCATGCATAAGGAACCCATTGGGCGCGATAAGCTTTGCGATTTTATCTGGGCAGATGCTGGGGGTGAGCAAGATCAAAAGAAAAAATTACGAGGGGTGCTAAATAATCTTAGAAAATCCTTTTCAGGCAGAGATGTGATCAGAACCTACCACGACATGGTCGGTTTGGTGCAGCATGATCTATATGTAGATGTGTGGCAATTTGATGCGGCAATGGCAAAAATGTATCATTTCATGTCTATCACCTCAGAAGAAAAAACTTTACCCCCGGGTCTTTTTCAGGATCTGGTGAGTGCAGCACAACTTTGGCGAGGAGATACTTTTATTGCAAATAGCGATATGCAACAACTTTCTTCTGAGTCAGAAAAATGGTGGTTGGAAAAAAATAGAGAATTCAATAAAGATAAACTCGCTTTATTTAAATTTATTGCCCGGCAAGTAGGGGCGATGGGGAGAGACGATCAGGCTGTAGTCTGGGCTGAAGATGCCCTGGTCATAGATGATTACGATGCGGAAGCACATTTTCTTTTTTTGAGAAGTTTACGCCGCTCAGGCCAGCGTAAAAGAGGTTATCAGCATTATCTTTCTATTAGGGATGACTTTGAAGTAGAGTGGGGAGGGCATTTTGTTAAAGATATCCATGCTTTGGGGAGAGAATTTGCCCAGGAATGGGTAGCAAGCCCAATACGTGAAGGGCCCGAATGGTCTATCAAAGGGCAGGCGCAAGTTCTTTTTATCGGGCAAGAGGATGCTATCCAGATTTTACAGCAGCGATATTTTAGAGGAGGCGCTGCGCTTGTTTTAGGAGAAATGGGCGCAGGGAAGACACGCCTTGTGCAAGAGTTCTATCGCTCCTTAGAATTTCCACCGCAAGCATTGTTTTTGCCCTGCCATGAAAGAACAGTGCATATCCCTTATCAGCCACTGAAGGATATGCTTTGGAAATTGACAGCAACGGATCTTTGGATAGAGTTACCTGCAAAGTGGGTAGAACCTTTGATAGCATTGATGCCCAAAACGAAGGGAGCAGAGGATGGGTTGGATGAAGCGATAGAGAAGTCTTATGCAAAATCAAAGGTTTTTGAAGCGGTAAAAAATATTCTTTTGTTTTTTGCTCAAAAAGAAAATCTCTTTCTCTTTATAGACGATGTTCACTGGGCAGATGAGGCCACTCTTTCTCTTTTGACTTTTCTTTTAGACGAACTTTTGTTTGAAGAGGAAAAGCTATATTTAGTAATAACTGCTGGGCTAGGTGGGCAAAACCCGAATTTAGACAGATTATTAGCTCATGCCGCGACAGAGAATTTGATTACAGTTCAGGTTCATCCCTTATGTGAAGAAAATATCTCTGAATTAGCTTTTTATATCTTGCAAAAAAGAATCTCTCCCGAAACTTCTGCACGTTTATTGGAGCAAACAGGAGGAAATGCCTTTTTTGTTCTGGAAATGCTTCTGGATGCCTGGGCATTTTCAAAGGACAACCGAATTAGTTTTGATTCCCCCACACCACCAAGCGTTAAAAAATTGATCGAAAGAAAAGTAGCGAATCTTTCAGAACCTGCTCAAGAACTTTTGTCTCTCGCGGCAATACAAGGGAATCCTTTTGAAATTTCTGTTTTAGAGAAAGCCATTAATTTTTCTTCCCAGGTGCTTGTCTCTGTTATTGAAGAATTGGAAGAAGCACGTTTCATTGGCAGGGCAACAGAGCAAGAAAAACTCTCTTACTTTTTTTTGCAAACAAAAGTTCATGACGAACTGCTCGATTCTTTGCCGCCAATGAGAAGCCGTTCGCTTCATAAAATAGTGGCGCAAGCCTTGGAATCAATACACCAGGCATACCCTGATTCTTATGCTGCTGTTTTGGCAGAACATTATGAAAAGGCAGAGGAGTTTTCGAGCGCTTTTTCATGGTGGGTACGGGCTGCAAAATATGCCCATCATCTCTACTCTATTGATGATGCCATTGTCGCTTACGAGCGCGCAGAGAGCTTACTTTCAAAAGCAGCTTTTTCAGAGAACGATATTTATGAGCTATACGCACCTTGGGGTGTTATGTTTTTTGGAAGCGACAATCCTGATGCTCTGGAAAGTCTGATGAAAAAGTTCCTACTTATAGGAGAAGAGCGTGGGAGCAACCTGCTCACGGGAGCCGCTTTAGATGGAATGAGCGATGTTTGCATGGCACGAAATCAGTTTGCAAAGGGCTTGGAATACACAAAAAATGCCCTTTCTTACTTGAAAACGAGCGAAAATATCCCCGCGCAAATGTCCGCATTAATTCATCATGGTGTATTTCTCTATATGCTCAACGGATTTGCCACTTCTCAAAAAAGTTTTCAAGAGGCCTTGGCTTTGGGAGAGGGTCGAGAAGATAAAGACTCGCTATATTTTCAAGGAAACGCAAACTACCAAATGGCAACAGCCCTCACAGGGATGGGCTTACCCGCACAGGCAATTAGCTATGCAGAGAAATCACTCCATTTTATGCGGCTTGCGAAATCGTCTTACGGCCCAATTTTGCCATATACCATTTCCGGGATGGCTTATTATTTTTTGGGCAATTATGAAAAAGGCAGGGAACAGGCCCTTATAGGAGTTGAATTTGCAAGCCAAACCGATAGCTGGCGGATGCTGGGCTACGCTTCTGTTCATGTTGCTATAAACGAAGTTGAGTTGGCTTCCTTTGGTGCAGCCTGGAAATATGCACAAAAAGCTATCGAGCTTGGTTATAAATATAAACACACAGAAATTGAATCCATGGGATATAAAGCCCAAGGTGATATATATGCCCGATTAAATGCCTTACCCCAAGCAGCGGCATCATATCAAAAAGGTGTGGAAGTGGATAAAGGATCTTTTGCCACGCTGGAAAATATGGCGCGTCTCGGCTTAACCCTCAGCTTGCTCGGTGACCCCCAAGGGGATGCCCTGCTTCAACAGGCTTTTGCACATACAAAAGCAGCGGACTTGGAGAGCATCTTTTATAACGCAAAAGCCATAGAATTGAGCATCTTCGTTTTGCGCAAAGACTATGCAAGCTTTGAAGAAAAAGCCCCCCTTGTCAGAAAAATATTAAAAGAGCGCTCACATAGTAACGCCACACTGTGGGTAGATTATTTGGATGCTCTTGCGGATTTCCAGCGTGGAGATTTTGAAAAAAGCTTGGCAAAGCTCGATGTTTTTTACTCACCTTCAGAGCCTATTCCCTTCTTTTGGATCAGATTCCGCGCATTAAAACTATATATTCAGGCTCTTGAAAAAGTCGGGAGAGACAGTTCTATTCCACGCGCTGAGTTAAAAGAGATGCTTGAGAAAATTGAAAAAGGGTTAGGAAATGCTCCCCTTGAAGCAGAATGGCAAGCCTTTTCTGCCAATATACCGGAATAGAAATAGTATTTATAATACCTATGCGAATTTCGTAAAAGCTGTTAATTCATTCTCTACCGTACAAATAGGATAAAAGATCAGTCAAAAGGTTACTCTTAGGGTTACCAAAGCCAAAAAGTGGAGCCAAATGACTAAGAACCTATCCTAAAATTGCCCTAGCCGCCGTCCTCGGCGGCGCTTTCTCTCTCAAATCCTGCGCCGAGGACGACGCAGGGAGCATTCCGAATTATTTTTCGGGTAGGTTCTAAAGTAAAAAGGGTGACCGCTCTTGCATGATCACCCTTTTCGTTAAATCAATTTGCTACTTGACGATCCCCCCTGATCACCTAGCAGATCAGTAATGGTTGATGTTTTATTTACCTACAAAAAACACCACTCTCACGATGTCCACCCCTCGTCAACGTCGACGACGACTCGACCGACCCGACCGTGATCGGTCTGGCGTTTGAGGGCAGCACCTAAGTTGACAATCTTGTGACGTGAGTCGATCGGCACTTTGAGTCCATCGCTCAGCCAGCCTCCGACCAGTTCAAGATCCGCCCGCTTGGAGGCAACCTTAATGAAGTAGCAGCGCTTGGAGCTGAACAGTGCGCTTACCATGCCCGTGATTAAGTTCGCGTCTGGCAATGTGGTGACATAGGCACCGCCAGCTCCCAGAATCTTCGCACAGCGTCCGTACGAATGCACGGCTGGGGTGTCGAAAACCACGTCGTAGGTCGATTCGGCAGCCAAGGGATCAAACTTTTTTCGGTCGATGATCGCATCGGCTCCGAAAGCCTCGACACGTTCGACATCCTTGGTGCTACAGACACCGGTGACGTGGGCGCCAAGGTACTTGCCGATCCCAACGGCAACCGAGCCAACGCCACCACCCGCCCCGATGATCAGGGCCTTGCCGCCCTCACCGATCCCGCCGAGATCTCGCAGCGACTGTAGGCTGGTCATCGTGACGGTTGCCGCAGCCGCAGCCACATGGAACGGGACATCGTCGGGTTTGACCGCGAGAGACTCATGCGGCACCGTGATGTACTCGGCGAAAGCACCCTGTTTTTCGGAAGGAAGATACGCCAGGTGACCCCACACGGCGGCACCTTTGTCGAGACCGGTCACGTCGTCACCGAGGGCATCGACGGTACCTGCGAAGTCCCATCCAAGCACGAGCGGAGAGTTCTTCGCGTGCAGAAATCGCCCGGCGAAGGATCCGCTGATGACCTTTTCTTCCGCAGGATTGACCGCAGACGCGATCACTTTGACCCGTACTTCACCCCGGCCCGGTATCGGCTTGGGTATTTCTATCATCTCTACACTGTTGCCAGTTACCCCCATCGCTTTCATTGTTTCGGTCATGCGACTGTCTCCTTTCATTGATTAACCTGTAAAAACAGGATCAACGTGAATTGACATGAAATAGGACCTGACCAAAGAAAAACGCCCCGCAGGTTTCTACGATCCAAGATACTTATGTCCACAGACCTGCGGGGCGCTCTCAAAATACATGGGCTTGCTTGCAAGAAAACTTATTATGCTAATTCACGTTGAACCTAAAAAGGCTACGCTTATTGCTTTGCTTCCTGATAGCCATCAATGGCGAGCACAGTATTTGCCACGAAAACAGCCCCAAACATGATCGGGTATAAACTCGGGGCGGCGGTTTTTAATTGCAATTCGACGTAGGTCAGCACGAGTGCTGCCAGCGTAAGCCCAATGCCTGTCAGTTTTCGTTGACCGATATATAACGTTCCCAGCCCCATGAAGAAAAAGTTCAACACGGCTGCGACCCAGGGGTTCTTGTTCATTATTTTGCTCCTTAAAATTGTCGTTCGTTTTAGTACCTGTCCTAAAAATAATTCTAAAGAGAGATTTCAGACGTGCGTTGTCCTTGTAAAGTACAACGCACGTCGGCTTTTCAAGCCCAAACCAGGAGGTTTTTAAGACCTAATGTGCATCTACATCTTGTTGATGTTTTTTTTAGGATGATACTTACATTGAAATTGCTTCGTACACTCTTATACCGGTAATCATCGGGCAGGTTTTGGCGATCTCCTCTGCTTCATCAAGGCTTTCGGCATTGATGATCGTATAACCGGCAATTGAATCCGCTCCCAGCGGCAGTTCCTTTGTCCCGTCGTGAGTGATCTCTCTTCCAGGGCCCAGGGGGTTGCCGCCATCAACGACTTTATCTGCAATCGACTTGAACCATTTTTCCCAGGCTGTCATGATCTCGGGGGTAAGTGGTTCAAATCCAATGGGTAATAACACAAATTTTTTCATTTTTTCTCCTCTTGATCGTTTTCTTTGCTCAGATATTGAGCATAGTTTTCCAGGGTTTCTCCGTCGCTGCCCCAATAGGCGTGAAACTGCATAAGCCAATTTTGAACGCCACGTAACGATTCTCGGTTGAGTGAAAGATAATTCGTTCGCCCGATTTTTCTTCTTATGATCATGTCTGCGTTTTCAAGATTTTTTATATGCTTGTAAATTGCCGGCAGGGATAGCCCGCGCATGGCGGCTAACTTACTGATAGAGCAAGGTTGCAGACTTAGCGCATAAATGATCTCTCGCCTGTGCTTGTTGGCAAGCGCTTCAAAACTATGATCTAATTTCTGTGGGGTGAGCGTTTTGGTCATAATAGTTCGTTGCAGTGGAGATACCGAATCAAGAAGTAGTATACCCGTTATAAGCAGGATTGTGTCGCTTTGAGTTGGGTATTATGATAAATAATTGGTCAATAAGCCACCAATTGCACCGGCAAATATGGAATAGGAAAAGTCAGCAATCATCAAGGGGCTGGTCCAGCCCAAGAAAATTGCGTGGCTTATCACAGCAAATGAGCCAAAGGTAATGACGCCCATTATGATGCCGTTCGTCACAAATTGACCTAATCCCTCTGATGCAGATGGGAGAAATTTGGCAAAACCAAAAGTGGCAATAAGGTTACCCAGGGCAAGGAATGCCATTAAAGGCGCTACTGCATCACCGTCATAGCGACCTATTTGAGCAAGGTTGACTGTATAGAATCCTGCCAAAATGATGTTGTGCCAAATAAATGACCA
>CAZOOX010000103.1:0-14640 GCA_964581545.1 uncultured Anaerolineaceae bacterium
TTTCGTAATCATATGAATAGATTACAGCTTTCTCGATCTAAGCGAAAGTCCTACTAATAAATTTGAAAAATCTTCAAAATTCCTATCCCCGCCGCAAGCGGACGGGGTATTACGGAATTTTGCCCCTACGGGTACAGATTTTTCTTAATGCTCGGAACCCTCGTAGCAAGCTACGGGGTATTCAGAGAAGAATAAAACTAAACAAAAAAACGCCCTGCTGAAAATCAGCAGGGCGTTTTGGTTTTATTTTCTGGTCAAGATCAAACTTTTTCGTTCAAATTCTTCTGGTGCGAGGACACCAAGAAAATCGAGCACGGTTGGAGCAATATCTGCCAATATGCCGCTCGGACGGATAGTGAGTGCGCCTTCGCGGATAAAGATAAAAGGCACAGGACTGGTCGTATGATAAGTATGTGGCTGTCCCGTGACAAAATCGGACATCAGCTCTGAGTTGCCGTGATCGGCAGTCAGCAACATGGTACCGTCTCGCTTCAAGACCTCGGCAGCAATCTGCCCAACACAGACATCTACCGTTTCAACGGCTTTGATGGCGGCTTCAAGTTTGCCGGAGTGACCGACCATATCGGGGTTGGCAAAGTTAACCAAAATAAAGTCATCTATGCCTGATTTAATGCGTTCAACGGTCTTTTCAGCGACAATGCGGGCATTCATTTCGGGCTGCAGGTCGTAGGTAGCTACTTTCGGCGAAGGCACCATCTCACGCTCTTCGCCCTCGAATTGGACTTCGTCCCCGCCGTTGAAGAAGTAGGTGACATGGGCGTATTTTTCGGTCTCGGCAATATGAAATTGTTTCATCCCGGCAGTACTGAGCACTTGCGCAAGCGGATTAACGACGTTTTGTGGCGGGAAAAGCACGTCTACATCGAGGTCGCTTTCGTATTGGGTCATGGTCAGGATAGAGAGGTCTTTCAGCGTCCGCTCTACGGGGAAGTCGGGGATCTCTGTGCCTGCAAATGCCTTGACGATCTGGCGCATGCGGTCGGCACGGAAATTGAAGAAGAGCAGCGTGTCGCCATCTTTAACGGTAGCTGCCGGGGTGATGATGGCCGGGGTAATGAACTCGTCGTTCTCGTCGGCGCCATATGCTTCTTTAACGGAAGCAAGAAAAGTGTCACGTTCGTCTCCGGCTGTGCCGGTCATCACGCCATAGGCCACCGCTGTCCGCTCCCAGCGATTGTCCCGATCCATATAATAGTAGCGTCCGCCCATTGTCGCGACAGTGGCTTTGCCTGTGTCGACTTTCTCGCTCACAGCATCGTAAAAACCTGCTGTGCTGCGCGGCGGAGTGTCGCGACCGTCAGCGATGAGATGCAGAACGGGGGTAACGCCGTGCGCGGCGCAAATATCTATCAAGGCAAGCATGTGGTCGGTATGGCTGTGCACGCCGCCGGGTCCGAGCAAACCAACGAGATGGAAGTTTTTGCCGCTCTCTTTGCAAGCCTTCAGCTTTTCGATGAGCAAGGGCATATTCTCCAGCTCTTTGCTTTCGATGGCATGATTGATGCGCGAAATGCTCTGCCGAACAATGCGCCCCGCGCCGATATTGAGATGCCCAACTTCCGAGTTGCCCATTTGTCCATCTTGCAAGCCGACCGCTTCGCCGGAGGCATCCAGAATAGAACACTCATAATCCGCTAAAAAGCGATCATAATTTGGGGTATTGCCCTGTACAACGGCATTATCTTCTTCTGCAAAACGGATCCCCCATCCGTCCATGATGACTATTACTACTGGTTTCTTCATAAAAACTCCTTTATAAAATAACTTCGTGATTTTACCCGAAGGCGCATATAACGCAAAGAAGATAAAGAAATTCGCTTTCTTTTCACTTACGCTTTTCCATCACACTCAATCCATGCTAAAATCACATCATGGCTAAAGAAAATACCCCTGTCCGACAACAATACCTTGATATCAAAGCCCAACACCCCAACGCGATCCTTTTCTTCCGCTTGGGCGACTTTTACGAAACCTTTGGCGAAGATGCGGTCATCACCGCCCGCGAACTGGATATAGTCCTCACATCACGCGGGATCGGGAAGGGCGAAAAAACGCCACTTGCGGGCATCCCCTACCATGCTGTTGAAAACTATCTCTCTCGCTTGGTAGAAAAAGGCTATCATGTCGCCATCTGTGAGCAAATTGGCGAAAAACCATCCAAGGGACTTTTTCCACGCAAAGTTGTACGCGTGGTTACGCCAGGCACGCTCGTTGAGCCGGGCTTGCTCCAAAGCCATGACAACAATTATCTCTCCGCACTTATTTTGCACGACAAAAAAGCGGGAATCGCCTATGCAGACATCACAACCGGCGAATTCGCTGTCACTGAAATTGATGCAGAAAATTTCGACCCTGTTCGTGCAGAATTGATCCGTCTGAACGCTGCCGAGATCGTTCATCCTGAAAATCTTTCCCTTAACAACGATCTGCCCGGTCATCTCACCCCTTACCCCAACTGGAAATTTGAAAACGGGCGCTGCGCTGAAACCCTGCGCACGCATTTTGGTGCGTCCACCCTCGATGGTTTTGGGTTAAAAAACCGTCATCTAGCCACTCGTGCGGCTGGCGCAATTCTTCAATATATCAAAGAAACTGAGCCGAACGCCCTCGATCTGCTCTCCAACTTACGCGTCTACAGCCTGAACGAATTTATGACTCTCGACGCCGCCACACGCCGCAATCTTGAACTTACAGAAACGCTGCGTGGCAAAACAGATGGCTCTTTGCTCGGCAGCCTCGACCAAACCGTCTCTCCGATGGGTAAACGGCTCATCCGTCAATGGGTCAGCCAGCCACTGCTCGACATCGCCCAGATCGAAGAACGCCTTGATGGTGTTGATTATTTTTATCAGGACGGCATGGCACGCGCTGAACTTCGCAACGCCCTCAAACCCCTCGCCGATCTCGAACGCCTCACAAATCGCATTGTTTCGGGCTATGCCATGCCTCGGGATCTGGTTTCCCTGCGCGAGACTTTGGGGAAAATCCCAGCCATTAAAGATTTTTTTGTGGATGAAGTACCCGCGCTCGCTCGTACCCTGGGCTTGCTCACTCCGTGTGAACAGGAACTCGACCTCCTGCATCGTGCCATTTCCGACGAACCCCCGGCAACGCTGCAAAATATCGGCGTGATCTGCGTCGGATACGCTGAAGAGCTAGACAGCATCCTCGATGCCACCAAACACGCCCGCGACTGGATCGCTAATCTTGAAACCACAGAACGAGAGAAAACGGGCATCAAAACCCTCAAAGTTGGCTATAACAAAGTCTTCGGCTACTATATCTCGCTCACAAAAGGCGTTGTTGATATGGCGCCTGAACACTATATCCGCAAACAGACATTGGTCAATGCCGAGCGATATATCACCCCCGAATTAAAAGAATACGAAACCCTCGTTCTAAACGCTGAAGAACGAATCCACGATGTGGAAGCGCGACTCTTCAAAGAAGTCTGCACCCAACTCGCGGGGTCGGCATCACGCTTATTGCAATCCGCACGTGCTCTCGCCGAGCTAGATGCGTATTCCGCTCTCGCCGAATCTGCTGCTCTGGGAGGTTACAGCAGACCCAAGGTCACGGACGATACGAGACTAGATATCCGCGAGGGGCGACATCCCGTTGTCGAAGAATCACTGCGCACAGAACGCTTCGTCCCAAACGACATCATCATCGAAGAAGGTGAAATTGTGCGCGTGATCACAGGGCCAAATATGTCCGGTAAAAGCACATATTTGCGGCAAGCGGCGTTGATCGTACTGATGGCACAGATTGGCTCATTTGTGCCTGCCAAAAGCGCAGAAATTGGTTTGGTTGACCGCATTTTTACCCGCATTGGCGCACAGGACGAGATCCACGCCGGGCAGTCGACTTTTATGGTCGAGATGGTGGAAGTAGCAAATATTTTACACCACGCCACCCCACGCTCTTTGCTCGTTCTGGACGAAGTTGGACGCGGCACAAGCACCTACGATGGCGTTTCCATTGCCTGGGCAATGGTGGAGCATATCCATAATCACCCTGAATTACGTGCAAAAACCCTTTTTGCTACCCATTATCACGAACTGACCCAACTTTCTGAGTTGCTGCCTGGTGTGCGAAATTACAACGTCGCCGTAAGCGAAGCAGGTGGAAAAGTAGTTTTTCTACATAAGATCATCGCCGGGGGGGCTGATAAATCCTATGGCATTCATGTTGCACAATTAGCAGGGCTACCGCGCTCTGTTGTAGCACGCGCAAACGAAATCATGATAGCTTTGGAAAAATCATCGGGTAGCGCTGTAAAAATTGATCCACAAGCTGCGCAACAAGTGGCATTATTCCCAGAGACTAATCCGCTTTTGGATGAACTGGAGAAATTAGATATAAACTCGCTTTCACCAATAGAGGCACTAAATCGGCTCTTTGAGTGGCAGAAGAGTTTTTTGAAGGAAGAGTAAATATCTAATTTAGCTTGTCATCAGGGATCGCAAAAGAAATAGCAACGACCATCATCCAAACAAAAGATTCTGCTTCTGTCCAAAAGCTAAAACTGATATTTCCAAATAAAGTAAATGTTAATAAAATCAGGGGGAAAAAAGCAACCCAAGCTCCATCTTTAAAAGCATATATCACGCTACGAACCCACAGTTTTCCCCAAAAAGCTAGAAAAAGAACCAAGCCAATAATACCGAGATATAAAAGAATATCCAGAAAACCGTTATCTGCCATAAAAACAGCCCAATCTGCTGTTTCTTTAATTCCAAGGCGGAATTTCTCATTTGCCCATATTGCGCCAAAACCATACCCTACCCACGGGCTACGCAGGACAACGTTTTCTATCAATATTTCCCACATTGGCACACGCCCTGTTAAATTAGGCTTTCGATTAAAAATCCCAAATACAAAATCCAAATTAGCTAGAGTTACCCAACCACTAATAAAAGCCACTAAAGCAAAAAGATAATAATGCACCTTCTTCATTTTTTTGCGCAACACCCGCCAAAAAAAGATAAGAATTATGAGCAGGTGCAAGAGAATAACGATCAAATAACCCGCGGCAGATTTTGCAAAAAACACTAAAATTAATGTCAAAAGATAAAAAATCATATCAAAGAATATGATCTTCTTTTGCTGGCGAAAATTCATCAGTATTCTTAGCAAGAAAGCTGCGTTAAACAATGCGTCCATTGCCCCTAAAATATTTCTGTGCCAATAAACTCCGCGCCAAGCTCCGTAATAGGGATGGCCAGCATAATGAAATGCTAGATCAGGAAAGGTGAAACGTAAGGCAAAAGACAAAATCACAGTTGTGGCTGCATACCATAAAAAGATGCTGAATGTGCCTTTGAGCCCATAGCGAAGCCCAATATAAGCTCCAACAAAAGAAGAGAAAAGCAAAATTGAAAACCGATAAAAGGAATCAGAAAAAGAAATAGACCAAAACATAGACAAGAAAGAGAAACTCAAAAAAACAAGCAGGAAAGTCTCTTTTGTCCATCTTTTTTTAAATAATTCAAGAAAATTTTCCTTAGTCAATATATAAAAGACTAAAGAAGCAACAAAGACCCAAGCAACACTTACTCTCCACCCAGTAGCTAAAAGAGGGCTTGTTTTCCAAAAAGGGGTCCAAAATATAGTTGCTCGCAAGGTTGCTAAAGAAAGAGAGAAAAATAACACTATCGCTTCAATCCAACGAAGATGTAATTGCTTGATCACCGTTTTCTCCTAGAATTCGCCAATTAATATGCTCCTTTTCCTATCAGAACCACCCAAATAGTTCTCATCAAAATTTGAATGTCCAGCCACAACGAATAATTACTGATATAGTACAAATCGTCTTCGGTATTCAAGTGCATCGGTTTGTCACTTCGTCCACTGACTTGCCACCAACCTGTCAACCCCGGCGGAACAGCAAAACGTTTTCGCTGCCACGGCTGGTATTTTTCTACTAAATAAGGCATCTCTGGACGTGGTCCAACCAGACTCATGTCGCCACGCACCACGTTGAAGAATTGTGGCAGCTCGTCTAAGCTATAACGACGCAAAATACGGCCAATGTGCGTCACACGTGGATCGCCTTCCCTTTTATGTATTTCATTCCCTTGCTCGTCATGGGTCGCAACCTGACTCTGAACTTGCTCAGCGTTTTTGATCATTGTTCTGAATTTGTACATCCCGAACAGCTTTCCATTTTCGCCAACACGTTTCTGCCGAAACAGAACAGGAAACCCGTCATCAATTATCAACAACAATGACACGATTGCCATCACGGGCGAAGACAATAGTAGCAACGCTCCACCAATTACGAAATCAAATCCACGCTTCATAAGACGTTGATAATCATCGATTGCCGATGCACGCAAATCCAACATCGGGATTCCTGCAAAATCTTCGATCCGGGTTCGGTATAATGCCAAATCGAAGAAACCAAGTGCAATCCAGATGCGAAGCGGCAAGTCATCCAAACTTTGTACGATTTCGCCTAATTGCTGATAAGCCGAGTGGGGCAAAGCTATAATCACATCCGATACTTGATGCTCAATTGCAAGAGTACGGATTGACGCTTGGTTACCAAGTAAGTTTTCTTCAGCGGTAAATTTCTGAAA
Organism: uncultured Anaerolineaceae bacterium; assembly: GCA_964581545.1. Classification (GTDB taxonomy): domain Bacteria; phylum Chloroflexota; class Anaerolineae; order Anaerolineales; family Villigracilaceae; genus Desulfolinea. The sequence goes on from CAZOOX010000103.1 coordinate 6,606, forward strand.
ATCATCTACAAAACCAACCAAAGAGAGATTTTCAAGATTACTTTTCTCAATCTGCTTCTCTACCTTTTTTCCCAGTGGACCAGCACCCACAATTAACGCTCGTTGTCGCCCATTCAACCAACTTTTGTTGAACCGAAAATGCAAACGCACAACCACTCTCCAAGCAAGAAAAAGAAGATAAGCTAAAGAAATAAAAAAGAGGAAGTGCGCGCGCGAAACGTCTCGAAACGAAAAGTATAAAATTCCAGCTGAAGAAATAGATGCTATCAGAGTTGCTAAAGAAAGTGCAGAAAATTCATCAACAACTCGCAAGTACTTTTTGCCATCATAAATTGCAAATGATGAAAAAACCACTAACCAAATTAGTGGAAATACCAGATACAAAACAGGTGGAACAAGAACTGGTGTAGGCACAAAAGCTATATTCAGGAAGCCATTTAAAAAAGGTCTGAAATCTGCCGAGAGTTTCAAAGAAAAAAAGACAACAAAGGCATCTAAAAACATTGAAAAAACAGCGAAGTTAACGGAAAAACGTCTAAGCATCTTTACTTCTCTTTATCCAATGAAGGGCACCTAATAAATCCATCAATGCCAAAAGTATAAAACGAGGGTTATAAAAAAAGTAACGCTTCCAAAGGCGTTTTGGTTCTTGAGTAAAACGAAAAAACCATTCTAATCCAAGTCTCTGCATCCAAGCCGGTGACTGTTTTACTGTCCCCGCATGAAAATCAAAAGCTGCCCCTACCCCCAACATTACCGCTGAAATATGATTGCGATGCGCAGCCATCCAGTACTCTTGCTTTGGGCATCCCAAACCCACAAATAAAATACGCACACAAGACTGTTGGATGTGCTTGACAATTTCTGCGTCCTCAGCTGGTTTCAACTCCCGAAATGGAGGGCTAAAGGAGTATGCCACATTCAACCCCGGATATTGGGCTTGCATCCGGTAAACTAACATTTCGAGCGTTTTAGCATCTCCCCCATAAAAACCTACCGGGATATTCTCTTGTGCTGCCATCTCTAGGATATGCAACATGAGCGTAGGGCCGTAAACGCGTTGCTGATTTTTCTCTCCTTTGAGTCGAAGCATCCAGACTATAGGCATTCCATCTGGCGTAACCATATCTGCTTCATTGAGGATGATGCTAAATTCTCGGGAGTCCCACGCTTCCATAACCATGTGAACATTGGCGGCACAAATATAGCGGCTTTCAGAGTTTTGTACCCAGCTGACAACCTGCTTTGTTGCTTTTTCATAGTTAGTGAAAAAAACTTGTGAATCAATAATAGTATAGGTCATTTTCTAATCGCTATATACGCCTTTGGCATTCCCAAAAACCTCTCAACTCGAATTTCGCAATCTGGAAACAACTCTTTCATCTCTCTATAGGTGAGCAATCTCAGTTCCGTTAAGAAGCCATCTATATAGTTTTGGCTTGGGCGCAACAACCACCCTCGTAAGGTAAAATATCGAGCAAGCCTACGCTGAACAGAAATTGGAAAGAAATGGATAAAAGGCGCCAACCAGTGTGGCTCAAAAAAGAATGCGCGAGCAGGAGTTTGTACCCATACTTTCTTTCCCACGCGGCGAGTTTCTTTTGCAAACAGCACCTGATTCTCAAACGTTCCTACGTGTTCAATAACAGAATTTGAAAAGCAAATATCAAACTCATTATCCTCATATTCCAAATTTTTTCCATCACCTTGCACAAAAACAAAATTACTAGCCAGAGAATCTTTATCTTTCGGAACAGATAAATTCAGCAATGTAATTTCAGATCTGAGATTTAGAATCGACCAATTATAAGCAGTTCCACCAATATCTAGAATTTTCACATCCGTCTCAGCGAAGAGCGATTCATAAAATTCTTTCATTCTTTTTGTACGAAAATGTGAAAAGAAAAATTCATAGGTTTTATTTAAAACAACATCAGCTTCAATTTTCATCAAACAAATCCCTAAATAAGACCTTTTTAAACACGGTCAATTTTCCGCCTTCAGTTGCATCCAAGATACTTTTACCATCAGCTTCAATTTTATTGCGCGCAACAGTATACGCCAACTCCGAACGCAAAAGGTCTGGCAGCTGCCACTTAGAACCTTTGGGGAAATAATCTGGATGAAAGTGATTTGCATCTATTTTAGACTTCCTGACTTCAGTTTTATTTGGAGTGCCCTTATCCTTGAAAGAATGATCAACGCCAATTAAAATAATCTCTGAAAACCCCATAATATAGGCCAACTGTATGGCCACATACGTGACAGTTCCTCCAGAAGACAATGGTTTAGCAATATTGCCATTAAACCTATCACGTAAAGCTAGACTAAGATTAATAAAATTCGTAGACGGATCATTAGCGTTAAAATACGATCTGCGATTCCAGTTCAAAAATTTTGGCATAGATAATTCTTTAATCTCCTGTGCAAATTGTTCCAAAACCAACTCGTTTACACAAACATAATAAGTCGGAACAAAAGGCATCTTCTCAAAAAGTAAATATATTCGATTAAGGCCAAAGGTAATTTCGTTCTGCAACAAACGCAAGTCCATATTTTTAAGACTAGGTCCATTTCCGATAATAAAGCATCTCTCGCCAAGATGCTTATCTTCATTTTCTCTCAGACGAACTTTATTCTCTTTAGAAACTCGAGAGCACCCGATCCAAGAAATAGCGTGAGGAAGCCCCCCAACCCGCCGCCAAAGCGCACCACATAATCGATCGAACGATATCTCTCCCATCCTAAATCTTTTCATCTAATTAAACCTCACTAGAAAAAACACAGAGCATTCCAGTATGAAAACCTGTTTCAAATCGAAACAAACCTCTTTCACATCAGCAAATCAATTTGCATTTCAAGTAATTCAATATGCTTTTCTATTGAATACTCTTGACCCAAAGTGTTTTTGATCATAAGTATCTTTTGCTTGACCAAATCATAATTGTTCGCCACATAATCTATTCTAGAAGCCAAGCCCCCAACATCATCAAGGTCAACTATCAAATCGGCTTGAGCAAGTAAGCCTCTAAGCCACTCATCAATACCGTAAAAGTTGGTTGCAATTATAGGGGTGCCGCATAATATGCTCTCTAAAAGAATATTCCCGAAACCTTCAAAAAGAGACGGAAATACAACCAGATCGCTTTGCTTTATGATTGAATATGGGGAAGATGTAAAACTATGTACAAGAATTTCACTTGCCAGATTCAGTTCCTTTATCCTTTTGCTATACTCTCGTTCCAGTTCCCCTTCGCCAAAAATATGCAGTCTAAAATTATCTCCGTCTAATCTCTGAAAAGCATCTATAAGAAACAGGTGGTTTTTCTGTCTTACAAACCTACCCATGCATGTAATGTTGAACATCCCTTTATTGAACACCGCACTCCTCACCTCAATATTTTGAAACTTATCTAGACTAAACACAACAGGAAAAATCTCCGCATGTTCTGTTGGAATATTTAATACGGAAACCAAATCAGCCCTGCTTGCTTTTGTTAGACAATATACAAGATCACTATTTAATAAAGCAAATCGACACAATTCCCTTAATATCAATTTCATGAAACTCGACTTAGTAGAAAGATTTTGTGAGAAGAAATTGGCTTCGACAGAAATCAATTTCACCTTCTTGAAAAGTTTTTTTATTATGGATGCCCTCCAATAAAAAGGGTAACCACGCGCATAGATAACACTAATTCTATATTTTCTAACGATTTGGAAAAGAAAAATCAATTCAGAAAAAACATCTAATCTAAAGAAATTCTCACTCTTATTTTTTCTAAGAGCAATTATTTTTGTTTCTCTCAAACTCTCAGTAACGAACCTAGTATCATCATAGCGGACAAAGATTGTAATGTCGTATTTTTCTTTATTTATTTCTTCTATTATATTTACTATTTGTCTTTGTGCGCCTCCACCTCCTAAACTTAATGCATAAAACAATATATTTTTCTTTTTTTCCATAGGGGTTTCCATTATGAAGATAAGCCGATACCTACATCACGCACTTCTTCCCACATAGCTAACACCAATTCACGTTGCCCTAAACTATTTTTACGCAACCTAGCAATCAATTCTGCACGTGTGTCTTTCTTATAAACCATATCAATCTTACTACCAATTTCTTCATCTGATGCCGAAACAGAAAGAAGGCATTCTGGGCATTCGTAATCATCCAGAAGCGTCTGATATTTATGGCTCCACCCTGTAGCTAGACTTGGGACACCTTGCGATAAAGAGCTAACTAGACCATGATACCTTGAACTAATCACCAAAGCACAACTTCCCAATATCCCCTTTAGATACAGGTGATTAGACTCTTGAATTATATCTATCGGTTTCATTAGCCTCTTTTGAATATCTTCTAACAACACAACGTCATTTTCCTCGTGAATAAGGATGAAGGGATCGAGATCTTGCTTTATTAAATAATTAATGCACCTCATTAGAAAATTTGGATAATTTTTGCCAACATCTGATGATGTTCTATCAATCATACGATAATTAGGCACAACACATGATCTTTTACCTTCGCGCCTAAAATAATCGGGGGGCGTTCCTGAAACAAGACAAGTGAAATCAGGAGATCTTTTAATATTTCTCGCATCAACAGGTAAATCCAGCAAATATCCAAGCGAAGCGGTATCTCGCGCAAACACCAAATCCGAATTTTCTAGAATAACACAAACGGCATCTCTTACTGTTTTTTTCTCAAATGGCCCAAAAGCTTGTGGGAGCAACACTACCTTTTTCCCCATTTGTTTCATCAATCGGGAGTAATTCTTCATTCTTTTTGCGTGCACTATATCTTGCTGGTCACTGTACACAAAGCCCGATGCATCCAAGACAATATCTACTTCAATCAGGCGTACAATTTTCAAAAAGTTCCTCAACCATTTAGGCATTAAACCTGCCAAAAAATTAATGAATGTTGCAAAAAATGGAAACCTTCGTGAATGTAACCAGGCTAAATGATACAACCCCGCCTGTTTTCGTTGTCGATAAGAGCCACACCTTAGATCAACTGAGACAACAACTTCAGGGAATAAAATTTTCATTTGTTGCACGACTGCATACAACATGAGCTCGGCTCCTTTGTTCACAAAGCCAACCCCAATAATTTGAACAATCACAGCGGCTCCTTTTATCTCATATCAGTATAATCAACAAAATGATTTTCCAAACCCGAAATACGCTATTCACCACTATCCACTAATTATACCGCCTCAAGAAATCGAGCTCCTTTTTCTGTGAATAAGCAACCATTCCGTCCGGATCAGGATAGCCTACAGACATAAGCATAACAACCTGCTCACTATCTGATAATCCAAGCAACTTGGTCATTTTTTCTTCCCTAACTCCACTGGCATGCCAATTAATTCCACATGAGCTTAGCCCCAAGGTCTCCAACGCATACATAAAAGACATCACTGCAAGCGAACTATCAATATAGATAAGATGACGGTCTTGCTCATTGAAATAAGCATAAAGTTTGCCAACAACAACCACAAGAACAGGGATGTTTTCACGAAAACCACTTGCTCCACCAGGCAAAGACGAAATCTGTAGCACGAAGTTGGGGTCATCAAAGACACGAAACTCAAACGCTTGACGATTACATGCGCTTGGAGCAAGAGAAGCAATTACCATTGCCTGATCCAACAGATCGCGAGGAACTGGCTGTTGCCTATACCAACGTACTGATCTACGACGCAGAGATAAATTAAAAAGCTCATCATAACTAACAGATGGAGGTTTCTCTAACTTCCGTTTGTAAGGAACAGAACTTCCATCTTTAGTGTATGGAGGCAGTTTATGAAATCTAATTCGGGCCTGATCCACAGCAGGAACGGAAGCAACAACATTGAAATATTTCTGCAACACATCATAGGCCCATACCAGTTCACTCACATCTGAACCTTCCGAGTTGGGGAAAGCCTTAACGACTTGCTCAAAGGAGGCAAGCGTTTCTCCTATAAAATCTACAGCAAAAACGGGCCGACGCGCTTTCATCAACAAGCCTTTTTCAAGTCGGTGTATATTGCGTCTCAAAACATACTCTGCCCCTCGCTTTATTCCGGACCTCTTATGATAAGCATATATACCAGACATAACCCTATGCTGTTCTTTTATAAAATTATTTGAAAACAGAGCGTAATAAAAAGCACTCAAGCGAGCTGATTTTGACACACAGCCAAATAATATAATCTTAACTTTAGTTTTCCATAATTTCAGCTTGGCTGACCAGAAACCAGGAATTATTACTCTGTTAGAGTGTTTAATTTTATTCATATCATAACCATCAAATGTCTTTGCTCTCATTTGTGCGAAAATTCAATACTGCAGCAAAAAAGCCAAAAAACCTAGAATCGTTTTTTATCAAAAAGAAATAATATATCAATAAGATCATTGCTGAAAACCCAACCAATAACCATGAGTTTAGGCCAAGTACTCTCATGGCATTTAGAAAAATACCAAACGGTAGAAAAAGAAACACATTATGCAAAATTACTCGAACTGCTTTAAATAAAGAAGCTCCAGCCTTTTTCATTATCGTTAAAGACAGATAGCCATAAATAACTGTTCCTGACCCAGCAAAAATAAGAAGAGCCACTCGCGAGTTCCCTAACAAGCTGCCAATTAAAAGAGAGAGGAAACGAGAAATAAAAATAATAATATTAATCTTCAGACTAAACTCCTGCTTTTCTAAAACTCGAAACAGAGTGCTCATCGGAGAAGAGATAAACATAAAAAAAGCCCAGACACTTAATATCTGAGTAAAACCACCCGCCTCGGACCAATGCGGGCCAAAAACAACTATAAATAATTCCTTCCCGATCACTGCTAAAATCAACAAAGGAAACATGCCAAATACAACTAAAAAATAAAAGGTAGATTCAACTACTTGAACTAATGTATTGTTGGCCTTTGCTTTGGCTGCTCTTTGGAAAAAAACTTGGGAAACAGAATTGCCCACCAAATTCATAGGTAAACGAAGCACACGGTTCCCAAGAGCATAATATCCCGTTACCGAGGGGGAAAAATAAGTTGTCAAAAAAAAAGTTGGCAACTGCGATGATATAACGTTTAAAAAAGCTGCCCAATTATCAAACAGAGGAAATTTGTAATGCCGCTTAAGACCTTTTCTCATTTTGTTCCAGTTAAAAGAATTTACCAAGAACTTTCCGTCGAAAATCCAGATTTGCCATCCCAATATCAAAGTAGATACGACACCACCGCCTATTACGCTCGCCAGAATTAAACTTCCTCCTGTAGCATAACCAAAATAGCCAGCTGCAATCTGCAATACAACAGTAACTACTGCACCGAATATTCGAGCTATCGACAGCCATCCGAAATGTTTAGTACGCGTGACCCAATAGTTTAACGCTGGGTGTCCAACTGTAACTCCTCCTAGTAATACAGAGAGCGGAATTAACCAAAGGAATGCCCCCAACTCTGGAGCGTTGATCAATCGGGGTATTTCTGCATGACCTATCCAAACAACAGGAACTGTCAAAAATGAGATGAGGATGGAAATCAACACACTTCCTACCAACAGATTGCCAGCCTCTTCATCTGACTCTGGCAGCATAATGGAATACTCATAACGCAAACAAGAAATAACCGTGATAATTGTCGTTATTGAAGTAAATACTGCTAATAAGCCAAACGCACTGGGACTATAAAAACGCGTAAGAATTGGTGCAGCAAAGATTGTAAACGCTAGCGAAACTGTTGTGCCAGAAACCAACTTAAACACATCAACACCGAAACTAGTGTTTTTGAGATGGTCATCTTCTAAAAATAAATTTTCGGATGTTTGTTTATCAGGCATCACACTCCCAAATAATATTCGACTTCATAGATAAATTTGGTGACCGCTAAGAATTTGCGTTTGCCTTATTACGAGAAAATTGATTGTGTAATAGCAACCCATCTACAAACAAAATTTACCATAAAACAGTTACTAAATGCCCTTGGATTCAACTTGTAAGTGCAATTTTTTGATGGTCGAAGAATACCTCATAGG
>CAZOOX010000104.1:0-14617 GCA_964581545.1 uncultured Anaerolineaceae bacterium
AGAACGGGTAATTTGCATTTACTATATAGTTTTCAAGATCATAAGAAGAAAAGTGCCGCCCATTTAAGGCATTCCAATACTTGATTAATCTTACTAAAGGTTTTATGCGAGAATAATTATTTGTGTTCTTATCTGTTAGATTTTGGTTAAAACCAGTTGGGTCAGTACTCATCCATTCAGTAAAAGATTCTGATGGAGATGGGATTTGATAGTCTGACCATAAAGAAGGTTTAATTGCCGGAACTAGCTCAAACTTAATATGGCTTAACTCTAATACGATTGTGGGATGTGATTGGTGAATTTGGGATGTCGAATAATAGTGATCCACAAATTTTCGCAATCTATTCAAGTAAGATTGCGGTTTAAGGGTTTCCGCTGACGTATCAAAAATAATCATATAATCAATATCAGAACCTTCATCTGCTTTTCGCGGCAAAATTGTATTTCTTGTACTCGAACCGAATTGAAATTTTTCTTGAACGCTGGAACCGAAATAACTTGATAGCCTTGTATCAATAGTCGAAATAGATGTAGCAACAGCTATTTTCTCTTCTCCTTTAAGAACAAGAGAGCTTGCTAAGCTTTCTAAATATGAATTAACCGTCATAAGTTTTTTCCCTCCACAACTGCGATCTCTTCTTCCGTCAGCCCATACAACTCGTAGACCAGCGCGTCGATTTGTGCTTCGATGGCACTCATATCGGCGGAGGGATTGTCATTTTTCAATGTAATAATTTGGCTTACAAGTTTTATAAAAGGTTGTTGCTTATCTTCTGATATTGATGGAATAGGAATTTCTGATAGCGGTACTTGAAACAACTCTAAAATGTTTCCTTTTCGCTTTCCTCTATGATAGAGCCACAAAAAATACAAGTTTGAATTTAGGAGAGCTAGAATGTATTTGAGATCATAGGAGTTATTTTTGCTTGTAATTACATAACAATCTGAGCGACAAAACCACTCGTTTTCATTGTAAGCAAAAGAATTAATTGAAGAGCGATACGGGACAACTATTTTGGGGACTGAAAAAATATTTTCATCTCTGCTCCTGTGTAAAGCTGTCCAATGGTAAGCTTCCCCATAGGTCTCCAAGCGACCTTTAAGTATGTCTGAATATTTTATGAGATGCCTATATACGTTTGGATATTTCTTTTCATCTAACCCAGCTTGATAATATAATAACCTTTTTCGAGGAGTAAAACTACTCCAGTAGCGCCGTATATCCGAATTTTTGTAAAACGACCTAAGGAGTTCTTTTTCATTGTTTGAAAAAGTTTCAATTACTCTTCTATCTCTGGGATTATCTAAATCAAAAACAAAAATACCATCGTTTTTTTGTATATTAACTACATTCTTGATTTTTTTTATATTACGTCCAGAAACATAATCACAACCACTCACAACACCTTGATTCACATTACATATTGCGCCAAGTGTTTCTTTGCTGCTTGCAAGTTTATTTAGTAGTTTTTGGGTAGTGTCTTGTTTTCCAATGCCTGACAATCGGAGGTAACTTTCTTTTCCGTCAAACAAATCTTTTTGTGAAGCTTTAATATATTCTGTTTCTTCATCTGCTTTATTAGTAATTTTAGATATTATATTTCCGTCAGCAACCCCGTGTCGATGAGTATTAACTATATCCGCAAGGGTTGTTTTCTCTTTTCCTTTGGAAAATATTGTTATCATATTGTGTTGCCCTAACGCAGACCCAAAGATTTTCAATTCGTTAAAATTCACTATCGCTTTAACTGTTGAACGCTTTTCTAAATCCTGCCTTAATTTTTTCGCACCAGTTGCCGTAACATAATAGTTAGTTGTGATAAAAGTGCACACAGATTCATTTTTACCGATATTGAGAGCTAAATGAAAGAAAAAATAAAACAGATCCATTTTTCCTTGATAGAACCCTCCTAGGTTGCCCAAAGCTATTGGTCTAAATAAATCTTTGTTACCACTTTCTCCAACATACGGAGGATTTGCAATTAAAATATCAAAGCCTCCATCTTTGAAAACTTCTGAAAAATAAGTGTAAAAGTCAAAATTCACGTCACCAAGTTCAGGCGTAAATTGACTAGCACTCTCGACTAATTGCCCAAAGAGAGCGCTAATTTTTTTACGATATTCTTTTTTCTTCGTCGGGTGCGTTTCATCGAAATAAAGTTTTATGCGTTCTTCCAGCTTTTCTAGCGTTTCGGGGTTTAAGAGCGCCCCTTGTGGCAGCCCCAAAAGGGAATTGCCCTGCATCAGCTTATAGTCCAAATTTGGCAGGGGTTTGATGTTTTGCGGGTCTTCCTCATCCACGATCAGTGAGAGCCACAGGCGCAATTTGGCGATCTCGACTGCGCCGGGGTCAATATCCACGCCGTAGAGTGAGTTTTCAATGCAGGCCCGTTTGAATTGATAGGTCGAGACTTCTGAATTTTCGTAGGCTTCGGAAGCCTGGGTGTAGTTGCGTAGCACATCACGTGCTTTAACGATCTCGTTCATCATGCCCACAGGGAACGCACCGCTGCCGACCGCTGGATCACATACTTTGACGGAAGCAAGCGCCTCGTCCACGCGCGCAGCGTTCAGTCGAATGCTTTTTGGGATTTTAGTTTTGTTCTCGTCTCCCTTTGCCATCAAGCGAGCATCAAGTTCCCTAATCCGATCACCGCGCAAGATCAAATCTTCAATCTCGGCTATGCTGATAACCGGCAATTCCGCTTCTGCCGCCATCGCCAATTGTCCCTGCCTGTTCTCGTTTCCAAACATGCCTTGCTGCTCTGTACCAAACTCACGATAGCTTTTTTGCTCGTTCAGTGCCGTATGCAAATACTGAATCAGGCTTTGCTGGCACATATAATGGACGATCTCACGCGGGGTGTAATAGACACCAAACTTCTTATTAAATTTACTCTCGCTACCTTTTTTTCCATCATCCAGTGCCTCCAGATATTCATCGAAATTATCCGGACGGATGGCGTTGAATTTCTCATACGCCTTCCCCAGCAATTCGGGATCAATCGCCACTTCTTTCTCAAAAGGCTCATCTTCACGCACAGTGAAGTTATAGCGGTCAAAAACATCTAAAACCCCCGTGCCCTCATCTCCATTAACGACCTTTGTATTGGCAAACAATTCGTTTGGCAACAAAAGGTCAAGTTCCCACCAGTCATAATCATGGATTGGATCGAAAAGCCCGCCGTTCAAAAAGGGGATTTTGCAATTGAAACGACTGTAATAATGGTCTACGTCACTGCGGTCGCGGCGCAGGGCTTCGTAAAAAAGTGGTTCCAAAATATCGTTGAAAAAATTCTGATACTCACCGTGCTTCTTCTCAAAAAGTTCACGCAAAAAGTTTTTCGAGCCTTCTCCCCATGCACCATGCCTTGGGACACCAAACCAGCCCTTCTTTTGCAGATAATAGAGAAAGACGATCTGACCGAGCAGTTTCTTTGCAAAATCTACGCTGTTGATCTGCTTCGCCTCAAACTCGGACTTTAGGCTTGCTTCCGCCAAAAGAACATCATCCAGCGCCGATTTGGTCTCGATAAAGAGACGTCGATATTCAACAAAGAAATCATCTGAAACCTTTTCAATATCAAAGGCTTCTTCAAGTCTTTCTAAAGTTGGATTGTTTTCATCATCCGCTAAAATGGGTTCAAGCTGAGTTTGAGCGGTATGGCTTTTTTCATTTTCTCCCACCAAAAAAGACCAACGTCGAGCAGGTGTGAACTTTTCAATGCCTTTAAGCTGCCCCTTATCATTTTCTTCAAGTGCGTATTCGAGCTTGACTAGAGAAAAACGCCAATCTTCAATTTTGGCAGAAACAAAGGCCACCAACGCGGCATCTTTTGGGTTAGCAGAATCATAATCTCCACGCAAATATCCGGCAACAAAATTGCGTTGCATCGTACGCGCCCGCTCCAACGACGTTTCTTTTTTCAGGTGAACGATTAGGATGTCGATTCGCTTTTCAGCTTGGCGATAAACCCCAACCCGCTCCAATGACTCCACATGCTCACTAAAGGCGTGGGGGATATATGTGCCTTTTCGCGGCGAAAAACTATCGTCTTCAAAACTGTTCAGCAGTTCCCGCACGAAGTTAATATAGCGCCCGCGCTCAAAAGGGGATTCAAAGGTGTCACGAACAATTTTGATCGCATGAGTTTTACTCATTTTCTTCTCCCTCTAAATACATACTTAAAATCACTTCTCGTTTCCCCTTCGTACGTGGGTTTTGTTCCGCATAATGGCTTTCTAACAAGCCTTCAGGGATATTCATTTGTAGCACCGCCAAAGCCGTGCGTGGATTCGCAATAGTATTCCCTTGCGCCTTTAATGCCCTCAAAGTTTTCTTCGCGGTCTCCTTGGGCAACGCCCCCGCTTCAAGACGTGCAATTACTAACTTGATATATTCTTCTTGCTCATCAGTTAGGGTCTGGGTAATCTTGAAAATCCCTTTTAGCAAACGCAAAATCTGCCAGGTACTATCCCTGCCTTTACGAACCTGTGCATTAATAAGTTCTTCGGTAGTTGCTTCAATAAAGCCTTCTTTGTTCTCATCGAGTAACGAAAAATATGTTGCCGGTAAACGTTGACGCTCATCGGCTGCAACGCTCTCTAAGAGTTCAGCAGCGGTTGCAAAATCCAGTTCCGCGCTAGGCATCTCTTCTCCTGCCAAAAAGAATTTCTGCAACTTCCCCTTACGAAAGTACGTTAGTAGGGAGTTTGGCATACTTCGGCTGACTTTCCCTGAACGGGATTTTCTCGGCAAGCGTTTAATTATCTCAAAGAGTTCAGGGTCATCATCGCGCACACCTTTGATCTGCATCAAATACTTAAGGTCACTATTCTCGGCATCATCCTCACCGGTAATAGTCTTGTTGGAGGATAAACGCCGGAAGAGTTCATGTGAACCTACGGGTTCTCCCTCGGTCAACAACGCAGCATCCCCACCGAGTAAGGTCAGAAAGGCGTTAATCTTGCCTTCAGCCGCCTCCTTGAGTTTGATTTCATCATTAGATTGCTGGGTCGGGAAAAAATTGAAAGTATGGATTTCTTCAAAAGTCGTGTCCACGCGGTTAATACGTCCCACACGCTGCATCATCCGTGTCGGGTTCCAGGGGATGTCGTAATTAATGACCACATTGGCACGATGAAGGTTTACACCTTCTGAAAGTGTCTCAGTAGCAACCAAAACACGAAAATCGTCCTTCTTTCTTTTAGCTTTTGCGTCAAAATTACGAATGACCGTCTCACGCATCGCCCCGCCCGAACTGCCATGAAAAACCAGCGCTTGACCGGGAAATTTGCGGTTGATTTCTTTCTCTAAATACACTGCTGTTTCTTTGGATTCTGAAAAGAGAATTAGTTTGTTGTCTCGTAAAATCTCATTTTCAGATAATTCATCTAACAGACGTAAGAGCTTTGGGTCACGGTTTACTTTTGACCATAAGTCTTTGATGCGTTCCAAGATCGCCAAATCGCTTTGCAGATTTTCAAGAAAACTATCGGTAAATTGTGAGCTGTCGTAGCGTTTGGCTTTATCTGCACTGATGAGATTCTCAATCGCATCGTCATCATCGTTTTCTAATAACTCAAAAATCTTCCCCGCATGTTTTTTGCTGACATAAACATTGCCTTTCTCAAATTCACGAATGAAAAGGGTGTAGGACTTGATGAAGCGGTTGATTGAATTCTTGAAAGCAAAGAAACTGCTCTCCAGACGCTTGACCAGCAGGATTTTCATAAACTTTCCCATATTGCGCTGGGATTGTTTTTCTAGCTGTCCTAACTTCGCTTTTGCGTAGAGCAAAGGTGTATAGCGTGCATAAGAAAAATCTTGGGAAATCAACTCGATGGTTCTGTTGAAAATCTGATCTTCCGCTTCGTTCAATTCGTAAAAGAGTGCTTGGGGATGATTGACTTCCGGGAATTTCAAGCCTTGCTCTGCAAGGTCTTTTTCAAAGTATTTCTTGATCTCAGTGCGTGTACGCCGCACCATTAAATACTTCAACACTTTTTCTCTGATCTCACGTGCGTTCTCGCGTGTTACTCGCAAATATTCTTCCTGGTCTTCCTGACGATCCAGGTCTTTGAGCTTCTTGGCTAATTCTTTGAAGAAGCTTTCTAAATCAGGCAAGTTTGGAATCGTGCTTTTGCGAGCATTTTGGAAGAGCTTTAGCTGGCTCAAAATATCGCTAGGCGAGTTGTTATATGGAGTTGCCGTCACCAAAATGATCCGTTTTCCACGGCAAATCTCTGCGATTTTTTCGTAGGTCTGATTTGTCTCGGTGCGAAAACGGTGTGCCTCGTCGATAATGATATTTTTATATCGCTCTGTGCCCCTATCCAAAATCCGGTCTAACTTGCCGACAGATTCAAAGCTCCCTGAAATCCCAAAATCTAAAAAGGCATTCTGCCACGATCCAGGATTATCTTTGTCCACCAAAGCTGGTGGCGCGATAACAAGAGTTCTACCTTCTAATTGTCCCGCTAATAACGTGGCGATGTAGGTCTTTCCCAAACCGACCACATCAGAGATAAAAACGCCCCCATATTCACTCAAGATTTTCTTCGCATTCAAGACCGCTTCTTTTTGGTATTGAAGCTCCATAAAATCTTCAGGCAAATAATCGGCAAAAACATCATCTGATAACCCAAGCTCATCTTTAAAGTATTCATAAAGGAATTTTAAATAAAGATGGTAGGGAGAAATATCTTGATTAAGCCAAGTTTTTGTTTCAATCGTCTCTATATATTTTTCGGTAACATCGACAGCATCTAGCCATAACTCTTCAAATTTGTCTTTTGCAAATTGGTGATCTGAAGCATTCTTTAGCTCTACATTAAATTCAAGATTATCAACTAGGCCTGATTGTGTTAAATTACTGGAACCAGTAATTACACGCCCTTGATCTCGATCTCCCTCTTTGAAGGTCATAATATAGAGCTTCGCATGAATGCGTTGCGAAGGATATGCTTTTATCTCTAATTTCCCACTTTTGATCCATGCAACAAATGTCGCAATGCTTTTTTCTACATCTTCGTTGTCTTCAGAGTCTTCTAATTCTTTTGCGACTTCCGTTTCAAACAGCTTTTTGGTTTCGTTATGTGAGAAAGAAAGTTCAAGCTGTTCTTCTTTTTGCGCATTAGAGATTAGATCGTAGGTTTGCCTATTTGTGCTGATCCCGATAAGAATGCGTATTTTCTCTGTACCTTCTAAAGCGGGATAGATAGCAGAAAAGCCACTTGTGTAGAAATAGCCCACAAGCGCATCAAAGTATTGTGCATCTTTGATTAAGGTGTGAAAGCGATCTTTCAAAGTTTGATTTTCTTCGTTCGTTATAAAAGTTAAATCGCTGTTTGCCATAATACCCTTTGCCTTATGATTGGAATAATTTCATCAAAATCCCCCAATGGGATAAAAAGCGCCGCTAACTCAGGCTAGAGATAGCGGCGAAATTGTGTTAATATCAGTTTATACCACGTGCCGCCCACGTGGACCACGCCGAGAGTGTTACCGCACTACTCGGTGTTTTTATGCCTGAAAGTATAGCATAATTGTAGTTAGCAAAACCATGACGAAACGGCATTGCTTGGCATTGGCAAGTAGTTCTATTTGCTCGGTAAAAATTCTAGGATTTCTTCAACAGGGACATCAAATAACTCACAGAGTGAACTTAGCACCTGAAAGGACATTCCCTTACCTCTTCCCTTTGACAATTTGTGTGCGGTGGCATAAGAAATGTTGGCTTGACGCATTAAGTCAGTGGCGTTCATTTCATGTTTTTTTAGTAACTCTGGTACTTTTACTTTTATCACAGGTAAGCTCCTCCAAAGTAAAAAAGATGGGTGTAACCTGTGAAGAGGTCTTGACAAGGGGAGAAATCGTCTACTATACTATATACACACTTGTATATTGTCTCATCAATGCACAGGTCGCCGTTTGGCAAGAACGGCTATGTTCTATCGAGGCATTGGTGCTTGTTTAAGAGTGCCAATGCCGTGTCAATAATACATTGTGGATATTTTATAGTCAATGGCAACTGATAGCTACAATGTTTTGCAGATGTTTATGGCAATAAAAGAAGATGTCTTGTGAGAAATTACTACATGGGCATCTTTTTTTTTGCCTTATTTGTTTAAGCAAGGGAGCTTGCTTTAAAAAAGTGCATGACTATCCACAACTGTAGATAGCCGAGGGGTGCTTTAATCTTGTGAATTTCATACAGGAGGCACCATCAATGCTGCAACATCTAAACAATCACTCTAGCTTCACCAAGGCAACTACCCTCAGTAAAGCGAAAATATCGTTATCTCAAGCAACGGAAGGTTTTTTTGCATCATGTCGAGCTGCTCGATATTCAGAGCATACCCTTACCGATTACAAAAACACATTCAGGAAGTTTGAAAAAATTGTTGCGGGGGACACATTAGTAAATAGCATTGGCGTAGATGAAATCGTCAGATTTATGGGGAGTCCAGACGTTATGCGAGTATCAAAAAAAACAGCCCTTAATTATCACACTGGCCTTTCATCTCTATGGCGATGGTCAGTAGAAAAGGGATATTGCGAAACAAATATCGTTCGCCTTGTTAAAGCCCCTCGCCCTGAACAACGTGACATAATTCCATACACTCAAAATGAAGTTCGCAAGTTGTTAAATGCAGCGAATAATAGTCGTTTACCTGAACGAGACTTTGCTATAGTTTTAACTTTGTTGGACACAGGAATGCGGGCATCAGAGTTATGTGACATAAAAATAAAAAAAGTTTATTTTGAAGAGCGTCAGATATTGGTACTGGGAAAAGGTGGAAAAGAAAGGCGTTTGCGAGTTTCACAAGATACTATAGGAATTATTAGACATTATCTGAATTCGCGAGGCTGCTCTAAGCTCTCCACTTGCCGTGAGCAGTATTTGTTTTTGGGAAGTTCTAACAAAAAAATTACTCGACATACGCTTCGACTGCTTTGTAATCGTTTAGAGGTAAGAGCAAATGTTGCTCATGTGTATGCTCATAAATTTAGACATACATTTGCTATTGAATTTTTAAGAAATGGGGGGAATATCTTTACTTTGCAAAAACTATTAGGGCACACAACTCTGGATATGGTTAAACGATATTTGGCAATTGTTCAAAGTGATATTGACCGTGACCATGATGTAGCCTCTCCCGTAAAGAATTGGCATTTAGTAAAACACCTTTAAGACCTCACGGTTCACATCCGTGAGGTCGTGGGTTCGAGTCCCTCCGCGCCCATACAAAAACACCATTATTTTGATGGTGTTTTTGTATGGGGAAGTATGCGAGTTTGTCTTTCAGAAAACCAGCGCGACCAAAACCCCTGTTACTGCACAAGCAAAATTGACCCAATCGTTTGTGAGCCAATTAAAGCCGCGCGTGTATTGGGTTTGCGTGCCGCAGAGATGATCGGGATGTCGCTCAGTCTCTTTTTCGCAATTTGGGCAGTAATAAATTGCTTGCACCGTTGCGCCGAGATACGAGTCGAAAAGGGCGCCGAGTAAGCCAGCCAGTGTGATAATAATAAAGATGGGTAAAAAACTCCCAGAGGGGGTGAATAATCCAGCAAAAATACCGATCAGAGCTGCCCCAGCGAGGGATGCAAATGTCCCACCGACAGAAACTCCACCCGATGTTCCTTTTTCTACTTTTTGGCTGAGATTGGTAATCATGCGCGGGCGAGAGGGATTAAGCACACCTAATTCTGTAGCCCAGGTATCTGCGTTGACGGCTGCCAGCGCGGCGGAGAAGCCAAGCCATGTCCAGAGAGTGTCGGGGAAGAAGTAGTTTAGTGTTGCGAAGATGGCTGCCAAACCGCCATTACCGATGACTTGCATGGCGTCGCGGCGGCTGCCTTTGTCGAATTTTTCTTTTAAGTCTTTTTTGCGCACTTTGAACATTTTTGAAAGTGCGCTGGAAGAAATGAAGAAGGTTAATAGTAAAATCGCCCATCCCCAGCCACCTAGGCCAAAGATAAGCGTGCCCTCTATGGTGGCGGCGATAGCGCCACTTTTGTCAAGACTTTTGGTTTTGTAGGCGAGAAAGGCGATGACAAGTGCGAAAATGAAACCGAGAAGAAACTGCATAGTTACTTTACTCCCCAAACATGGATAGTACCATCACTATCTAGTGCTAGAATTAAGCGTTCATCTGGGCTAAAAACAATAGGGTTTCCAAGTTCTGTTCCATGAATTTCAGCAGGTACTTCATGGAGGAAGTCCCCTGTTTGAATATCCCAAAATAAAAAGGTATCAGGATTGCTTCCGAATGCAAATAACATATTGTCATTTGAAATAAATTTTAGATTACTGATATGGCGATCTCCACTTAGGTAGGGTGGCAACAACACCTTTTCAAGTGAAAAACTAGGTACATGCCAAAGATATACTTTTCTTCTATATTCAATATTGCTAGATGTTACGACCTTTGTGAAATCAGAATTGAAGGAAGGATTTATATAAGTTTCATTGAGAAGCAGGCCATTCCATTCGGGTAACTCCTTTCCAGTATTGAGGTCCCAGAACCAAAATTGACTGGATGTTCCATTTTTAATTGTCGCCATAAACTTTTTGTTTTCACTGAAATAAGGGAAGTAACCATTACCCAAAAATGTTGGTTTTATTTCCGAAGAATTATTGCCTATTCTATATATTTGAAAATCTTTGTGAGGCTGGTCACTTATAGCAATAAACTGGCTGTCAGGGCTAACAATTATATAAGTCATATAATTGCTCTCGATCTCAAGCATCAGGTGCAGGTATTCGCCAGTTTGAACATCATAAGCATTCACAGCATCATCTTCTACTACAAAAACCTTCTCTCCACTTGTGCTGAATTGAGCATCAATACCAGAAAGCGAAAAACGCAGTTGCCCCGTTTTGACATCAAAAACATGGAAAGTGTAACCGGCTCTGCTCCCTGTTAAAACACTGCGGCCATCTCTTGAAATGCTAAGTTGTCGTGCTGCTTCAGGGAAAATTAGAATAGGTTCTGATATTGCACATTGCTCAAGATACCAAACATGAATATCACCTGCTCTAAAACCATAGTGATTCCAGCTTAGGGCAATACTTCCATCAGAAGAAAAATATTCGGGTAAAAACACATTGTCTTTTTCAGTATCTATAGAGTTGGAGCAGATAACTGAACCTTCTAAATTACGAACAGTAAGTTCTTGTTCTTTGCGAATTATGACTCTGTCTGAATGAGGGATTACCTTGACTCGTGCATTATCTAAATTTTCAATATCTTTGAGAGCAGTCAAATTTGAGATATGAGCTTGAAAGTGTTCTTCTTTACTAGAGGCATTTTCTTCTAGTAGCTGTCCAGTTCTTAGATTGACTTTTTGTAAAAAAATATCTTGTCTAAGCGTATCGGGAAAGGAAATAAAAACTGTTTCATCTATTTCTGTAAAAGCAGGACCAGGTCCCTCTTCATAGCGCCCATAATCGTGTC
This sequence comes from uncultured Anaerolineaceae bacterium, assembly GCA_964581545.1. Classification (GTDB taxonomy): domain Bacteria; phylum Chloroflexota; class Anaerolineae; order Anaerolineales; family Villigracilaceae; genus Desulfolinea. The sequence goes on from CAZOOX010000104.1 coordinate 11,467, forward strand.
TGTATATCAATTCTTTATTGTCTACCGTATAAATGACCAAGCTTCCCCAACCGGAATAGCAAGGATATCCTGAAGACGTCTTTTGAATCCCGAAGATTCTGCTTCCATCTGAACTGAATTGTATTTCTGTAATTATCGAATCTTTGTCTTCAATTTTGTTCCAGATTACGGCCTGAATGCTTTCGGCTTTTAAATCCCATAATGTGATATTGGTATTTGCAATTGCCAGTGTTGAGCCGTCGGGACTGAAGGACAGATTTCCTGATGTAGAACAATTCATTGTTTCTACATCATTTTCATTTCCAATTTTTATATCAATATAACCAGTTTGTTTGACGGTTTTTCGGTCATACAGATATATCCCTGTAGATGTTGATACCGCAATTAGATTGCCATCTGGAGAAAGGGCAACACCATGCACACCTCCTTGCCCCCACTGATCTATTTCTTCAATATGTTGAAGATTGTTTTGGGTAATGGGTTCTAACTCTGGGTGAGTAATAATCACCTCTGTAAATGAGGTAGTCATTACTATAGCAGTTGGCGCTAGTGTAGGCGTTGGGATTGTTTCTGTAGCAGGGATAGCACCTTCACAACTTATTAAGATGCCGGAAGCAACAATCAAACAAAACACGGCAATACTTTGGTAGCGAAATTTTGTCATGATATGACCTAATATGAAAAAATTATACGGAAACAGAAAAGAAAATCCCCACCAAAAACAATATCCCAGTGAGTGTGCTGGACGCCCAAATGATAATGGCGAGAATGCGTTGTTCTTCCCAGCGGTAAAAGTATAGACCAGCTATCCAGCCGATAATGAATAGCATAAAGCTGATAAAGGGAAGCAGCATCAGTTGAATGGATGGGAAGGGTCCGTGCGCTGCACCTGTTGGGTCGAAGCCGAGCGAAATGCTCTCCAGATTGGGGACGAGAATACTTGCCCAGGCGAGAATGCCGATATTGAGCAGTAATCCGCTTAGCCAGAGGTAGCGGGTGAGAAGACTCTTCCAGGCTTCGACGACGATGAAGGTGGGATGGGTGGAAAATGCTTCGGATCGGGCTAAGGCCCCTAATTCGGTAGCAAGCTGAAATTCACGGGCGAATTGGCGCGGATCTTTCGGAGAAATGGCAAAGACGTGTTTTGCTGTCGCCACGAGGAGCAGAGATTTTGCATCCGATGCTAAAAATTCGACCAATCCAAGATCGGGGTGATGGCGCAATCCCAAAATGGAGCCGGACAAACGAAAACGCGGTAATTTTAGCGGGGTGGTCAGATCTGTGGCGGGGCGCACCCATTCAATATCTGAAAGGGGAATTTCTTCTATTCTTAAGCCCCAGGAGAGGTTTAGTTTTTCACGCCCCAAGTGATAATTTGCGCGCAAAAGGGCGTAGAGGCGATATGCGATGAGAGGCAGGGGGATTGCCGCGACCAGTGTGAGCAAAATTCCGAGCAAAAATACGGGACCCACCTCGGCGCGAGATGCGCTCCAAAATCCCCAAGCTGCCAGGCTAGCCAGCAGAGCTAGCAGGACTCCGTGCAGGAATAAGCCGCGTCGGCGGGGGGGGAGGAAGGTTTTATCGCTCATCTTTTCGGGTAAGGCATGCGTAGCACCAAATTTTTGACTTGGCACCATTTAATGGGCTGATTCTTAAGCGACAGACCAATCTGGTTTAGTTTGGTGCGACGCATATCCGCTGGGCAAATCACTTCAGCAACTCCGCAATCGTTTCGCAAACCTGTTCCACTTGCGCCTTACACATCACGCCTGAGAATGGGAGCGCAAGACTTCTATTGCCCAGATCTTCGGTGATGGGAAAATCGCCACGTTGGTAGCCAAATTTCTCGACCATATAAGGTTGTAAATGAATGGGCGCAAAATAAGGGCGAACGGGAACACCTGCCGCGATCAGCTTTTGGGCGAGTTCGTCTCTATTGATAGTTGCATCAAATCGGACGACGTAAACGAACCAGGACATTCGGCTTGTAGATTCTTCGATAAAGAGGGTTTCTACGCCCTTCACATCTGCCAAAGCGGATCCGTACCACTTTGCCACTTGCTCCCGTTTAAGGAGCATCTCATCGAGCCGAGACATTTGTACCGCGCCCAGTGAAGCGGACATTTCATCGAGACGATAATTGTAGCCAAGATGGGTATGCGTGAGCCAGGTATCTCCGGGCGCGCGTCCCTGATTTCGCATGGCGCGCATATAATCGGCATCTTCATCATTATTCGTGATAACGAGACCGCCTTCACCTGTGGTCATTTGCTTATTGGGATAAAAAGCGAATACGCCGAAATCACCGAGCATTCCGGCAGGTTGACCTTTATACTCCGCGCCGAGGGCTTCGCAGGAATCTTCGATCACGGCGAGATTGTGTTCCTTCGCAAGTGCCATGATCGGATCCATATCGGCGGGTTGTCCGAAAACATCTACAGGCAAGATCGCTTTAATTTTTGCATCGGCTTTTGCCCCTTTGCGCGGAAGATATTTTTCAATATTCTCAACGGCGTCTTTGATCAGTTCTGGGTCAATATTCCCCGTTTTAGGATCAATATCAACAAAGATGGGCACGGCGTTCTCGAAAAGCATCACATTGGACGAAGCGACAAAGGAAAATGGTGTGGTGATCACAAGGTCGCTCTCGCCTATTCCTGCTGCGCGAACGCAGAGATGCAGCCCGGCTGTACCAGAGTTAACGGCAATGGCGTGCTTCGCGCCGGTTCGCTCGCAAAAGGCTTGCTCAAAATCCTTAACATATTGCCCCATGCTAAGAATGGGTGTATCAAGGACGTTGGCAACAGCCTGACGTTCAGCATTGGTCAGGTCGGGGGAGGACATGGGGATGGGGAGTTTTGACATAATGTTTTAGATTTGATTTATCAGATGAGTAATATGGAACACAGATTCTCGCGGGTTGAGCGGATTTACACGGATTTTTAAAAGCCTTTTTTATTCTTCTCTGAATACCCCGTAGCTTGCTACGAGGGTTCCGAGCATTAAGAAAAATCTGTACCCGTAGGGGCAAAATTCCGTAATACCCCGTCCGCTTGCGGCGGGGATAGGAATTTTGAAGATTTTTCAAATTTATTATTGGAGAAAATTCTTCGTTTGTATTTGGCCTCTTTGCCAAAGTTAAGTAGAAGGC
>CAZOOX010000105.1:0-14501 GCA_964581545.1 uncultured Anaerolineaceae bacterium
GCGAAAATATGGCTACATCACTCATTGTACGAACTTTATCTGATTTATCCATTAGTTAATAGGGTTCATATAAATATAGATAATATTCATCGTATAATACGCTTTGTTAAATCAGTAAAATTTGTCTGTCTTGAGAAAATTAAAAAGATTTTCTTTATCACCAAAATTTTGGGAGATTTGTTTCATGAAGAAGATAAGTAAGAAAGCTTGGATCATTATTGCAGTAGTGCTTGTGCTTGTTGTCGGTGCGTTTTTTGTTTTGCGTGCAAAATCACAGAATACAGCAGGTAGTGAGTTTGAAACAGTAAAGATCGAACGAGGTAATTTGACTGCAATGGTTGGAGCTACCGGAACGGTGCGTTCCAATCAAAATGCGTTATTAAGTTGGCAAACCAGCGGAACGGTCGGAGATGTCAATGTTGTGGTTGGCGACAGGGTCAGCGAAGGTGTTGTTCTGGCTACTCTGGAAAGCACTTCTTTGTCGCAGAATATTATTCTGGCGCAGGCAGATATTGTTAGTGCTGAAAAAGCTTTGGAAGATTTGCTTCAATCAGGGACGGCAGAGGCACAAGCTCGCGTTACCTTGCGTGAGACAGAAGATACTTTGGAGACTGCGCAAAATTACCGTGATTCTTTAGACGAGCCTTATAAATACGAAAAAATCGTTTACACAACGATTAACGGCAGTCGCGTTCCCATGCTTAAAACAGTGAGTGTTGATGAAGCAGATGATGAGACCAAAGAAAAAGCCGACCAAGACCTTGCTTTGGCCCAAGCCAAATATGATGATGCTTTGCGTGAATGGGAGCGTATTGTAGGTGGGGCAAACCAATCGGATATTGATGCTGCCCAAGCTCGGGTCGACGCAGCCCAAGCGACGCTTAATCTTGCGCAGCTTGCTGCTCCTTTTGAGGGAACGATCACGCAGGCTGATATCATGCCTGGCGATCAAGTATCTGCGGGAACGCTCGGTTTTCGCATCGATGACCTTCGCAGTCTTCTTGTTGATGTCGAGCTTTCAGAAGTAGACATCAACAGCGTCAGCCTTGACCAGGCAGTAACGCTTTCTTTTGATGCCATTTTGGATGGAGAGTATCATGGTAAGGTTGTAAAAGTTGGTCAGATCGGTAACGAAGTGCAGGGTGCGGTTAATTTCACTGTGACTGTTGAGCTGACCGATGCCGATGAGTTTGTTCGCCCTGGTATGACAGCAGCAGTAAACATCGTTGTTAAGGAAATTAAAGATGTGATCCTTATTCCTAATCGAGGAGTTCGCCTTGTGGATGGTGAGCGAGTTGTTTACTTGCTTAAAGATGGCCTCCCTGAAATGGTCGAAGTCCGACTTGGGGCTTCTGACGAAGGCATGAGTGTGCTTGCCTCTAATACCATCGAAGAAGGTGACTCGATCATTCTTAATCCTCCAAGCAATTTCGAAATGGGCGGTGGGCCTCCTCCAGGAATGGAAAGGTAGAAAAAATGAATGATGCAGTTATTATTACTCGCGATTTGACGAAAGTTTATCAAATGGGCGAGATGGAAGTGCATGCCCTGCGAGGTGTTTCTCTCGAAATCCAGCGAGGCGAAGTAGTTGCCATTATGGGGCCTTCAGGTTCAGGAAAGTCCACGTTAATGAATACGCTCGGTTGTCTTGATCAACCTTCAGGAGGAGAATATATTCTGGATGGTGAAACTGTAGCGGACTTGAATGACGACCAGCTTGCAGATATTCGTAATCGTAAAGTCGGCTTTGTCTTTCAGAGCTTTAACTTGCTAGCACGTTCCACTGCTTTATCGAACGTTGAATTGCCTCTTCGCTATTCAGGTACAACCAGCGGGCGCAAAGAGAAGGCTCGACAAGCACTGGAAGCAGTAGGGCTGGGTGACCGAATTACCCATCGCCCTGCGGAGCTTTCAGGTGGTCAGCAGCAGCGTGTTGCTATTGCTCGCGCCTTGGTTAATGAACCTGCCATTATCATGGCTGATGAGCCTACAGGCAATCTTGATTCCAAAGTTGGACAAGAAATTATGGATTTGCTTCTTGATTTGAATAAAGATAGCGGTACAACGCTCATCATAATCACCCATGATTCAAAAGTTGCTGCCCAAGCCCAACGTACGATCAGATTGCATGATGGGCGAATTCGAGATGAGGTGTCAGCATGAACATTTGGCGATCAGTTATTGAAGCACTTGAAAGTCTGAATGCCAATAAAATGCGCTCAGGTCTTACCATGCTCGGCATCGTGATCGGTGTGGCAGCAGTTATCGCTATGTTGGCCCTTGGTGCAGGGGCGCAAGATACCATCCTTGGCTCACTTAGCGGTATCGGTACGAACTTGCTTTTTGTCTTTAGTGGCGGTGAAGATGAGTCTATTCGTAACCCGGAGCCATTAACTATTGGCGACGCTGAGGCATTAGAAGATTCTTTTTCGGCACCTTCGATCGAAGCCGTTGCCCCTATCTTGCAGGGGAGCGCCGAAGTTTCTTATGGTGGTGAAGCAAGTACTGTGACCTTAACGGGCGTGACTCCTGCTTATTTCCCTGTGCGTAATTATGCTGTTACAGAAGGGGAAACTATCTCAGAAGAGCATATTTTAGGGCGAGCTTCAGTTGTGCTGCTAGGGGTAGAGGTGGCTGATAATCTTTTTGGTCACCGTGACGGTCTTGTTGGGGAAACCGTGCGTGTAGAGGGACAGCCTTTTCGTGTTATCGGTGTGCTTGAAGAGCGCGGTGGAGGCATGATGGGTAGCCAGGATAATGAAATCCTGATCCCCTTTAGCACAGCTCAGGTTCGTATTCTTCGCCGTAGTCCGGCAGATAGAGTCGACGTGATCTTTGTTCAAGCTGTAGATGCAGACTCTGTTATGGCGACAGAGGAAGAGATTTCTCAGATACTTTCTCAGCGTCATCGAACAGCTGTTGGAGAAAATGACTTCACCATTTTCTCTCAACAAGATATGGTGGATACCGCCTCTTCGATCACAGGAATTCTGACAACTTTTATCGGAGGGATCGCCGCGATCTCTCTCCTTGTCGGCGGGATCGGTATCATGAATATTATGCTCGTCTCAGTTACGGAGCGGACTCGTGAGATCGGCTTGCGAAAAGCCCTTGGCGCGCGGAAGCAAGATATACTGATCCAATTTCTAACAGAGTCTTCGCTCCTCAGCTTGGTGGGGGGGCTGGTGGGTATTGCGCTTGGCTGGGCAATTGGAGCTGTTGTTGGGGTTATTTCGACAAATTCCGGTACACCCTTTGAGCCTGCTGTCAGCTTGAGCGCGGTTTTGCTTGCGACCATGTTCTCAACAGCGATTGGCCTTTTCTTTGGGATTTACCCAGCGAATCGAGCAGCGAATTTGGTGCCGGTGGAAGCCTTGCGTTACGAATAAGCGTAGCTTTTGAAAAAATAAGCCCCTTGTGCAGAATGTTTTCTGTATAAGGGGCTTTTTCTTTGCCGTAAGAGTTTTGGCGGAATTGATAACTCTGCTAACTCTTGTTTATTTAACGAAAGCAAGCCGAAGGTCAAGAGTGATCCGAGAACCTTTTCCAGAAATGAGCAATAAAGGTCAAGATAATCTCCGCATACTTGGGTACTATTTAGTTGGTATTCCCAATAAAAGGAGATAAAAAATGACCTCTAATAATGATAGTCCCACGTACAAACTCCGACCTATCGGTTATGTACATGCTTCAGATGCGGACGGGAGCTACATTCTTGAAATTGATGAAGCTTATCGACCTGCGCTAAAAGAAATGGATCAGTTCAGTCACGTGATGATCTTTTGGTGGGCAGATAAAATGGATACTAAAGATAAGCGAAATATCATGACGACGGAGTTGCCTTATGCGCCGGGTGTGGAATCGGGCGTTTTTGCCTGCCGCTCGGAGTATCGTCCCAATCCCATTGCTGTGACTACGATGATGGTCATTGATGTGGACGTGAAAAAAGGTATCGTTATATTGCCTTGGATAGATGCTTTTGATGGTACACCTATTCTTGATCTGAAACCCTATATACCTGTTTCGGATCGCATTCGCGACTATAAGGTGGCAGATTGGCTCACCGATTGGCCTGAGTGGATGGAAGACGCAGCTGAATATTTTGCAGAGCACGCAACTGATTTTGGCGAGTAAATATAATACTTATATTAGCAGAGCAATGCTAAAATATTGCTCTGCTAATGAGGAGAAAATGATGCCCAGACCAACTAGCAAGAAGGACCTTTTAGCAGCAATAGAAAAAGAGCGGGGTGCCTTAGATCAATATTTAGAGACATTGACACCAATGCAAATGGAAGAGCCAAATATAGTAGGCGCATGGTCTGTAAAAGATGTCTTGGCGCATCTATTTGAATGGATGCAGATGTGTATGGACTGGCATAAAACAGGTTTACGAAATGAGATTCCTGTTTTGCCAGCCCCGGGCTTCAAGTGGAACCAAACCCCGCAGCTTAATCAGCATATCTATGAGAAATATCAGGATATGCCTTTGGAAGAGGTGTTGGGAAAATTTGAAGCATCGTCTCAAGAGATCCTTGAGATCATTCAAGCTTTGTCTAATAAGGAACTTTTTACCGCCGGGCACTTTGCATGGACAAAGAAGAATACACTAGGCACCTATTTTGTTTCTGCAACAAGCAGTCATTATCTCTGGGCGACAAAAGAGATCCGAAAAGGGTTTAGGGCGAAGTAATGAGCAGGGCTTTGCTCATCTTTCGTTGATATTCTTGTAGGTCACGCTTTGAGCGTGACTATCTTTGCTGGGCAGAAATGTCACGTTGGAAACGCGACCTACGTTTTCATTTCTTTGGGCATAGCCAAGATAAGGGAGAGTGAGTTCTCCAAAAAGAAATAAATGGAGCAAGCTATAATAAGCCTTAGTGTAAAGAGGAAAAACATGGAACCATTTATAACCAAAAAGCCGGAGATGCATCTTGTCGGCATGTCTTTTTACGGAGACCCTTTTAGCTTGCGTGGCGGTTGGGATGGGGAGAATGAAATCGGGCGTGTTTGGGCACGCTTCATGAAGTATCTGGGTGAGAAGGAAGACTTACTTAAAGGGATAATTTATCCCGATGCTTTCTATGAAGTTCATATTTATAACGAAGAGACAATAGAAAAAGGTGTTTTTGAAGTTTTTGTTGGGGCGAGATTGAAAAAGATCAAGGCTATCCCTCTTGAGTTGCTAGTTAAAACTTTGCCCGCCAGTCAGTACGCATGCTTTACATTTGAAGGGGAAGAAATCTCTTCTGATTGGCATATGTCGATTGACAAATGGATCGCGGAAGCCGGCTACCAGCGAGCTCATTCATTTAGTATGCAGTATTATGATGATCGTTTTAAAGGAGTGGACAAGATATCAGAGTCAATTCTTGATGTGTATATGCCTGTCAAGCTAGCTGAGTAGTTTTTGATGAGCGCGAAAATTGCTGCGATCTATTCGGCAATTGAATTTGTCGAAGAATATCTGCGAGATGAAATTTCGGTTGGCGATATTGCTGCATCAGCGGGCTATTCACTTTATCATTTTATTCGTGTTTTTAACCAGGTCGTTCACCATTCCCCTTATGATTATTTGATGAGACGCCGGCTTTCAGAAGCAGCCTTGGAGCTTCTTTCTGGTGATCGCCGTATCATTGATATTTCATTGGATTATTGCTTTCAGAACCACGAAACTTTCTCCCGCGCTTTTAAGCGAATGTTTGCTATGCAGCCCAGCCAGTGGCGAGCGAAGGAGAATAGACAAAACAGTTTATTGTTACCATGCCTGACAATGGAATATCTACAGCATATCAACGGAAAGAGTTTTCTTTGTCCGCGCCTAATTGATAACAAAGAAGTATGCTTTATTCACGGGGGAACAGATGCCAACCTACATTTCACCTTGAGCTATATTTACCATACTTGGTTGCCAAAGTCAGAGCTGCAATTGGCAGCTTTGCCTGTAGCTGAGAATTTTAGGGGCAGCATACTCTCTGATGGGCGTCGCGAGATTTCTATTCCAATCCTTGAATATTAAACAAGGTTCAGGAAACCCCTTGACTCTCCCCTTATGGGAGGGGCAATAAAACACTTTCCTGATCTTCGAATGAAAGTCCATATTTTTTGAGAATGGCTGTACCGGATTCTGATTGAAGTGACGTGAACTTGAAGATGGCATTAGGATCGCGCTTGATAATAAATTGCACAGACCAATTGCAGAGATTGCAGATGCCATCGAAGATGATGATATTATCTTCGATCATAGCCGTTCTATATCAAGCAGCTCGGATAATACTTTTTCCAGCTTGGGGGTTTTGTTTGTGTCTTTAAAATGTGCTATGCGCTGATAGATTTCCCCCGCTGCCTCATGAAATCCGCTTGGTAAGCCTGCTTCCGCAAAGGTTTCTGCGATCTCGTCCATTTCGCCAGCAAAGCGCCAAGCTTTTGCGGTGACGCGCTTTGTGCGAGCATGTGCTTCTTCAACAAATTCAGGCTCATATTTTGCCCATTGTGCTTCCAGTTCTTTGCGGACATCAAAGTTTTCTGCGGTCGCCAGGATCGCAGCCAGTAGCGCAGTTGTGCCTTTTGAATAGGCGGCATAGGCCATCTTTAATGCGGAGGCTTTGCCAATTTCATTGCCGATGATATTTGTTTCCAGTGGCCCTTTACTGAAAAGCATTGCAACTTCTTGCGCGTAGTCACCGGAGAGCTGTAACCAGGTATTATTGGGCTTCCAAGCAGGCCCACCGATCACGCTGCCATCTACGAAGTGTGCGCCAGTATTTTCGACAGTTTTTTGAATGCGAAAAGCACGTTGCGGGGAGATGGCGTTTGCGTCGCAATAGATTCCTGTGAATTTTTGCGAAGCGACATTTTGGGCGACTTCTTCAGCCGCAGCAGGCGGGCAGATGCTGATAATCACCGAACAAGCTTGGGTCAAGAGTGGTAGCGTCTGCAAGTCGGTGAGATGATGTTCTTCGGCACGCTGATGTGTTTCGGAGCTGCGCCCATCTGATATCCAGTAAGCTTCGTGTCCGCTATTCTGTGCTGATGCAGCAAGTGAAATGCCCATTGCGCCTGGGTGCAGAAATCCAATTTTTGTCATTTTTTCTCCAGTTTGATATTATCAATCGGGAGCGTGAATATGAAAGAGCTCCCTTTTCCTGCGCCATCGCTTTTTGCCCAAATTTTGCCTCCATGTGCCTCGACGAGGTGTTTGCTGATCGTTAAGCCGATCCCGCTGCCGCCTGCGTGGCGTGCACGAGATTTATCAGCGCGGTAGAAACGTGTAAAAATATTCTCTAGATGTTCTGCAGGGATACCAGCACCATTATCTCTAATCGTGACTTGTATTTCATTATCAATTTGTGCTGCACTTAGCTTTACTTTACCACCCTTGGGGGTGTAATGCAGGGCATTTGCGAGCAGATTTGTGAATATCTGAATTATGCGGTGTTCATCCGCTTTCACAGTGGGGAGATTGTTGGGGATATGCCTTTCAAATGAAACACCCTTTTCTTCAAATTGGTAGTCAAAGCGTTTTTGAATAGAGTTCTGAACAGAAGAAAGTTGGAGAGGTTGTAAGTCTGGTTCGTAGGCTCCAGACTCAACGCGGCTGAGTTCCTGCAGATCGTCAACAAGGTGATTTAGACGCTCTGCCTCATGCAAAATTAGCTGATAGGTTTCTGCTGAGGCGGGCAACACACCGTCTTCGAGCGCTTCTACCGAGCCCTTGATGGTTGTCAGCGGCGTGCGGAGTTCATGTGCTACATCACCGATCAACTGGCGGCGCATATCTTCGGCTTTCCCAAGTCTTTCCGCCATCTGATTAAAACTGCGGGCGAGTTGTCCAAGCTCATCTTCGTTTTGTGCCCGTACTCGCTTTTCATACTGCCCGTCTGAGATACGTTGACTCGCAGCCATCATTGCCCGTACAGGGACGACAACTCGTCTACTTAAATAAAAACTGGCAATCAAGGCGACGATGATCGCTGCAAGCGCTGACCACGCTAAGGCTTCTTGGAAAGAGTTTTGAAATTGGCCATAGAGTCGTGTGCGAAACTCTCCTCGTTGTTCTCCACTTTGTTGATTAGGTTTGCCCCCTGGCATTCCCATGCCATTTCCTATTGGAGAAACTTCTTCCATTGTTCCTATATGTCGGTCAAATGCAGATCGTGCTGTGAGTCTAGTTGTTGAAACAAGAGCAAGGGCACTGACTAGAATGACAGCAAAATAGGATAGGAAGAGTTTTGCTCCAATATGCTTGCGAAAATAACCGATCATAGCCTTTCATCCTCAAATCTATAGCCTACACCGCGCACAGTGGCGATCAAGTCTTCTCTGCCTAGCTTTTTGCGGACATGGCCCAGATGAACATCGACAACGCGCAACTCGCCAAAATAGGATTCGCCCCAAACGTTTTCGAGCAATTGCTCGCGAGAGAGAACGCGCCCGTGATTTTCTGCCAGAGATTTGAGCAAGTCAAATTCTATTGCTGTTAATTTGATGGGGGTGTCGTCCACGCTTATTTTTCGTGCATCAATATCCATGCGAAGATGTTTGAAGGATAAAACGCTGCGCTCTTTTTTCATCGTGCTTCCGCTGTGGATGCGTCGTAGCGCGGCTTTGATGCGTGCCGTTAATTCGCGCGGACTAAAAGGTTTGGTTACGTAATCATCTGCGCCAACAGTGAGACCCACTACACGATCCATCTCTTCTGTTTTTGCTGTGAGCAGGATGACATAAACATCAGATTCTCGGCGTAAGCGAGTGAGCACCTCCACTCCGTCGATGCCGGGGAGCATTACGTCGAGGACGACCAAGTCCGGGTCAAGAGTGCGCGCGGCTTTTAATCCCGCATTGCCGTCTTCTGCTGTATAGATCTCATATCCCTCCGGCTCAAGATAAGCGCGGATCAATTTAATAATGCTCGGTTCGTCATCAACGATCAGGATTTTTGCATTTGGCATAAGACTTCCTTTATTAATATCTTTTCTTTATTCTAAAGCAATTTTGCCAGTATAGATGAAAGAATTTTTGAAGTTCAGATGAAGATTGTGTAAAGAATTTGTCTTTAAATAAACTTTTTCTTTTCTTCACAGAAACTTTATATTCGTTTGCTATTCTATGGGCAGAGTTCAGGAAGAGTTCTGAACACAGTATGTAAGGAGAAAAAAATGAAGAAAACTTTTGTAATTGCTTTCGTGCTTGCCGCCATGGTTGGTTTGCTTGCCGCTGGCGTTGCTTTTGCACAAGATGATAATCCACCTTTTGGTGATCGTGGCCCCAAAGACGGTTCAGGCTTATTGCATGATTATATGTCAGAAGCTATGGCAGATGCTCTTGGGATAACAGTAGAAGAATTGCAAGCCAGCCATGATGCTGGTGAAAAATTCTCAGACTTGGCTTTGGCGCAAGGTCTCACCGTAGAAGAGCTTTCTACGCTTATGCAAGATGCACGCGCAACCGCATTAGATGCTGCGGTTCAAGATGGTGTTATCGCTCAAGAAGAAGCTGATTTCATGAAAGAGCGTGGTGCTGGTCGCGGAGGCCGCGGCGGTTCTGGAAAAGGCGTCTGTGATGGTAGCGGACAATTTGATCGCTCAGGAGCACGTGGTGGTCGTCAAGGCCAAAGTCAGGGTGGGCAAAAATCCGCTCAGTAATCCCTAGGTTTAGTATTCGAGAAGTTAAAAGGCCAGCCAGGCTTAATGCCTGGCTGGCCTTTTGTGTTAGATATAAGCGTATCTATAAAGAGATCAGTCCAATTTTTTCATCATCATCATTTCAACCCGCCCGGAGACAGCGATTTTTTTTAGAAAGTTGGCGGCATTCTGATCTTCTTCTAACATCATTAGAGCGCATTGACTAATGCCAACATTCATCAGTGCATATAGACAGCGACCAACTAGCGAACGACCAATACCTTGACGGCGGTAATTTGGATCAACGGCCAGGTGAGTTAGGTAACCGATCCGGCCATCGTGGCTGCAAAGTACAGCGCCAATTATTTCGTCATCCTCCAGTGCCACATAGCTTAGACCCGAATTTCTCTCCAAGAACCGACCAATTGTCTTACGAGAATCGACGCTCTTCAAATTTATTCCATCTGAGGCACGCCATAATCGCATTGTTTGGTCAAAGTGTGAGAGAAACATTTCTTCAATTATGTATCCCATTAGCTACCTCCATGGATAATCCAATGTTGTGAACACATTTATTGTAGAGGAAATTTCCCTCACTTTCAAGGATGATATTGCGCTCTTTCGAAGATGTGCTTTTTGGGCTGAATAAAGGTACGCAAAAAGGTTAGTCTAGTTCACCAACCTTTTTTACGTATAACCAATAGGGCTGGCAAAACTTTCCAGCCCTATTGGTAGTAGTGGGAGCCGTTAAAGTAGAGATTCGATAAGCCGCCAAATTTGTGCGACAACGAAAGTCACGGCGAAGCCCATAATGACAGGGGCAAGAGATGCTACCCAGGTCCATTTTATGCTACCGGTTTCTTTATAAATAGTATAGATGGTCGTGCTGCAAGGGTTGTGAATAAGGCTGAAAAGCATCAGGTTTACGGCGGTCAGGAGTGTCCATCCGCCTGCCTGGAAGAGTGCCATCGTTTCCATGCCTGATTCTAGTTCAAACATCACGCCTGCCCCCTCGCCAACACCGCTTACACCTGTAACGAGAACGGTGAGCATCATAATAGTGGGGACAACGATCTCGTTGGCAGGGATTGCAACAATAAATGCAACCAGAATTACGCCGTTAAGTCCCAGCAATAAGCCAAAGGGTTCCAGGAAGTTAATTAAGTGCCCTGCAATACTGGTACCAGCAATGGTGATATTGGCGCTCAGCCAGAGCACTGCGCCAGCTGGGAGGGCGAAAACAATTGCTCGCCAAAGAACAACCAATGTGCGATCAATAATCGATGTGTAGATCGTTTGCCAAATGCGGGGTGGCCGATAGGGTGGAAGTTCAAGGCTGAACGTAGAAACTTCACCTTTAAGCCAGGTTTTTGACAAGAAACGAGATGAGACAAAGGTTAGAAAGACACCTAAGAGAGCAATCCCTACAACTGCCAGGGCAGAAACAAAGCCTGCGAGTTGAGCTGGTACCAATGCGCCAATAAATAATGATGCGATTAATATTTGTGTAGGCCAACGTCCATTGCAGAGGGCAAAATTGTTGGTCAAAATAGCAATAAGCCGTTCTCGAGGGCTATCTATGATTCTTGTTGCCACTACGCCAGCCGCATTACAGCCAAATCCCATGGTCATGCTTAGGGCTTGTTTGCCATGTGCTCCAGACTTACGAAAGAGATTATCGAGATTGAAAGCAACGCGTGGCAAATAGCCGAAGTCTTCCAGAAGCGTAAAGAGCGGAAAGAAAATAGCCATTGGAGGGAGCATAACGCTAATCACCCAGGCTGTTGCCATATACATTCCGTCGATCAGGAAACCATCCAGCCACCAGGGCATGCCGATATTGGCAGCAAAGCCTTTAAGTGCAGGATGAATTGTGTCAAGAAGTAATGTTGCCAACATAGATGATGGTACATTTGCGCCGGAGATAGTCAACCAAAAGACTATCATCAGGAGGAGCAACATTAGCGGGAAGCCCCAGGTTTTACTTGTGAGGATTTTGTCCAGTGTTCGATCAAAGTCAAAACGTGGTTTTTCTGTAGGGCGGGTGGTTGCCCTGTCAGCGATCTGTGCGGCATCGGTGTAGATAGATTCTGTTAATTTTTCGTGGAAATCCACGCCGACTTCCCAGCGGAGGGTTTGGGCAGTGGATAAAATATTTTCCAGTGAGTTTGTTTTTTCGGTTGTCATCAAATTTCTCCAAATACCACTATTGATTGCCTATAACTTGCAGTTGAGCGGCACGTTGCTCTATATCGCCATGTTTTAGATCGCCAAGCTCTCCTTTGCGGAGGGCCTCAACAATTCGTTCATCGCCATCGAGAAGGCGTACGGCAACCCAGTGTGAATTAGGAAGATCGGGGTAGGCTGCTTTGATTTCTTTGCTGACTTTCTCAACAGCTTTTTTGAGTTCTGGAGATGTATATTCAACGCGATAAGGTTTGGATTCTGTTTTTTTGTTCGCAACTTCGCTGACTGCCTGCAAAAGCTCTGCTACGCCCTCGCCTTGTCGCGCAATCATCGGGACAACGGGAACGCCTAGATCTCGTGCAAGACGGCGTTCATCAATTTGCAAACCATGTCGTTCAGCTTCGTCCATCAGATTTAAGGCAACCACAACACGGCTGGTAATTTCCATAACCTGTAAAACAAGATTAAGGTTGCGCTCTAAGCGAGTGGCATCAACCACTACGATGGTTACGTCCGGTTGGCCGAACAAGATAAAATCACGTGCGACTTCTTCGTCTAAACTTGTAGCCAGAAGGGAGTAAGTTCCCGGTAGGTCTACCAATTTGTATTTGTGTTCTCCATACTCAAATCCGCCTTCGGCGCGAGTAACGGTTTTTCCGGGCCAGTTGCCAGTGTGTTGACGTAGTCCGGTCAGAGCGTTAAAGACAGTGCTTTTTCCTGTGTTGGGGTTGCCAGCTAAAGCAACGACATAATCGAAATCGCCCATCTCAACGCCCAGTTTTTTTAAGGCTGCTGCGTCATGAATAGGGCAGGTTTCGCAAGCATCTTTTGTATTTGTAGTCATTTTCTTTTCCTTTAAGCCTTTGTAGAAACATTAATGAGAGCGGCTTGACTCTTGCGAAGAGCAATTACTGCGCCACGAACACGATAAGCAATAGGGTCTCCACTTGATGATGACATTTCAACTTCAATATTTGTGCCAGGTAAAATGCCAAGGTCCATTAGTCGCCTTCGTTCAACACCTCGAATACGTGCTGAAAGAGCCACGACCTCTGCTTCTGTGCCAATAGGAGCCTCGCTCAGTGGGTAACCAGGCAAAACTTCTTTGGCAGGTTCTTCACTGATAGGAATAACAGCGATGTTTGCTGCAAAAATAGGGGCTAAGACGTGCTCAATATCCCCGGCGAGAAAGCGAATTCGCTGTGATGAGATTTCCAATAAACGTATTTCCTGACCAATATATAAACCTTCTGCGACTAATTGAGCGTATATTGCCTCAGGCTCATCTTCAAGATGTACGACACGTGCGAGGGTATCAAGAGACAGGTCAGCAAGAGCAACTCTCTCCTCCGGATAAATAATCGTCCCGTCAGACATGGGAATTGGATCACCATGTGGGTCGTGCGTTGGGTGACCCAGGCGAGCAGCCAAAGCTTCAATATCCTCGGGGCTGAGATGGTGTTCATGCTCATGTGCTTTTTGGTGCCAATCAACTTCGTCGTAGCCTGTCTCGTCCGCAAGATAGCGTTCGTAGAGTCTGTGGGCCCGAATTACTTGCAAGGCATAATCTCGTCCCTCTGCCAGAAGCCGAAACTTCGCCCCCTCAGCTTTGAGCAACTCCAGATGTTGCAATGATTTCACGACTTCAGCCGCTTGATTTGTGGAAATGCTCAAAGCGCCAGCTAAGCTTTCGATAGAAGCCACTTCATTATGATTTTCGCAGTGATAAATATGTTTAAGTGCGTCTTCGCGAAACACACGCTCTGTCATCTTGCGGGTACGTTGCCATTTCCAAAAAAGTCCGCGTTCAGGCGAAAAGATCAGAACGGCAATAGCAGTTAGGATAACCGCCACAAGTAAAGTGAATAGGGGATTGTACATAAATTACCTCGTTTAACTTTCTTCAATAAAAATATGATGTGTGATCGCTGGCCCTAAGATCATCTCTTCGCCATTGATCTCGAGCGTTAGATTTCCATCGAAGGGAGAATGCGCTCGTATTTTTAGCTTGCTACCGGGGACCAAGTTTTTCTCCTGTAAATGACGGAGGAGATTCCCATCTTCGGCATTGACTCGTTCTATGGTCGCCTCCTGTGGCGGACGCAGCGTTGAGAGCCGCGTGGATGCTTCTTGGGGCATGACCAAGTTCAAATCCGGGATGGGCTCGCCGTGTGGATCATGTGTAGGATGCCCGAGAATCTTATCTATCCGCGCTTCAAATTTTTCAGAAATGACGTGCTCCAGTCTTTCTGCTTCTTCGTGGACTTCATCCCATGAAAACCCAAGAGATTCATGCAGGTAGGTTTCCAACAAACGGTGGTGACGAATGATCTCGAGCGCTGCCCGCTCACCTGCAGAAGTGAGGGTTGCACCGCGATGTTTACGATAATCCACTAGGGGAGGGCTTGTCTGGGATAAGCGCTTTAGCATTCCTGTGACCGAGGCAGCTGCGATATTGAGCCGATTGGCAAGATCGTTTGTAGATGCGGGGAGACCGTTTACACTCAGTGTGTAGATGGCTTTAAGATAATCTTTGGTAGCGCGCGTTAGGTTTTTTTTCATAACTAAAATAAAATTTAGGGCAAGCTAAAATCAGTTTAGCAAAAAAAAAGAAATGAGTCAAGGAAATGAAATTCTTTATTATGCGAAGCAGAATACCCAGTAGCTTGCTACGGGGTTCCACGCTCTAGC
>CAZOOX010000106.1:0-14479 GCA_964581545.1 uncultured Anaerolineaceae bacterium
AAACCCTTTCTAACAGCTTTCGTCTCCCCTTTCAATTATTTTTAGGATAGGTACTAAATTTTATGGAGAGATTATGACCCAGGAAATTGCAACGCTCGCGGGTGGATGCTTTTGGTGTCTCGAGGCGGTATATGTTGATCTTAAAGGTGTTTCCAAAGCGGAATCAGGTTATTCTGGTGGCGTCACGCCAAATCCCAGTTACCAAGCTGTTTGCACGGGTGAAACGGGACATGCCGAAGTTGTGCAGGTGACTTTTGATCCTGAAGTGATCTCTTTCGATGAACTGCTGCGCGTCTTCTTCACCATCCATGACCCAACAACCCTAAATCGCCAAGGCGCGGATGTGGGCACACAATATCGCTCTGCCATCTTTTATCATTCCGATGCGCAACAAGAATCAGCTGAAAAGATCATGGCTGAAATGGCAGCGCAGTGGGCAAATCCCATTGTGACTGAAGTTGTCCCCTTGGAGAAATATTATCCTGCCGAGAGTTATCATCAAAATTATTTTGCGATCAATCCAGATCAGCCTTATTGTCGTGCGGTTGTTGCACCGAAGGTTAAGAAGTTTCAAGAGAAGTTTGTGCTGAAACTAAAATAGTGAGAAAAGATACCGAGTGTTTTGTAAACACTCGGTATCTTGTTAAAAGGGTGGTATTATCGCGGGATGTTAAAACCTATTAACTGGAAAACCTTTCCGCGCGATTTTGTTCGTATCCAAATTGGCTTTGCCTTATATGGTCTTTCGATTGCGCTAATGATCCAAAGCAATTTCGGGACGGGTGCATGGGCGGTGTTGGATGTTGCGCTTTCGAAGATTCTACATATCTCTCCGGGCACAATGACCGTTATCTCAGGTTTTGTGGTATTGACCGGTGCATTGCTGATGAAGGAGCAAATCGGCTGGGGAACTTTGGGGAATATTCTCAGCATTGGTCCCTGGCTTGATCTTGCGCTCAGGTATATCCCCTCTGAAGAAAATAATCTCTTTATTCAAATTGCTATGCTTTTATTGGCCGTTTTCCTGATGGGAAATGCCAGCGCGATCTATATCGGCGTAAATGCAGGTGCGGGACCGCGAGATAGCCTAATGCTGGGGCTAAAGAGAACAACAGGCATTAGTGTGCGTTTGGCGCGGACGATCATTGAAGTTACTGTCATAGCCATTGGTTGGATGCTTGGTGGCCCAGCAGGGATCGGCACATTGGCTTTTGCGTTGCTGATTGGACCGGCCGTGCAATGGGGATTTAAGATTTTTAAGGTTGAGCCGCATAAAACGCAAGATGCCGAATTAGAAGTATCAAGGGAATAAAGCAAAGATTAGCACTCTGTAGGATTATGTTTATTGCAATCAGTGGGGATTATGATTCTTTATGCACTATCTGATAGTGATTGAGAGAGTTAAATAGAGAATGATAGATAGATGGGACTACCTTTAGGTGGAATAAGCATATTCTATCTAAAGGAGGACTTTTCTTATGCGCGTACTTCTCATTAACCCACCCCATCCATCCATAGGCAGTCGTATTCCTGATGAACATTTGCCCCCTCTTGGTTTGCTTTCTGTTGGAGGCCCACTAATTGACGCTGGGTACAAAGTAAAACTTCTTGATGCTGAATTCGGTCCTATGAAAATAGTGGAGATTGTGGAAAAAGTCATAGACTTTAACCCGGATGCTGTGCTTTTGGGGCATTCTGGCTCAACATCAGGCCATCCTGTAGTTGCTGATATTACGAAGGCTATTCGCGTGGCATTGCCTAAAATTTATATTATCTATGGTGGTGTATTTCCAACATATCATTGGGAAGAAATTCTGAACGAAGAATCTCAGATAGATATTATTGTGCGAGGTGAAGGGGAAAGCACGATCCTGCAACTTATCCAAACTCTGGAAAAAGAACACTCGCTAGAATCTGTTTTGGGTATTGCCTATCGAGAAAAAGGAAGGGCCCTTGCTACTCCTCCTGCACCAATTATTCGTAACCTCGATGATTATCGTGTTGGCTGGGAGTTGATTGATCATGCCCGATATAGTTATTGGGGCAATCGGCGTGCTGTTGTTGCTCAATTCTCTCGTGGATGCCCTCATTCATGTAGTTATTGTGGACAACGAAAATTCTGGAAGCGTTGGCGACATCGTGACCCGCAAAAATTTGCTGCTGAATTAGCGTGGTTATATCGAGAGCATGGCGTAGAAGTCATTAATTTTGCTGACGAGAATCCTACATCATCCAGAAAAGCGTGGCGTGCTTTCTTAGAGGCTCTTATAGCAGAAAACGTTCCCCTTACTTTAGTCGGATCAACGCGTGCAGACGATATTGTTCGAGACGCTGATATATTGCATCTATACAAAGAGGCTGGTGTTGTTCGTTTTCTCCTTGGTATAGAAAATTATAAAGAGAAGACTCTCCTGAAGATTCGGAAAGGAGGAGCAGAAGAAACAGACAGAGAAGCCATCCGTTTGCTTAGACAACACGATATTATTTCAATGGCGACCTATGTTGTTGGTTTTGAAGAAGAAACTTATCGTGATTATCTGTATGGATTGAGACAAATTTTGTCCTATGATCCTGATCAGATCCAATTGTTGTATGCAACCCCGCATCGTTGGACAGCATATTTTCGTATGGAATCTGAAAGACAGGTTATTCAGCTAGACAGGCGGAAATGGGATTATAAGCATCAGGTATTAGCCACTCGTTATATGTCTCCGTGGCAAGTATTATTTTGGGTGAAACTCATAGAAGCGGTGATTCAATTGCGACCACGCTCATTAAAACGGGTATTGGCTCATCGTGTTCCGACTTTTAGGGCTGCGATGCGGTGGTATTACAAAATTGGTCGAAAGGTATGGCCTTACGAAATCTTTAGCTTCTTTTTTCGTGATAAACATCAAAAGAAAGGACTTAAATTATCTGAATTTTGGGGTGTGGTAGACAATGATCACTTTATTTAAAAATAGGTGATATTTTCCAATAATTTGGTTCTTGACATATAGACAATCATCTATTAGTATTGCGTCTGGATAAACAGAAAATTATCTATATGACTAAAAATACAGTTGTCTTTGCCAAAGCCCTCGCGGATGAAACCCGCCAAAAGATCATGAGCCTATGCTGTTGCAAATGGCTCAGTGTTGGTGAGATCGTTGAAGCCCTCAATGTTTCTCAGCCAACTGTTTCGCATCATTTGAGCAT
This sequence comes from uncultured Anaerolineaceae bacterium, assembly GCA_964581545.1. Lineage (GTDB taxonomy): Bacteria > Chloroflexota > Anaerolineae > Anaerolineales > Villigracilaceae > Desulfolinea. Next base: position 3,199 of record CAZOOX010000106.1, read on the forward strand.
TTTACGCTCAGCGAAACTGGTCGATTCTCGCCGTGAGGGAAAACAGGTTTTTTATTCCATCAATCAGAAAAGAATTGCTGATGCCTGCTGCCAATTGGCAGGAGATTTTGCTCCAGAGAAGGAGTTGGTTCTGAATCAGAAATAAAATATATTTTTTTGCTCAAATATATCGAAGTATATCTATTTGTCTATCTAAGGAGAAATAAAAATGACCCAAGAAAAAATCGAACTGAATGTTCGCACTGCTGTGCGTGACCGTTACAGCAAAATAGCCGAAACCTTTAAAGTCGGAACCCCAGCCGATTGTGGGTGCAACACATCCTCATCCTCTTGCTGCGGCGATTCTGATGCTGATGCCAGAGACGAAGTCGTGCATTTGGCAGCTATTGAAAAATTCTACAAAGAAACCGATGCAGACACCCTCCCCGAAGAAGTGACCGGTCTCTCTCTCGGATGCGGCGATCCTGTTACCCTCGCCGCCTTAACGCCTGGACAAAGCGTTCTTGATCTCGGCTCTGGCGGCGGGATCGATTGTTTCCTCGCCGGACAGCGTGTGGGGCCTGAAGGTCATGTCATCGGTGTAGATATGACTCCCGCGATGCTCGAGAAAGCGCGCGCTAATAAGGCCAAAGTCGGCGCAGATAATGTTGAGTTCCGTTTGGGCGAAATTGAGCATCTCCCCGTTTCGGACGCAAGTATTGACGTGATTATCTCGAACTGTGTTATTAACCTTAGCATCGATAAGCCGCAGGTTTTCCGTGAGATATATAGAGCCATGCGCCCAGGCGGGAAGTTGGCCGTCAGCGATATGGTCACAGATGGTCCGCTTCCTGATGGAATAAAAGCCAGCCTAAGCGCGTGGGCGGGATGCGTTTCGGGTGCGCTGGATGTTGAAGAATATATCTCAGGCATAAAACAGGCGGGTTTCGTGGATGTCGAAATAGTTCCCGTGTATCTAGACCGAGATCAAGTTGATGATGCCGTCCGCCAACTCGGAGAAGAAATCCAATTGGGTGATTTGTCAAAAGAAGCCGTCTACCAATCTGTTTTCAGCGCAAAAATTACGGCGCGCAAGCCAGCCTAGGGCAGGGTATGGATATTTTTCTTATAGGAATTGCCATTGCCCTTTTGGTTGTGGCAACTCTGATCGCTCGAAAAAAGCTCCGTGAGATAGAAAGTGTTTCTCTGCTTGACTTTGTACGACGGATGAGAAGTGGTGCGGAGTTTCGTGATATTGAGCCAGCGGAACTGCAAGAAATTCTCACACGCCAAACTGATATGCCTCTGCTGATTGATTTGCGAGAAAGAGATATTTTCGAAGCAGAGCATATAGAGAAGGCTATCTCACTTCCTTTTGACGATTTTATGCACGCGGTGCTGGTCGAAGAAGCATACGAGAAGGAAACTGCGATGATCCTGATTTGCGATCACGGACTTAAGAGCAAGGTCGCTGCTGATATTCTCGGAGAAGATGAAGGATTTACCTCTGTTCTCAGTGTGCGTGGTGGAATGGGAACATGGGGAAAATATAGACAACCTTCGACGCGCTTTGCGTGTTGCCCAAAATTTGGACGCTAAATAAAAAATCCCCTATTCTTTTTAGAGAATAGGGGATTTTGCTTGAAAAGGAAATCTTCTAGCCACCTGACAGTTTTGTTTGCACTGGTGGTTGAGTAGCTCCGAATGCACTTTCGGAGCGTATCGAAACCACGAAAATCTAAATTTTCTCTGGAACAGTTGGTTTCGATACGGCGACCCCGCCAAAAGACTGCGGGGCGGGCAAGCATCGCCTACTCAACCAACGAGCGCTATTTTTAGCAAAGTGTCAGGTAGCTAGGAAATCTTTACTTTGCGTAATCGATCGCGCGTGTTTCGCGAATGACGATCACCTTGATCTGACCGGGATATTGCATATTTTCTTCGATCTGCTTGGCAATATCGCGCGCCAATTTTCCGGCGGTGAAATCATCAATATCGTCGGGGCTGACAATGATGCGAACTTCGCGTCCAGCCTGAATAGCGTAAGCGTTTTGAACACCCTTGAAGGATTTCGCCAGATCTTCAAGCGCGCGGATGCGTTTGATATAGGCTTCAAGGTCTTCGCGGCGTGCGCCCGGGCGTGCGCCAGAAATTGCATCGGCGGCTTCGGTGATAACAGCTTCAACAGATGCCTGATCTTCTTCATGGTGATGAGAAGAAATGGCATTCAATACTTTTTCGTTCTTTACGCCATAGCGGCGGCAGAACTCTGCACCAAGTTTGGCGTGTGTGCCTTCCTGGTTGTGGTCCATCGCCTTACCGATGTCGTGCAAAAAGCCGCCCAATTTAGCAACTTCTATATCTGCACCAATTTCGGCAGCGATAATACTGGCAAGTTTCGAAGCTTCAACGGCATGTGCCAATTGATTTTGACCATAAGAAGTGCGGAATTTAAGGCGCCCCATCATGCGCAGGATTTCGGGTTTTAGCCCGCTGATCCCGGCATCGTAAGCGGCTTGTTCGCCTGCTTCTGCCATTACTTTATCAACAGCTTTGGTCTCTTCTTTGACAATTTTCTCAATATGCGCGGGATGGATGCGCCCGTCCAGTGTAAGGCGGGTCATCGCACGTCTACCGATTTCACGGCGCACTGAATCAAAACAAGAAATGGTTACAGCTTCAGGGGTGTCATCTACGATCACGTCCACACCTGCTGCCTGCTCAAAAGCGCGGATATTGCGTCCGTTACGTCCAACGATGCGGCCTTTCATATCATCATTTGGCAAAGGAACAATTTTCGAAGTCACTTCAGAAACATGCTCTGAAGCCACACGCTGAATAGCATCTGCAATTAATTTGCGAGCACGCTTTTCGCCATCTGCGCGGGCTTCTGCTTCGATCTGGCGCACAATACGTGCCATATCGCCACGGGCATCTTTTTCTACTTCAGCGAGAATAATTTCCTTGGCCTCATCCGTTGTCATCTGCGAAATTTCTTGCAGCTTCTGCATTTGTACTTCGTATTGTTTGGCAACTTCATTCGCACGGCGATCAACAGAACTTTGACGTTTATTCACTTTCTCTTCGCGCTGCTCCAAACGTTCGGCACGACTATCTTGCTCATCACGGCGAGCCTGGATTCGGCTTTCTTCCTGATTAAGTTCGTTTCTTCGCTTTGCAATATCTGCTTCGGCTTCGCGCGTGATCTTTAGGGCACTATCCCGTGCCTGAATTTCGATCAAACGTCCTTGCTCCGTTGCGCCCTTTACAATGTCTTCGGCGGTCATTTTCTGACGCTTGAGTTCCTGCTTATTTAGATAGCGGCTAACCAAAAAGCCAATAGCGCCGCCAATTAGCAATGTAATTATTCCGATCAATAGTGGGTTTGGTGGATTCATTTTTTCCTCGTCATTCAGTCATTATTATAGATGGATGGAGCGCATCGCTCCCGTATTTGGGCTTGCCTCCGCTAAACCGGTATTTTCCTGGAGACAAACCTTCTCTCGTTAATCTGTAGACCATGCTTTTAGCGCGACTCACTTACTTTGCTAAAGCTGTCACGATAAAAACGTGACCTACGATTTTCTTTACTCTTCTATTTCTTCTTCCTCTTGGACCTCATCCCATAACTGCGAAAGAATGGGAGAGATCACAGCGTAGCTAAAGCCACGTCTTGCGAGAAAAGCTGCAAGTTTTTTTCGGAAATCTTGCCATTCCAGATTTCGTTTTGCCAGCTTTTTTGCTTTCTTTTTACCTGCGCTATAAACCAGTTCTTCTTCGTTGACCATCTCATCCAAAGTAGATTGGATAAGCTCATCCGAAAGACCTTTCTGGCGGAGTTCTGCTCTTAGGGCACGGCCTCCGCGCGGACGAAAGGTGTTTCTATTTTCTACCCAGCTTTTTGCAAAATCTGCATCGTTGAGAAAACCATTTTTTTCGAGACGTTCTATCGTAGGTTCAATGCACAGTTCTGGCACTTCGTACTTTTTCAGGTTTTTGCGTATCTCTGCCGATGAGCGGGGTCTGTAGCTGAGAAAATTTATTGCTCTCAGATATGCCATTTCCATCTCATCTTCGGCTTGGAGTGCGGCGATCTTTTCTTCGCTGAGAATCTGTCCAATTTGCAAAAAGCCAGCTAAAACACGGGTGAGGCCAAAGGCGAATTCGCCATCCAAAAAGATGCTTACTCTTTCAGTATTTCTACGTTGCACTTTGATGGCGGTGATTTTTGGCATCTTAAAACAGACAGTCGCGACCCTACCAAGAGGTCACGACTGTTAAGAGAGTTTCTGTTTGTGGGTAAACCTATAGCGGATTGAGAATCAGGTATAGGCAAATAGAGATGACAAAGTCATCGGGGATGATGTGCTAGTCAGCGCTTATTCAATTTTTCAACCCGCTTTTTCACATCATCGTCCATATAAAAGTAGATGGACATCCCAATAAATTTGAAAAATCTTCAAAATTCCTATCCCCGCCGCAAGCGGACGGGGTATTACGGAATTTTGCCCCTACGGGTACAGATTTTTCTTAATGCTCGGAACCCTCGTAGCAAGCTACGGGGTATTCAGAGAAGAATAAAATCCAGTAGGGCAAACCCTAAAAATTTTCAGAAGATCTTTTTAAAAGCTATGACCGCAATTGGGCGGCAGAGAATTGGTAAATAAAAATCCATTATGGATTGCATCTATTATACATGAAAAAAAATAAATATGTTTTTTGGGGGGGCGCGCAAAATGTTGTAGATTCTTATTTTGAATGCCAACGAGATTGAAGTCCGTTTAAACGGACTGTTTTATCTCAGCAGAAAATTCATTTTCGATGAGGTTGAATGAGATTCTACACATTCTTAGCGCAGCCTATCATCGAGAGCATGATAATTTCTTGGTAAATTCATGTATACTCTAAAGAGTTGTAATAACACTCTTGAGAACATTAAGCGGGCTGCATATATTTGCTATGCAATCCTAGGCTGCAAATGGACAAAGTCCAGCTAATGGACTGAACAAATAAAACTTGTGCAAATTGATGATTCTGCGAGGCGCGTGCTCTTGTGCCGACGAGTGCCCTTTAGGGTAAACAGTCTCATCTTGAGAAGGAGATTGCATCACCCCGAAAAACATCGGGCTTCGCAAAATCATACGATTGTACGAGTTCTAAGTGCTTTACCCATAAGTAATGTTTTTTAGGATGGGATCTGTTCTGTAATGAGGTGCAATTATGAGTATAAAATTCCAATCGAAAGTTGAAGATGGGATTTTAATCGTCACTGCTTCGGGAAGAGATGACAATGTAAATCAGGTTATTGAGTATGGGCGATCAATAATTCAACTGACAATTGAGAAGGGTGTCATGTGTGTTTTATGTGATGAAAGGAATCTTGAATACACAATCGATGGACTCGATAGCTATGATTCTGCCAGGAAAATTGCGGAAGAAGCACCGAAGCTTGCACGGGTTGCGATTATTTGTCGCCCTGAATCTCTAAAAAAAGGAAAGCTTTGGGAAATAGTCGCTGTCAATCATGGTCTTCAAGTCCGTGTGGACACCGATATTTCCCGGGCCAGAGCTTGGCTCGACCAACAAACCGAAAGCAAGCGATAGTTTTAGCCGTGTGTAATGGCATCGCTGCGTGAGTAATGCAAACCATAAGAGCATTTTTCAAGAGTTAAAGACCCACAGTTAAACCGAACAAAAGATCATAAATTGCTAGATATCATCTCAATAGCGATCTGTGCAATTATCAGTGGTGCAGAAGGCTGGGTGGACATGGAAAACTATGGAAAAAGCAGATAGATTGGCTAAAGACCTTTTTAGAATTACCGAATGGTATTCCTTCACACGATACTTTTGGCCGAGTGTTTTCATTATTAGACCCTAAAGAGTTCCAAGAGGGTTTTCATAGTTGGGTAGAAAGCATCCAGAAACTCACGAAGGGCGAAATTGTTGCGATTGATGGAAAACAATTGCGTGGTTCTCACGATAGTTCCCTTGGAAAAAAGGCTATATACATGGTCAGTGCGTGGGCAGAAGCGAATGAACTTGTCTTAGGGCAACGTAAAGTTGATGAAAAAAGTAATGAGATTACCGCGATTCCTGAATTACTCAAACTGCTTTCTCTGGAAGGTTGCGTAGTCACTATAGACGCTATAACAAAGATTGCAAAAGCGATCATAGATGCTGGTGCAGACTATCTGCTGAGTATAAAAGACAACCAATAAATTTGAAAAATCTTCAAAATTCCTATCCCCGCCGCAAGCGGACGGGGTATTACGGAATTTTGCCCCTACGGGTACAGATTTTTCTTAATGCTCGGAACCCTCGTAGCAAGCTACGGGGTATTCAGAGAAGAATAAAGGTCATGGACGCATAGAAATTCGAGAATGCTGGAGCATTTCAGATCCAGAGTACATCCAAAGCTTGAAGGGTGTTGCCAAATAGAAGAGCTTGAAAAGCATAGCGATGGTTCGCTCAACGAGAATAACCGATAAAAAGACCACGATCAAAATCAGATACTAAATCTCTAGTTTGCCAAGCAATGCTGAACATCTATTGAAAGTTGCTCGACGACACTGGAGCATAGAAAATGAACTACATTGGGTTCTGGATGTTGCGCTAAAAGAAGATAAAAGCCGTCTTCGTAAAGGGCAATCGCATCTAATTATTGCCCTATTTCTTTTGTAAAGCTTTGAAAAAAACCGTGAAAATTATGTACCAAACCTTGCAGGCATCATCGAAATATGTGACAAAAGGAACTATATGGAGGTTATTCCTTGTGTCATAATCGCTGTGGTCAATAAAAATTGACCATAGAATAGCTAAAAATTAGCTAAGGAGATAGTATGAGCAAGTTTACTCGTGAAGAGGCTTTGGAATATCATCGATTGAATGGGAAACCTGGTAAAGTAGCGATTGTTCCTACAAAGCCGATGGATACCGCCCGCGAATTAAGTTTGGCTTATTCACCCGGGGTGGCAGTTCCTGTACTAGATATTGCAGATAATCCTGAAGATGCTTACGAATATACATCGAAAGGAAATCTGGTCGCCGTAGTGAGCAACGGTACTGCTATTTTGGGCTTGGGGAATAGAGGGCCTTTGGCATCTAAACCTGTGATGGAAGGGAAAGGGGTTCTCTTTAAGAAATTTGCTGATGTAGATGTTTTTGATATAGAAGTTGATGAAGAAGATGTCGAGGAGATCATTAAGGTCGTTAAAGCAATTGCACCAACTTTTGGAGGCATTAATCTTGAGGATATAAAAGCCCCCGAATGTTTTGAAGTTGAAACAAGGCTAAAGGAAGAATTGGATATTCCTGTTTTTCATGATGACCAGCATGGGACGGCGATCATTTCTTCAGCTGGTTTGATCAATGCTTTGGAAATTGTGGGGAAGAAGATGGAAGAGATCAAGGTTGTTGTTAATGGTGCGGGGGCATCAGCCATTTCATGTAGTAAGTTGGCCATTCGTCTTGGCGTGAAGGCTGAAAATTTGCTTATGCTTGATTCTCGTGGTGTTTTGCATACAAAGCGTGAAGGCTTAAATAAATACAAGCAAGAATTTGTCGTTGAAACAGAAGCTCGAACCCTTGCTGATGCAATGGTTGGTGCAGATGTGTTTTACGGTCTTTCTGTTGCGGATGTGCTAACGCAAGATATGGTCAAGTCGATGGCAAAGGATCCGATCATTTTTGCGATGGCAAATCCCGACCCTGAGATCAAACCTGAATTGGCGAAAGCTGTTCGCCCCGATTGTATTATGGCGACAGGGCGTTCTGATTACCCAAATCAGGTTAATAATGTTTTGGGTTTTCCCTTCATTTTCCGTGGTGCTTTAGATGTACGTGCAACAGCTATCAATGAAGAGATGAAAGTAGCAGCGGTGAAAGCTCTCGCTGCGCTGACGCGCGAAGACGTACCGGATAGTGTCTTGCGTGCCTACGGAAAAGAGAGTATGAAATTTGGGCGTGAGTACATTATCCCTGCTGCGATGGATCCCCGTGTTTTGCTTTGGGAAGCTCCTGCAATAGCTCAAGCAGCAATGGATACTGGCGTAGCGCGCAAGATAATTGATATTGAAAAATATCGTGAGGAGTTGGCCTTTAGGCAGGGCAAGGGTGCTCGTATGCATCACTTGATTATGAACAAAGCCAAATCATCAGGTGGAACAAAGCGAATTGCTTTTGAAGAGGGGGAAGAATCGAAGATCATCCGTGCTGCTGCTCGTGTGATCGATGAGGGGATTGGAGAACCGATCTTATTAGGGAACAAAGAAAAGATTAGAGAGAAGATCAAAGAGCTGGCACTTGATTTTGAGCCAAAAATCATAGACCCATTTAATTCTGAAAAATGTGAAGAATACGCACAAGCCTATTTCAAACTTCGCCAGCGCAAGGGTAGAACTTTGGCAATGGCTCGAAAAGTAATGACTCTTTCAAATGTCTATGCCCCGATGATGATCCATATGGGCGCAGCTGATGCTGTTGTCTCTGGGCTAACCTATGATTACCCTCAAGTAATGCGCCCTGCGTTGAAAATTCATCATACAGCAGAGGGCACCGACCATGTTGCTGGTCTTTATATAATGATCGTTGATGCTCAAGCGTATATTTTTGCTGATACAACAGTAAATATTGATCCCTCCGCAGAAGATTTGGTAGAGATCGCTTCTTTAGCAGCGGATTTTGCCAAAACGCTAGAGATTGATCCGCGTGTGGCATTTCTTTCTTTCTCTAATTTTGGTTCCACAAAGCATCCACAAACGCAGAAGGTTGCCAGAGCCGTTGAAATAATGAAAGAAAAGCGTCCTGATCTTGCTGTTGATGGTGAGATGCAAGCTAATACTGCGGTCGTCGCGGAAATTATCGAAAAACGCTATCCTTTTAGTGCGGTGAAAAATGCTAACGTGTTGATCTTCCCCTCTTTGGAAGCAGCGAATATCTCTTATAAATTGCTTGCCCGTCTAGGCAAAGCAAAAGCGATTGGGCCCATCTTGGTTGGCATGGGTGCTCCCGTACATGTTTTACAAACCGGTGAAGAAGTGAACGATATCGTTGAAATTGCGGCTGTTGCTGTGATGGATGCGATGAGTCGCGAGTAAGAGTTTTAGCTTTAGGTACCGAGTATTTTAGAAATACTCGGTACTTTTTCTTTTAACTTGACTCTCTTTTTTTGCTGTATATAATAAATGAAATACTAAAACGAACTCGGAGATAAGTAGTTGCGTAGCTGTACAGAGAGCCTTCGGTTGTGTGAGAAGGTCGGTCAAGTAGCGAAATCCACTCCGATGGGTCTGGTCGCTGAAGCGATCGCTACAAGAAATTTTTTCTTGAAGTGAAGGTTTTAGCCCTTTGACCACGTTATTCTCGTAGAGACTTTGTCATAAGAGAATCGGGTATGCCCGTTACAGCATCATAGAGGTTGCCTTTCATCAAAGATGAAAGGTGACGAAAGCAGGTGGCACCACGAGCGCCCCTCGTCCTGCTGTGGATCGGGGCGTTTTTATTTTTTAAAGACTATAGACCTAAGACCCCAGCCTTAAGCAAAAGCTAAAAGCTGAAGTCTAAAGTCTGAAGTCTCAACCGGAGGTGCAAGATGCTTGATATTCGTTTAGTTCGTGAAAATCCTGATGTGGTGCGCGAGGCGCTGAAAAAACGCCAGGCCGATGTGGCGGTGGTTGATTCTGCCATAGCTTTGGATGAGCGCCGTCGTGAGATCTTGGGGGAAGTGGAAAGGCTCAAGGCAGAGCGAAATACCGTTTCCAAAGAAATCGGGCGGATGAAGGATGCTGAATCGCGGCAGGAAAAAATTGATGCGATGCGTGCGGTCGGAGATAAGATCAAAGCTTTGGATGACGATCTGCGAGATGTGGATGCCGAGTTAACGTCGATCATGGCAACCCTGCCCAATATCCCGAGCGATGCGACGCCCTATGGGGTGGATGAATCCGAGAATGTTGTTTTGAAGACTGTTGGCGATATCCCCCAATTTGATTTTGATCCGCAAACACACTGGGATATGGGGCCTGCTCTCGGGATAATCGACTTTGAGCGGGGCGTGAAGATCACCGGATCCCGTTTTTATGTTTTAAGTGGTGCCGGGGCGCGTTTGCAGCGGGCGTTAATTTCCTTTATGCTCGATCTGCATATCAAGCAAGGCTATGTTGAAAAATATACGCCTTTTATGGTCAAAACGGATGTGGTTTATGGCGCGGGGCAGTTGCCGAAATTTGCCGATAATCTCTATAAAGACCATGAGGAAGACTTGTATTTTGTGCCGACTGCGGAAGTGCCCTTGACGGGCTATCATATGGACGAAATCTTTGAAGAGGCCGATCTGCCAAAATATTACACAGCCTATACGCCCTGTTTTCGGCGTGAAAAAATGAGCGCGGGACGCGATGTGCGCGGGATCAAACGTGGCCATCAATTTGACAAGGTTGAGATGTATATGTACGTCAAGCCCGAAGACTCAGATGCCGCTTTTGAGAAAATGATGGCGGATGCTGAAGAAGTTGTTTCCCTCCTGGGTTTGCCTTATCGCATTCACCAGCTATGCACCGGCGACTTGGGCTTCGGCGCAAGTATCACCTACGATATCGAAGTCTGGGCTGCGGGATGTAATGAGTGGCTCGAAGTTTCTTCTGTCTCGAACGTAACCGATTTTCAGGCGCGGCGTGCGAATATCCGCTATAGACCGGAAGACAGCAAAAAGAATCGCTTCCTTCACACGCTAAATGGATCAGGAACGGCCTTGCCGCGGATCATGATCGCGATCATGGAAAATTATCAGCGAGAAGATGGTTCGATCATCGTCCCCGAAGTCTTAAGACCCTGGATGGGCGGGATCGAAGTGATCGCCGCTGAGTAAGTTTTTGCCCTGTCATGGTTTATAATCATGGCAGGGTTTTTGTTTAATCAAGAGGAAAATGCCCACCAGATTTGAAATTTCAGTCTCTGCTACTTTTGATAGAACGCTATTTTCTTCTTTTATTTGACAATCTTTCAAATTCTTAAAATGTTTGTTGTTCATAGGGTAAGATAATAATCCACAATATTTTAAGAAATTTCACCTGTAATCTTACATAACGACATAAAACAAAGTATGACAAAAATTGAAATCCCAGATAATTTTATACAAGCAGTTCTAGATACTCAAAAGGTTTCTGGTTTAACCCATAGCTTTTATAATTATCCAGCAAGGTTTTCTCCGGCATTCGTTGCTGAATCGATAAAAAATTTTTCATCAAGTGCAATACCTTCGCCAAAAAAAGATGAATAAACGGGGTTTCTTGTAGTAGAGTTG
>CAZOOX010000107.1:0-14442 GCA_964581545.1 uncultured Anaerolineaceae bacterium
GTACCCACGTTTTGTTGTGTCTCTTTTTATTTTCCAGTCATAGCGCAATTCTGTGTCCGGTTGTAAATAAACCTTCACATCAAAATTGCGACGTAAGCCTCGGTTATGGAAGCCAAGCAAACCTTCGGCAATGATGAACTCATTTGGCTCTATATATTCGGGTGGATCAAAATCGCCGGTATGATGATTGTAAATAGGTTTTAGGATAGGACGCCCACGACGCAGAAGGTCGAGGTGTTGTTCCATCACTTGCATATAATTACAGGCTGGGTCTAAAGCACTGATCCCCATCTCTTTGCGTTGAGCTCTGTTATAACGATGGTAGTCATCCGTGCAAATGACTGTGACTCTATCTTCGCCAAGTATTTTCGCGATACCTGCTGAGATGGTCGTTTTTCCTGCCGCACTATCGCCGACAACCCCCAATAAAATGGATTTTTGGTACATGTCTCTCTCCTCTTTGGCGAAATCAGATTTTGAAAATTACATATTACTTTTTGAAAGATGACCTGACGAGGATTTGAATCCTCCTCGTCAGGTCAGTCAGATGCGTAGTTCTATGACTTACGCAGGTTTGGAAACGACAAATGCCATTACCATACGTTGCTTCATATTGTCGTAAGCGGTAACTTTGATATAGGCGTTGGGGTGCGCTTTTTTGCAGGCATCCAATTCGGCTTGTACTTCGGCAGGTGTGGTGACTTCAAAGAGGGGGAGTTTCCACCAGCTCCAGTACGCGAGTGCGGGGTTGGGATCTTCACAGTATTCGATGCCGGGTACGCAATTCTGATCCAGGAAGTATTGAACCTGCTTGGCGATCTGTTCATCGGTCAAATCAGGCAGATAAGAAAAAGTTTCGGTTTTCATAGTAGTTTCTCCTTGAAATTATGCTTCCAATTTGTCCACAGATTCGAAGTCGAAGGTGATGTCCTTCCAGGTTTCCATGGCGGTGCGCAGTTCAGGGCTGTGCTTGGCGGCACCGATGAGAATATCTCTGCCTTCTTTGATCAGATCGCGCCCTTCGTTGCGAGCCAGAACACAGGCTTCGAGCGCTACGCGATTGGCGGTTGCGCCAGCAGCGCTGCCCCAGGGATGACCGACAGTCCCGCCGCCGAATTGCAAGACAACGTCATCGCCGAAAATGGAGAGTAGTTCGGGCATATGCCAAACGTGGATACCGCCGGAAGCGACAGGCATCATTGCGGGCATATCCAGCCAGGGCTGGTCAAAGTGGTGACCGGGGCACTGGTCTACAGTAGCCAGTCTGGTTTCGCGCATCATTTCATTGATACCGATAGTGGAAGCACGATCACCCTCGAGTTTGCCGACGACGGTTCCATTGTGCAGGTGGTCAGCGCCAACGATGCGGCACATCTTGGCGAGAACGCGCCAGTTGATACCGTGATGCGGCTGACGGTCAATGACTGAGTGCAAGGCACGGTGAGCGTGCAGTAACATGCCGTTTTCGCGTGCCCATTTTGAGAGCGATGTGAAGGCGGTGAAACCAACGATCAAGAAATCCACCATGATGATGCGGGAGCCGAGTTCTTTGGCGAATTCGGCGCGGGCATACATTTCTTCCATATCTCCAGCGGTGACGTTGAGATAGTGACCTTTGCGCTCGCCGGTTTCGGATTCTGCCTGTTTGACGGCGTGCATCACGAACTCTGCACGATCACGCCAGCGCATGAAGGGCTGGGAGGTGATATTTTCGTCGTCCTTGGTGAAATCTAAACCACCGCGCAAAGCTTCATACACGAGACGACCATAGTTCTTGGCGGAGAGACCGAGTTTGGGTTTCATTGTTGCGCCGAGGAAGGGGCGTCCATATTTATCCATGCGGTCACGCTCAACGGCGATGCCGTGCGGGGGACCCTGGAAGGTGGAGAGCAAGGAGGGTGGGAAGTATAGGTCTTCCAAACGCAGGGCGCGCAAAGGCTTGAAGCCGAAGACGTTCCCGACGATGGAGGACATCAGGTTACCCATTGAGCCTTCTTCAAAGAGTTCATTTGGGTAGGCGATATATGCCATAGCCTGATCGGGCTTGCCCGGAACGGGTTTTAGATCGTAGGTTCGCGCCGAGTAGCGGGAGGGATCTACGAGATAATCGGACCAAACGTTTGTCCAGGTCGCAAAGGAGGATTCGGCTGCTACAGCGGCCGCGGCTTCCTCGAATGAAACGCCCTCTTGCGGCGTGACTCGGAATGCGGCAATCACCTGCGTATTGGTGTCCGGCTTGTAACCGGGGCTCCAGTAGTAGCGCCCTTCGGCACTGTAGTCCTTTACGCCCGCGTTGAATAGGGCTTTGCCTTCATCGGGGGATTCAGGAGTTGGGTTGGAATCGGACATATTTTTTCTCCTTATGATTAGGTGAATAAAGTTGTGTTTATAAAAACGTTCTATGCTGAGATTCTGCTGATTAAGGGCACGCCAGCCAAAATTAAGAGCGACGCGCTCGAAAATCCTAGTAATCGATCGCACTAATGGCTTTGAGTTTCTCCTGCGAGTGGATGGATTCGATATAGCGGATCGTTCCTGATTTTCCACGAATGACGATGGAATGAGTGTGCATGCTGCCACTTTCGTAGCGCACGCCTTTAATAACATGACCTGGGCTGGTGATCCCGGTAGCTGCGAAGGAAACATCATCGCTGCTGACCATGTCGTCCACTGTGAGAATCTTGTCTACATCCAAACCTGCTTCCTGAAGTGCCTTTAGCTCTTCAACGGATTGTGGCTCAAGACGCCCAAGAAATTGTCCGCCAAGTGCCTTGATAGCGCAGGCGGTGATAACGCCTTCCGGTGTGCCGCCGATTGTTATCATCATGTCGATGGTGGATTCGTTCGGGAAAGCAGCCATAAGTGAGCCGGCAACGTCGCCATCGTGGTGTAATGAGACGCGAGCGCCTGCTGCGATCACCTCTTCAATGATTTTTTCATGTCGAGGGCGTTCCAAAGTGAAGATGGTCAGGTCTTCTACTCTTTTGCCCAGCGCTCTAGCGACATTATTAAGATTCTCGGTGACAGAGGCTTCTAATGAAATGGCATTGCGTGCTTCGCGCCCAACAACCATTTTTCTCATGTAGAAACCGGGGCCAGGATTCCACATTGTTCCTCTTGGTGATGAAGCGATAACGGCGATGGCATTGGGTTGCCCTTTTGCCAGCAGTGTTGTGCCTTCTACAGGGTCTACGGCCAGATCAAAAGCGGGACCGTTGCCTGTGCCAACTTGCTCGCCATTGTAGAGCATAGGGGCTTCATCTTTTTCACCTTCACCGATGACGATGACACCGTCCATGTCTATAGCGTTCAGCATAAGACGCATACCATCTACTGCGGCGCCGTCCCCGCTTTCTTTTTGTCTGCGTCCCATCCAGCGGGCAGAGGCAAGTGCGGCGGCTTCTGTGACACGCACTAGCTCCATCCCCAGGTTTCTTTCCGGTTGATTACTCACGCTTCCTCCTTCAAAGGTCTGCTTTTCTAGGCAAGGGCAAATTCTTTTTTAACTTAGTTTCTCGCGCACCTCCTTCAACGTTCCATAGCAGCCAAGTTTTTTGCTTTTATGCACTATAAACTTCGCATACTCTTCCATATATATGTTGCCGGGTTTGCGGAAATCGAAAACTTCAGGTTGGTCTTGGAGGAACTCGCGATGAACACGAGTCCATACAAGCCGACCGTCTGTATCAATATTTACTTTTGTGACCCCCAAAGGAACGGCTCTAACAAATTGATCTTCATCCACGCCGCGTGCAGAACCGAGTTCACCGCCAGCAGCGTTGATCCGTTTGACCTCATCTTGTGGAACGGATGATGATCCATGCATAACAAGAGGAAAACCCGGGAGACGTTTTTGGATCTCTGCCATCCGATCAAAATGTAAGCCAGCCTCGCCCTGGAATTTATAAGCCCCGTGACTGGTGCCGATGGCGACCGCCAGCGAATCACAGCCCGTTTGCTCAACAAATGCTTTGGCTTCATCAGGATCGGTTAATTGGGCGTGCTTCTCGTCTACAGCGATATCCTCCTCGACACCGCCGAGCATACCCAGTTCAGCTTCTACGCTGATGCCTTTCACATGAGCGCGCTCAACAACACGACGGGTGATAGCTACATTTTCTTCAAAAGAGTAGTGGGATGCGTCGATCATCACGGATGAATAGAAGCCAGAGTCTATACATTCGAAACAGGTTTCTTCGTCGCCATGATCGAGATGGACAGCAAAAACGACTTCAGGAAACATCGCTTCAACGCCGTGCAAGATATTCTCAAGCATCACAACGCCAGCGTATTTTCTTGCCCCACGAGATAATTGCACAATGATTGGTGTTTGCGCCTCTACAGCTCCCCGAAAAAGCCCAACAGCTTGTTCCATATTGTTAATATTGTAGGCGCCAATGGCAAAGCGATTGTAAGCAATCTTGAAAAGAGAATCGGTCGTTACGATCATAAACACACTCCTTTGTTCTTTTTTTATTCGAGCAACAACTAAAAATGACAATAGTGTTATTTTTCACGATTATTTGTGTAAATTGTCACTATTCTAGCATGATATTTGTCATGCGCAAGGGTGATTTTTGTCATAAGGCATTTTTTTATGCAATTTTTAGATTTCTCTTTTATTTCCCATAGTTCTGGTAAACTTTTGAGCGACTCTCAAGTTACAGAGAAATATTAGTAAGGAGAAGTAAATGCGCTTTGAAGATTTGAACTGGATGGATGTTCAGTCCTACCTTGAAAAAGATGATCGGGTTA
Source organism: uncultured Anaerolineaceae bacterium (assembly GCA_964581545.1). GTDB lineage: Bacteria > Chloroflexota > Anaerolineae > Anaerolineales > Villigracilaceae > Desulfolinea. The sequence goes on from CAZOOX010000107.1 coordinate 4,756, forward strand.
TGCTGGTGCTTGGTGCAACCGAGCAGCATGCTTATTTAAGTTTGCTAACAGATATAAAAATCCCACTTGCAATGGCCGATACCGCCTCTCAACAGAGTGGTGTGTTGGTTGCTCCGCCTTTAAATTTTGGTAGCTCTCCCTATTTTCTTGATTATCCGGGCACAATAAGTTTTCGATTAAGTACATTGATGGATGCCGCAGAAGATATAATTCGTTCTTTGTATCGACAAGGATTTCGCCGCATTTTGATCTTGAACGGGCATGGCGGTAATATTGGCGTACGAGCAAGATTAGATGAACTGGTAAATGAGTTGACTGATTTGAAGTTAAACTGGTATTCTTGGTGGCAATCGCATGGTGTGGAAGCAATTGCGCTAAAAAATGAGTTAAAGCCGGGACATGCAAACTGGCTAGAGGCTTTTGCCTTCACCCAAGTTACAGAAATGCCTGATAACTCTAAAACTCCGCCCTATGTTCCTCGCGGAATTATGAGTGCTAAAGAAACCCGAGAGATTTATGACGACGGCTCTTTCGGTGGGCCTTATCAAGCAGATGCGGCAATTATGAACGAGATCTTTTCCATAGCGGTGGGGGATATTCTGGAAATCCTGAAATTTGAATAAAATCTCCTTGACGGATTGCAGAATTAGTCGGTATAATTCACGACTTGGATGAAAACATATTTCTGACATTTGGCGAGCGCATGAGACTTACTCTCTATGCGCTTGCTTTTGTGTGTCTCTTGCGTAATATTCGACGCAATAAACTTATCTGAAAAGTTCTGCCTCAACAGAGCTTATAGACGAGGAGAGTACTAGTGGAAACTAAGGGGCTTAAAGCACTTCGCATCAGTCTTGCATCACCCGAAACAATTCGCAGTTGGTCTTATGGTGAAGTTTTAAAGCCAGAGACAATTAACTATCGTCGATTGCGCCCCGAAAAAGATGGCCTTTTTTGCGAGGCGATCTTTGGTCCACAGCGGGATTGGCAATGCTATTGTGGTAAATATAAAAACCCACGTTATAAGGGGATCACTTGTGATAAATGTGGTGTCGAAATCACGCGTTCAGCCGTGCGTCGTGAGCGAATGGGGCATATCGAACTCGCTTCTCCTGTAGCACATATTTGGTATACGCGCCGCATCCCTTCATATTTGGGCTTATTGTTAAATATTTCTCGTAAAAATTTGGATCGCGTTCTATATTTTGCGCAATATATCGTCACTTATATTGATGAAGAAGCTCGTGAAAGAGAATTGGCAAAATTAGATGAAGAGATTAAAAATTTTGATATTGAGCAAAACTCAATAGCGAAGGCTAAAGTAGCAGATATCGAAGAACGCAGAGATACCGCTCTGGGAGCACTTGAAGCAAGTCGTACTGCAATGGAAGAAAATTTTGACGAGCAAACTGCAACGCTGATCGAGCCGGTTATGAAAGAAGGCCGTCGTTTGGATGAAAGCCTGCAAGAGCAAATGGGCGTCGCAGCTTCCAAAGACATTGTTTTTAGCACAACAGGTGATCTCGTTGTGGAAGCTGGCACAATCATTGCATCTCAGCATATTAGCAAAGTACAAGAAATTGTTCGTGAGCATCTCCACAAAGTCGAAGACGATCTACGTTCTCAAAAAGATAAGCAATTTGGGTTGATCGACCAGGAAATTGAGACTCTAAAAGCAACGAGTAATGAAGAACAATCTCTTCTGTATAATCAAAATGAAGATCAAGCCGCTGAGATCAAAGAAAAAAATAAGCAGATCCGTAAAGAACTAGCACATTTGCAGATATTTGATTTTCTGAGTGAAGTACGTTATAGAGAGTTTCGCACTCGTTGGGGCAAAATTTTTCGCGCCGATATGGGTGCCGAAGCTTTCCTCGATATTCTCGAGCGTATTGACCTTGATGCTCTTTCAGAAGAACTCTGGCACGAAGTCCGCACCACAAAGAGTAAACAAAAACGAAAGAAAGCAACCAGTCGTCTAAAAGTTGTCGAAGGTTTTCGCCGTTCAGGGAACAAACCAGAGTGGATGATCATGAACTATTTGCCCGTCATCCCGCCCGATTTGCGCCCGATGGTGCAATTAGATGGTGGTCGTTTTGCAACATCTGACCTCAACGATCTCTACCGTCGTGTCATTAACCGGAATAATCGCCTCAAACGCCTTTTGGAGTTGGGTGCGCCTAATGTCATCATCCGCAACGAAAAACGTATGCTGCAAGAATCCGTTGATTCACTGATCGACAATAGTCAACGTGGTAAGGCACTCTCACGTCGTGGGCGACGCGAGCTTAAATCACTTAGCGATATGCTCAAAGGCAAAAAGGGACGTTTCCGCCGAAACTTGCTTGGTAAGCGTGTTGACTATTCTGGTCGCTCCGTTATTGTGGTTGGGCCAAAACTTAAACTTTATCAATGTGGCTTGCCCAAGAAGATGGCACTTGAACTCTTCCGCCCCTTTGTCATTGGCGGATTGGTTGATCGAAATTATGCAGCAAATGTAAAAGGTGCTCGTCGATTGATCGAGCGCAACCGTGCTGAGGTTTGGGAGGTACTCGAAGATGTGATCACAGAGCGCCCGGTTCTTCTAAACCGTGCGCCAACCTTGCATCGTCTTGGTATTCAGGCGTTTGAGCCGATCATTGTTGAAGGTAGTGCCATTCAATTACATCCATTGGTCACAACCGCATTCAATGCTGACTTTGACGGCGATCAAATGGCTGTCCATCTTCCGCTTTCTCAAAAAGCTGTCGAGGAAGCACGTCGTTTGATGCTTTCTTCCAAAAACTTGCTCAAACCCGCAGATGGTGAGCCGATCATCAGCCCCGGGAAAGATATGGTGCTGGGTGTTTACTATCTCACAATGGAAGACCCCTTTGACTATAAGGGCGAAGGCAGTGTTTTTGGCTCGATAGAAGAAGTAGTCTTGGCCTTTGAACTCGAAAAAGTTGAAGTACATACAAATATCAATTTGCGCGTTACAACCTGGTATGACGAAGAGGGTTCTCGCCTCGAAGAAGCCGAAACGCGGATGCTTAAAACCACAGTGGGACGTGCCCTCTTTAACAACATCTTGCCCCCAGAAGTTCAATTTGTGAATGAAACATTGGATAAAGGTGGCGTTAAAGACTTGATCGCTGATGTATACGAAATCTGCGGCCAGGATGTGACCACAAATGTCGCCGATGGCATCAAGACTATTGGTTTTGAATATGCAATGCGCTCCGGTGTCACCGTCGCAATTTCTGATATTACTATCCCCGAAGCGAAAAAGGATATTCTCAAGCAATCGCTCCAGGAAGTTGAGCTTGTTCAGCGCGATTTCCGACGTGGTTTGCTTACCGAGCAGGAACAGGATGAGCGCGTTGTCCAGATCTGGCAGGAAACAACAACCAATGTTGCCACCGAAGTTCGTAAAGTAATGGATCCGAACGGAAACCTTGCTACAATGGCAAGCTCTGGCGCCACTAAAGGTGGTTTTGGCCCGATTTCCCAGCTAGCCGGAATGCGTGGTCTTATGGCTGACCCTGCCGGGCGTATTATTCCGCTCCCGATCCGTTCGAATTTCCGCGAAGGCTTGACCGCGTTGGAATACTTTATTTCCTCGCATGGTGCGCGCAAAGGTTTGGCAGATACCGCTCTCCGTACAGCGGATGCCGGTTATCTCACTCGCCGTCTCGTTGATGTTGCGCAAGACTTGATCGTCAACGAACATGATTGCGAAACAACAAATGGCATCACCATCCGCCGCGATGAAGATATTGCCGGGCAGGCGCTCAGTGCTCGTTTGCACAGCCGCCTTTTGGCAGAGAAAACGATCGATCCTAAAACAGGAGAAGTCATCGGCGAGCGTAATGACACCATCACACCGGAAATGGCACGCCGAATTATGAAATCTGAGTTGGAAGAGGTATTTGTTCGTTCGCCTCTAACTTGTGCGCTCCAGCACGGTGTTTGTGCTAAATGTTATGGTAACGACCTCGGACGTGGCGAACTTGTTGAGCATGGCTCTGCTGTCGGCATCGTTGCAGCCCAATCCATTGGTGAGCCGGGTACACAGCTTACGCTGCGAACCTTCCATACTGGTGGTGTTGCTGCAGGTAGCGATATTACGACCGGTCTCCCACGTGTTGAAGAGCTTTTCGAAGCACGCCGCGCGCCAAAAGGTGAAGCCGTAATGACCGAGATCAGTGGCAAAGTCACTATTTCTCAATCTGAAAAATATGCCGACTTACGCTTGGTCACCGTTTCGCAGAGTGAAATGGTCAGTGACCGCTATGAGATCCCCGCAAAATGGGATGTTGCTGTCAGCGAAGAAGATGAAGTCAAAGCAGGCGATCTTTTAGCCTCTCACGAAGAAGCAACCATCGCTGCACAAAATGATGGCAAAGTTCGCATCGAAGATAATACAATTATCGTTTCTTACGAACAGCGTGAAAATAGCGAATACGATATTCCCACCACTGCACGATTGATCGTTGTTGATGGTGATCACGTCGAAGCTGGTCAGCCCCTTACTGAAGGCTCGCTTAACCCGCATCGTATCCTTCGTATTCAGGGCGTCAATGCCTGCCAGCTTTATCTCATGGCAGAAGTACAGCAGGTTTATCGCTCACAAGGGCAAAATATTCACGACAAACACTTCGAGGTCATTATTCGCAAAATGCTCTCCAAAGTGCAAATTACTCACCCGCATGACAGTGGTTATTTGCCGGGCGATGTTCTTGACCGCCTCGATGTTCAGCGTGATAACGAAATTCTGCTCGAAGAAGGTAAACAGCCTGCGCGCTTTGTCAATATTCTTTTGGGTATTACCAAGGCCTCCCTTAACACCGATTCATTCCTCTCTGCGGCATCCTTCCAACACACGATCAAGGTTCTGGCTAAAGCAGCCATCGGCTCAGACGAAGATCCGCTCTATGGTTTGAAAGAAAACGTGATCATCGGCAAACTTATCCCTGCTGGATCAGGATTTGTAGCTGGGCGTTTTGACGAAAATCTCGAAGAAGAGCCAGAAGATGGGGATGAAGAACCCGAGGGCGAACTTGACCCTGAGCTTGCTCCCGTTATGGAAGCAGCCGGAGAGGCAACAGAAGAAGAGGGCGAAGAAGCAAGCCCCGCTGAAGACGTCTCAGACACACCCCTTGCAGAATAAAAACTTTTATTAGTTATGAGCCGTCACCCAAAAGGTGACGGCTTTTTTTGTAATAAGTAATGTCACGCTACAAGCGTGACCTACATCTATCCCAACCGTAGGTCACGTTTTCAACGTGACGTTTATGAGGGAAACTGGACAGAAATTCCTTTACAAAATCACTGTATAGAACAAATTTTCGTGGTAATATAAACGCGCTGGGACAGGGCATTTAACGGTATTTTTTCTATATCGCCTCTCCTTTTTTAAATGGGACCAAGCCTGAATTAAGTGCGAAGCGGCTTTTCATCCCCCCATAAAAAATAATAAAACCCCAAAAGAGCAGGAGTTTTCAATGGAACTTGGACTAGTCAACAAAATAGATATCAATAAAGAGATGCAACAATCTTATCTCGATTATGCGATGAGCGTGATCGTTTCGCGTGCTTTGCCCGATGCGCGTGATGGACTGAAGCCTGTTCAACGACGTATTCTTTACGCAATGTACGATATGGGATTGCGTGCAAATAGCCCCCATAAAAAATCGGCACGTATTGTCGGTGAAGTTTTGGGTAAATATCACCCGCATGGTGATTCGTCGGTTTACGAAGCGATGGCCAGGCAGGCGCAGGATTTTTCGATGCGTTATATGCTCGTGGATGGGCAGGGGAATTTTGGCTCTGTAGATGGTGACCCACCTGCCGCGATGCGTTATACCGAAGCTCGTCTTGCTGCTCCTGCGCTGGATATGCTGGATGAAATTGGCAAGGATACGGTTGATTTTTCACCGAATTTTGATGATACGCTCTTGGAGCCGAGTGTTTTGCCTGCATCTATTCCCAATTTATTGGTCAATGGCGGGAGCGGTATTGCAGTGGGGATGTCTACATCTATTCCGCCGCATAATCTCTCCGAAGTGGTCGATGCGCTCATTTATATGCTCGAAAATTGGACAAAGCTCGACGATATTTCGGTTGAGCAATTGATGCAATTTGTTCAGGGACCTGATTTCCCGACTGGCGGCATTATTGTTCAGGATAAAGATGCCGGGACTTTGGAAGCCGCTTATGGCTCAGGCCGTGGGCGTATTAAAATTCAGGCGCGGGTTCATATTGAAGAAATGGGGCGGAACAAGAATAGGCTTATTATCACAGAGCTCCCCTATGCGGTTAACAAATCTAAACTAATTAGCAGAGTTGCCAACCTGGTTCGTGATGGCAAAATTGATGGAGTCACTGACCTGCGTGATGAATCGGATCGCCAGGGAATGCGGATAGTCGTTGAGTTGACAAAAAATGTTGAGCCGGAAGATGTTTTAGGAAAGCTCTACAAAAGCACGCCGATGCAATCGACCTTTAGCATTATCATGCTTGCATTGGTAAATGGCGAGCCGCGTATGCTTTCGTTGAAACAAGCCCTGCGCGTTTTTGTGGAACATCGGCTGGATGTGATCCGCCGCCGCACAGAATTTGACTTGCGAAGAGCAAAGGAACGTGCGCATGTGCTCGAAGGTTATTTGGTCGCGATCAAGAATCTGGATGATGTCATTGCTCTGATCCGCCGTGCGCCCGATGTACCTACCGCACGAAAGCGTTTAATGAAGAAATTTAAGCTGAGCGAAATTCAGGCGCAAGCGATCTTGGATATGCAATTGCGAAGATTGGCAGCTTTGGAACGCAAGAAGATCGATCAGGAATATAAAGAGTTAAAGAAAATCATTAAAGGCTTAGAAGCTTTGCTTAAGTCGCCAAAGAAAATGCGCGGATTAGTGACTGAAGAATTAATAAAAGTAAAAGAAGCCTATGGCGATCGCCGCCGCACAAGAATTATCAGTGTAGATGGCGACCAGAAGAAAACAGCACTTCTCACTTCAGCAGACTTATTGCCGGAAAAAACAGTTTGGGTCGGCGTAATGAGCAATGGCACTGTTTCTCGCACACGGGACGATAAATCACCGCGCCCAAGCGGAAAAGAAGCCCCCAGATGGTTGGTAAAAGTTTCAACAAACGATACGCTTTATTTGGTCTCAGAAAAAGGAAAAGCAGCGGCTGTAGCTGTTCATACTTTGCCAGAAGCGCAAAAACTCTCGGATGGAACCTTGTGGCATAAAGTTTCGCCCCTGAAACCAAACGATAAATTGGGAGCGGTTTTCTCATTGCCTGCCAAGCGCAGCGAACTTGCTGAAGATACTTTTGTCTTAACTGTCACGCGCGGAGGCATGGTTAAAAAGAGCGCCGTAGATGAGTTGCCGGGCCCTTCGGCAGAATCCTTTACGATGGTGCGGGTCAATGATGGCGACGTACTTGGCTGGGTTGTGCTGACAGATGGAAAGAAGGATATTCTGCTTGCTACTTCAAGCGGAATGGGGATCCGTTTTAAAGAAGATGCTGTTCGCGCAATGGGGCTTGTTGCTGCGGGCGTGAACGGTGTTAAATTAGGCGTTGGCGATCTTGTTGTTGGCGCAGAAGTTTTGCCCCAAAAATGGGAGAATATCTTTATCATCACATCGGATGGTAAAGGAAAACGCATTACGCCAAAAGATTTCCCCACGCAGGGACGATATGGTAAAGGCGTGATCCTTTGGAAACTCCCTGATGGTGAAAGATTGGCCGGACTAGCCGTTGGTAAAGAGACGTTGGGAATTACACTACATTTGCTCCGCGCTGCTGCCAAATCCGCTCGGCTGGATGACGCGCCCTTGCGGAAACGTGCTACCGTTCGCGGAGGCGTGGTACAGGAAGTGAAGCTGGGCGATGCCATTATCGGTCTGACAGCAAGCTGGGAAGTTGAACGCTTTGTCGATAAAGTGAAAGAAAAGAAAAGGAAGAAGAAATAAAGTGAAACCCTTCTGGGATGAAAATTTCAGGAGGCGTTGGAGCACTTTGTAAATAAAATGTTGCTAGCTGTAAAAAAAAAGCTCCCTGCGTTTTTTCTAGCAGGGAGCTAAAAGTTTCTAAATTTATTAAGAATATAGGGCTTCTAACTCATCTAATAAAACTAAATGGGTATCTGTATCTACGGGAGCCTTTGAAACAAATATTTGCTCATCGAGTGCTGTTCCATCACGGGGACCAATTAGAAACTCTTTTCTTGACAATGTGATGCGATAATCTTTAAGTTTTTCTTCCGTTAGAAAGTAATCAATTCGGAAAATTACGGCTAATAAATTTGCCATAGCCTTGCCCAGCTCTTGTTGTGCCTCTGTTACCACTCGTGTATTAATATATTCTAACAATTTAGGGTGAACCAATTGGGTTGCAGAGAAATTCAAATGAGACACAATTTCGGAATCTTTGGATTGAACAATTACTTGCATTGCGAAGCTCTCGTCCCCAGATACTTTTTTCATGTAGTTTGTGATTTCAATAAAAAAATCGTCAGCAATCTGTGAAGGTCCATCAACATCAATAATTATTTTACGTTCTTCAATTTCAAGTCTTTTTATAGAATATGCTTGTGCTTTATTCTTGTTGCTAAACGTTCCCAGCATAAATACAATCTTTGGTTGGTTTTGTGTTCCAGAAACAATTTCGGCATTGCTGAAATTATACCTATTTTGTATATCTGCGACAGAAGAGTTATGAAGGAGCTTATAAAAAGGGATTTTGTCAAACTCAACTAGAGTAACCAATAGTGAGTTTATTCTTCTTAGTTTCATGATCTACACCTGGTCCATATCATAATGAGTTACAAAGAGTTGCTCATGACTATAGCTTTGAGTATCTTGAGCAGAGTAAGTTCCTGAAGTGTGTTCTTCTGAAGAAGAAAAGGAAGTTGTCTGTTGCGTAAGTTTCTCAAAAAGACCTGAGTATCTGGAAGTTATTTCTTTAGAGAAATCATTTGCACGTTTAATCTCAAATGGCATAAGCTGAATCATTACCTCTGTTTCTAAGGCCTCTGCGATTTGGATAATAGTACTAAGTCGAAAATCGTGTTCACCCGATTCGATTTTTGAAATCCTGCTTTGGAACGTGTTTGCTCTTTTAGCAAGTTCTTTTTGAGTTATGCCCAAAGTAGATCGACGGTTAACGATGTCCGCAACAAGGTCGTAATATGGTTTTATTAATCTGTCTTCTTTCTGAAAATCTTCGTTCAAGAGATCTTCTTCGAAAACTTCATCTAAGGACAAGGTTTTTTGATGCTCCACAATATCACCCATTTCTGTTTATATATTTTCTAATACTTGTTACCGCTCTATTAAGATCGGACTTTTTAGCTTTTTGTCCTTGCTTGCGACAGGCGTAACAAATTAATATTTTTTTTGGCTTGGTTTCTGTATCTTGGTATAGATATAATCTGTATTTTTTAGTAACAGATAGTTGAAGTAACTTGATCCCATCATGTGAAAAAGATTTTATTTTAGACCATTGTGTTATGACTTCCAAGTTTTCTATTGTACGGAGAGTTCGGTATATAATAGCTCTTTCTTTTTTGGGTAAGCCCTCTATGAAATCTTTTGGAGAATGTCTGGTTCCAGCATCAGGGAAATATATAACTTTCCAGTAACAATACCTTCGCCACTTAGGGCGAAGAAATCATTGATTTAGCAGAGTGAA
>CAZOOX010000108.1:0-14198 GCA_964581545.1 uncultured Anaerolineaceae bacterium
CGGTTTTAAAACCGTATCTCATAGATCAAAGAAGTTTGAGCTACTTCATAAGAACACATTTTTTGCTTTAAAGGAACGAATTTGCCTGAGAATGGATTGTATGTTGCTATTTTGCCCCTCGCTGTGGAGATGTGTCCACGCCCTCAGCAAGCCTAAATCTGGGGGCGTGGCGGTGTATCTCATCCTAGAAATAATTTAGTTCATTTGCCTGTTTTTTCAGATCACCCCTGAAATCAGGATGCGAAATACTGATCAATGCTTGTGCACGCTGGCGAATTGTCTTCCCATATAGGTCTGCTACACCGTATTCTGTTACAACGTAACGAACGTGATTGCGCGTGGTCACGACGCCCGCACCGTGTTTCAGCATCCCCGTGATACGGCTAAAGCGTTTGCCGCTGCGTGTGGTTGTATCGCTGGGAAGGGCGATGATCGGCACACCACTCTTTGAGCGGGATGCGCCATAAATGAAGTCCAACTGCCCACCCACGCCACTGTAGAGTTTTGGTCCGATACTGTCGGCACAGATCTGCCCTGTTAGGTCAATTTCGATGGCAGAGTTGATCGCGACCATCTTGTCATTTTGAGCGATCACGAAGGGGTCGTTAACATATTCCGTACGCCGCATTTCGATGAGGGGGTTGTCATCCACCCAATCATAGAGACGTTTCGTGCCGATAACAAATCCCGACAAGATTTTGCCCTGATGCAGCGTTTTTTCTGCGTTGGTCAGCACGCCAGCTTCTACAAGATCGATCACGCCGTCAGAGAATAGCTCAGTATGAACGCCCAAATCTTTTTTGTCGTAGAGATGCTTCAGTACTGCGTCGGGAACTGCACCGATACCCATTTGCATTGTCGCGCCATCCGGGATCATCTCAGCGATGTAGGCTGCCATTTTTTCGATCTCAGGTGATACTTCTCCATCTCCCATCGACATTTCAGCGATCGGGTAATTTACCGGCACAATATAATCCAGGCGTCCAACGTGAATAAAGGCATCACCCAATGTGCGCGGCATTTGCTCGTTCACTTCTGCGATGATGATCTTTGCCGATTCCGATGCTGTTTTAGTTAACCCAACCTCTACACCCAAGCTGCAAAAGCCGTGTTCGTCCGGGAGCGAAACATGGATGAGTGCCACGTCCAAAGGCAGGTGCCCATTTTTGAAAAGCAGTGGGAACTCAGAGAGCAAAACAGGTGTAAAATCTGCGCGCCCTTCATGGACAGCCCGTCGGATGTTCCCGCTGATGAACATGGTGTTTACGCGTAAATGCCCTTCCATTTCTGGGCTTACATAGTCAGGTGCGCCAATGGTTAGGGCCTGACATATTTCTACGTCTTCCACATTTGGTGCTCTTTCTACTAAGGCATCGAGTAATCTATAAGGAACAGAGACGTTCCCCGTCAGAAAAAGGCGATTGTGCGATTTAACAGCTTCTACAGCCTCGTTTGCGCTGACAATACGGTCTTTATAGCGTGTTTTCCAATCCATGATAGTTAATGCCTGTCTGTTGCAATCTTAAGGGCAGGGATATTCTCTGTCGCATCTTCGATGCCGCGATCAGCTAATTCGAGAATATAAGGTACTGATGCGTTGACAAAAGCGTGTGTTGCTGTCCGGGCAACAACGCCAGATAAATTTGGTACGCAGTAATGGGTTACTTCCTCTTCAACGTAAACGGGGTTATCGTGTGATGTCGGGCGCGAAGTTTCAAAACAACCGCCTTGGTCAATGCTCACATCCAAAATGACTGAGCGGGGTTTCATCACGCGCACCATTTCGCGTGTTACCAGAATAGGGCTGCGCTCGCCAGGAACGAGAATCGCTCCGATCGCAACATCGGCGTAAGCTGTTGCGCGACTGATATTATAAGGAGTCGAGACCATCGTCACTACACTACAGAGATCTTCCGCAATGCGTTGCAAAGCGTCCATATCGTTGTCAAGGACGGTCACGTGTGCGCCAAGTCCAAGAAAGGCACGGGCGGCATAAGTGCCGACAACACCGGCGCCTAAAATGACCACCTCTGCCGGGGGAACGCCAGGAATCATCCCCAGCAAAATACCGCGTCCACCCCATTTGTTTTGCAAAAGCCGCGCGGCTGTCTGTGCTGCCATTGCCCCGCCAATCTGGCTCAAGGGGCGCAAAACAGGGTGGGTTCCATCTGCCTTTTGAATTTCTTCATAAGCGATGGTGTAGATGTTTTTTTCTCTGAGAACTTGTAATTTTTCTTCGCGCGCCGAAGCAAGATGCCAAAAGGCTGCTACAGCAGAGTTGGGGCGCAACCACTCAATTTCTTCTTGCAAGGGGCGTGCCATTTTGAGCAGCAGATCTGCGCGTCCAAAAACTTCTTCGGCTGAAAAAGCGATTTGTGCGCCTGCCTTTTCATATTCGATATTTCTGAAGCCCGCGCCTCTACCTGCCTGATCTTCAACAAAACAGCTATGCCCACGTTCCGTAAGTATTTTGACTCCTGCTGGAGACAAACCAACGCGATACTCATTTGGACGGCGTTCTTTGGGGATGCCGAGAATCATATTAACTCCTCTTCTTTTTTCCCGGAGGGATAAGGGTCCGCTCCGTACTTGCTTTAGGCTTGCTATCGTTTAATGACAGCTCCCTCGAAAAAGCATCTTCCTGAAGCATTGCTTGCAGTTTATTTTATCTTTTGCTGTGAAGTTTAGCACAAATTGATTGCAAAATAGATATTGAGTGATACTAAAAAATGAGTAAGAAATCATGCCCTACTCATTTTTAGCATCTAGTTGTGCTTTGTTCTAGGAATTGGTTATTTTACGCCACCCCTAAAAGCCTCGCTACAATCGCCTTTTGCGCGTGCAATCTATTATGCGCCTGCGGGAAGATGACAGAGTGTGGTCCATCGGCAACTTCATCGGTCAACTCTTCGTTACGGTGTGCGGGTAAACAGTGCATGACAATGGCATCCTTGTCGGCTTTCGCGACGAGGTCAGCATTGACCTGATAGGGCGGGAAAATCTTAAGACGCTTCTCCGTCTCCGCTTCTTGTCCCATACTCGTCCAGGTATCGGTGTAAATTACCTGTGTATCTTTAACGGCTTCGCGAGGGTCATTCAGAAGGGTAATAGATGATCCGGACTCAGCAGCCAATTTACGTCCAAGTTCGATAGCATGAGCAGGCATATCGTAGCCTTCGGGATTAGCAATGGTGAAATTCGCCCCCAGCTTCGCGGCAATATACATTAGCGAAGCTGCGACGTTGTTTCCATCGCCGACATAAGATATATTCACGTCTTTAAGAGAACCGAATTTTTCCTGAATAGTGAGTGCATCTGCCATCGCTTGGCAAGGATGGTTGAAATCGCTCAAACCATTGATAACGGGGATGGAAGCATATTCGCCCAGCTCGGTGACATGTTCGTGTGCAAAAACACGCGCCATAATGATGTGAACATAACCAGAAAGGACTCGTGCCACATCGGCAACGGATTCGCGTTTGCCTAAACCGATCTCAGCAGGGGAGAGATACAGAGCATCGCCGCCAAGATGGCGCATGACCATATCGAAAGATACGCGGGTGCGAAGACTGGGTTTCTGGAAGATCATTGCCATGACCTTGCCTTGTGCCAGCGGAGGGTTGCCGCCTGCGAAATACTCTGCCTTCATTTTTACAGCGAGATCAAGCAAGTCTTGCAGTTCTTCAGATGAGTAGTCTGAAATGGAGAGAAAGTCTTTCATTTTTTACCTCTTGAGATTGTCGCCCCGAGCGCTACGCAGTCGAGAAGCATAAAGTTGAGAGATGTGGAGTGCCATTCACTTCACATCTTATAGCAATATCTAGTTTTCTGGTTGTCTGGACTTTGTCCAGTAGCGTGCCATACCCGTAGCTGACATATGCAGCGGATTGGCGATTTCATAGGTTTTTAGATCATGTTCGCTGACACCGTTCTTTTTGGCTTCTTCGTACATCCATGTGGTGAATTCTGTGCCCAATTCATCAATGGTAGGTTCCGTGGGCATGATCCTTTCCAGCCATGAAGAAGTTGTCTCAACGGCTTTTAGCGCGTCGAGAAGGTGTTTTTCAGCATCATCAAATATTGAGAAGTGAGTGGGAGCGATACGTTTGAAATTTTTCTCGAGCAAAAGCTCTATGCTGCTTTGCCATTTACCAAGATGTAGCTCTGGAGGAACAAGAGGCAAACGCACATAATTACAACCTGGCATTCGAACGCCACCTACATCGCCAGTGAAAACCAGATCACCAAAGCCATAGGCGATATGATGTTCGGCATGGCCGGGTGTGAAATAGGCAGTGAATTCGAGATCTCCTATCGTGATCTTTTCTCTATCTTCGGGAATATGAAGTTGCTCTTCGGGAACGGCGAGAAATTCACCCCAAAGCGTATGCATTCTATCTTGATAGATGCGGGTTGCACTGGCGATCAATTTTTCGGGATTGATCATATGGGGTGCCCCGCGCGGATGAACATAAACTTCTGCGCCTTGTTGGGCAAGCCAGCCAGCTGCGCCAGCATGGTCAAGGTGGATATGAGTCAGCAAAATATGTGTGACATCACTGACTTTCATCTTATGCTCGGCGAGGCTGGCTCTTAGGCCTTCGGTAGTAGAGCCAGGACCAGATTCGACCAGCACCGCACCGCCCGAATAGGGAATGAGAAAGGCTGCAATAGCATCATTGCGATTTTGAAAATTAAGATCTAGAGTATGGACGGCTTGCGCCATATAATGCTCTCCTTTTAGGAAGAAAAATTAGATAAGGCTGGCCCCAAATCGTCACCGCAACATACGTGGCAAATGGGGATGTTTGATTCTTTAAGGCTTTCTTCCAGAGGGGTACTGCTTTCTGTTCCGCCGAAAGATTCCGCATCCAATAATACCACTGTGGGACGTATGTTTCGGCGCAGGAGGATGTCTATGGCGAGCATAATTTCGGGTCGCACTGAAGGAGTAATTAACACGGCGCTGCTTCCTTGCATCAATTGTCCGGCTTGGACAGTGACCAGCTCTTCAAGAGGCATATTTCCTTCACTCTGGATATAGGCAAGGGTCTCCAAAATCTTCTCTTCCTGACGGGTGCTGCGGTCGGCAGGGATCACGATATTGCTTTGACCAGATGCGATCAGCCCTACGGTACGACGCTCCTTGATGAAGTAATGGGTTAACGATGCCGCGCTTGTCACCGCATATTCGATCGTAGACGGAGGCAAGCTGAATTTAGGTTTGTTGCCGAGCATCCAGTTATCCCAGTCATCTTCGGGGTCGGTATCTTGTTTGGAAAGTTGCACCGCGCTTTGGGCATCTAAAAATATCCAAATAGATGATTGCGGGTCTTGGTCGAATTCTTTGACCATCAGTTTTTGACGGCGAGCAGATGTTTGCCAATGGATGCGGCGAAGGGCATCGCCGGGCGCATACTCGCGGATACCTGCGGCGTGGGGCGTGATCCCCGGCGCTTTTTGCCGGACGACTTTCCCGCCTGGCAATAAACCTGGTGGATTGGGAAAAGAGGAGATGGGGACGATCATGGGTAAAACGACGAGCTGTGATTTTGCAGGAAAGCTTTTTTGGCTTTGAAAAAGGGCCAAAGGGTCACGAGAAATAAAGGTCGTCGGCCCCAAAGAGAATGAGCCGCGCTGTCTGAGCCAGGTTCGTGCGATATAGGAGCGTTTTTCCTTTTTCCTGATCCCGATCAAAAGGCGTGAGCCTGCGGATGAAGGCAAGTTGCTTTCGTTGTGCACTTCTACCCAAGGGCAATACCAGGGATTATTATTTGAGATCTCAAAATGCTCATCGTAAATATCGCCTACATTGTCACGCAAGGAGCGAGTGTGGCGGTGTAGATCAAGCTTAATGATAGAGAGTTTTACCCAAAGCCAACTTGCCCCAATCAGGAAGGATGTGAGATATAGCAAGCGAATATAGATGATGGCATTGGTTGCAAAGGCACCAAAAAAACTCAAAAAGAAGAGCAGAAAGACGAGCGTGCGGCTGCTTTTCACTATACTTTTACTTTTCTACTGCCTGAAAATCTCCCCCGGGCACAGAGATATTATGCGCCAATTCTCTGACAATTTGGTCAGCGTTAAGTTCGCGCATCCGTGCGGCAGAGCCTAAGATAATGCGGTGCCCGAGAACAGGTACAGCGAGAGCTTTAATGTCGTCTGGCAAAACGTGGTCACGTCCACGCAGTGCTGCGCGCGCCTGCCCAGTGCGGAAAAGAGCGAGACTACCGCGCGGGCTGGCGCCAAGATGCACGTCTGGGCTTTTTCGGGTTTGCATCGTGATCTCTACGATGTAGCGTTTAACAGCATCAGAAACATAAACTTCTTTGACAGCTTTGATCGCTTCAAGGATTTCTTCGTTACTAATAATAGATTCGAGCGTTTCGAGCGGGTGTTGGCTTTTCTGGTTTTCAAGCATCTTGATCTCATTGGAGATGCCGGGATAGCCTAACTGGAGATGAAGTAGAAAACGATCCAACTGCGCTTCGGGGAGTGGAAAAGTACCTTCGTACTCAATCGGGTTTTGAGTGGCGAGTACCATAAAGGGTTGCGGAAGTTGATGCGTAACGCCGTCTACGGTGATCTGATTCTCTTCCATTGCTTCGAGCAACGCGGCTTGCGTTTTGGGTGTGGCGCGATTAATCTCGTCTGCAAGGACAATTTGCCCCAAAAGTGGGCCTGGTCTGAATTCAAATTTTCGCGTTTCCTGATTGTAAATCGAAACGCCTGTGACATCACTAGGGAGCATATCCGGCGTGAATTGGATGCGGCTAAAAACAGAATCAACCGATTTTGCGAGACTGCGCGCGAGAACCGTTTTCCCGACGCCGGGCACATCTTCTATCAGGATATGCCCTTGTGAGAGAAGTCCAATTACCACCAAGTCAAGGGCGGGACGTTTGCCAATAATCACTTTTTCAAGGTTGTCTGTAATGCGCTTTCCAAAATCCTGAATATCAATCATGAAGAGTCCTTTTTGCAAGTAGGTATTTACGTCCCTTGATTTTACGGGTTTTTACTTTGTGGGGCAAGTTCTTTTTTCTCTTTCTTGATTTTTCCCCTTCACTACAGTATTCTATACTCGTTCGTTTTAAAATCTATGAGGCATACTGAGAACTCAGTAAAAGTCATAAAAAATGAAGATGATGATAGATGTGCATTGCATCTGCTTTTGGATGCATTGCACATCGGCTCTAAAGAATCCATATTTTCTCTTTGTTAAGCCGACCTGCAACGCATTTTAGAAATGCAATGCAGGTCTATCGTTGAAATGATAATGAATTAAAGATGATCGCAAAGTTTTACCGAGTTTTTAGGAGGCATATGTTATGACAGAATCCACTTCAAACGCATCCCCTCGTTGGAGCGTAATGACCAAGCTGGTTGCGACATTGATCGTCGTTGTAATTGTCGCGGCATTACTCGTTCGCTTCAAGCAATTGATCGTCCCTCTGGCAATTGCCTTTATTTTGGCATATCTTTTTCAACCCGTTGCCGCTCTTTTGGATCGGGTTCCACGTCTCTCTTGGCGTATGGCAGTTGGGCTTACCTATTTGATCCTCATTCTGATCATAGCTTCTCTTTTCACATTGGGCGGCGTAGGGATAGGCTTGCAAATTGAGAGTCTGATCGATCTATTGCAAAATAGTTTAGACGAGTTACCAACAATGCTCAGTGGTGCTGCAAACTGGATCACTGATAAGTCGCCAATACCTTTGGATTTCAGCACACTTGACCTGGAAAGCATTGGTCAAGAATTACTTTCATATGTGCAACCCTTATTGGGTAGCACGGGGCAAGTTTTGGGCTCCGTTGCTACTGGAGCAGCCGGCTTCTTTGGCATGACCGCTTTTGTCATGCTCGTTTCTTATTTTATTTTGGCAGAAAGTGGTGGATTGCGTGAGAATTTGCTGAAGGTTGAAATCCCTGGCTATATAGATGATTTTAAAAGACTTGGCCAAGAGCTTGGGCGCATCTGGAATGCCTTCTTGCGTGGGCAAATGATCGTTTTTTCCCTCGCTTTTATTTTTTATCTTTTCGTTCTCAGTATTTTAGGCGTTCGCTATGCTATTGGCTTGGCATTGCTAGCGGGTATTTCCAAATTTCTACCCTATATTGGTCCCGCAATGGTCTGGGTCGCACTTGCGCTCGTCAGTTATTTTCAGACCTTCAAACTTTTTGGCATGGACCCCCTCGCTTACACTCTCCTTGTCATCATAGTTGCGCTTATTTTTGACCAATTTCTTGATGGCATTATCACGCCCCGAATTATGGCAGATGCGCTCAGCGTTCACCCAGCGGCTGTATTGGTCTCAGCCCTGATTTTCGCAGACCTGATAGGGATATTAGGGATCATCATCGCGGCCCCAATGCTTGCCACCTTTGTCCTTTTTGGGCGCTACGTGATGAGAAAGATGTTGGATCAAGACCCCTGGCCTGAAAAAACTGGAGATGCAAAGTCAACATCTTCGATAAATATTCTCGAAAAGTTGCGCTCTTTTTTCAACAGGCTTCCGTTTAAGAAAAGCCCTCCTCAGCTTGATTCTGACACCGATAAATCTCCCCCCGAAGAAGAGTGAGCACTCCAAAAAACGCAACTTCGGTGAGAGTGATCCGCTCTCGCCGCAAATCCATTGCCTTAATTGTTCAGCCAGATGGCGAGCTGATCGTTCGTGCGCCTAAAAGAGCGACGCAGAAGCAAATTAACAGTCTTATCGAAAAACATGCAGGCTGGATCGAAAAAAAGAAAATGCAGGCCAAAGAAGTGCAGGCATTATTTGCCCCACATCGCTTTCTGGAGGGGGAGAGCTTCTCCTTTTTGGGTGAAAATTACCCCCTTGTATTTACAGATTTAGAAAAGCCGACCTTGATCCTTGATAAGGAATTTCAACTTGCCAGACCGGTACAAGGAAAAGCAGAAGTAATTTTTGAGCAGTGGTATAAAAAGAAAGCAAGGGAGATCTTTACGGCGCGGGTGAAATATTACAGCCAGAAACATGACTTTTCTTACCAGAAAGTAAAACTATCTTCTGCAAAGAAACGCTGGGGTTCATGTAGTACAAAAGGGAATCTTAACCTGACGTGGCGATTGGTGATGATGCCTTTAGAGATCATTGATTATGTTATCGTGCACGAACTTGCTCATCTTCGTGAGCCTAATCACTCTAAAGCTTTTTGGGCAGTGGTAGAAAAGATTTTGCCAGATTATAAGATCAGAAGAAAATGGCTAAAAGAAAATGGGAATAAATTTCACTTTCCCTAGTTCTTGTAGGTTACGTTTGCAACGTGACTTGCTTGGTGGATAGATGGTTGTCACGCTCAAAGCGTGACCTACGGATGTCTTTGCTTTCATTCACCAAAAGCAAAAGTCAGTAGACAAAAAAGAATCAAAAAGGCAGCGAGATGTTTAGCGCTGCCTTTTTGGTTTTTTACTAGCAGATTATTGCTCGCTAATAGTTATGCTTTCTATCATATCCCCTTCAAAGTTAGGATTCTGTTGAGGGTTGCGGCGGGTAATGCTGTGAACAACATCCATGCCTTCGATGACTTGCCCGAAGATCGTGTAGCCTCCATTCAGTTGAGGTGTGGCGCCAAATGTGATGAAGAATTGGCTGCCGTTTGTGTCGCGACCAGCATTAGCCATGGCAACGACGCCTTCTTTGTCAAAAGTTAGGTCGCTGTCTTCATTAACAAATTTGTATCCAGGACCACCTGCGCCCGTTCCTGTTGGGTCACCGCCTTGCGCCATAAAGCCCTCAAGTACACGATGGAAAGTAATGCCATCGAAGAAGCCATCACGCGCCAAAAAGACGAAGCTGTTTACTGTGATCGGTGCTTTGTCGGCGTGCAATTGGATGATGAATTCTCCACCATTTTCCATTTTAACGGTAGCAAGATAAATCACGTTTGTGTCGATACTCATCGGAGGGGCAGAGTCATATTCTTTGCCTTCTACGACAGGCGCATTATTCACCGGGGGAGGCGCATCTGCTGGTTGAGATGGCGCTGATGCTGTTTTATCCTGCGCTGATGTCGCGATCCAAATCACGGCGAGAATAACGACAATAATGATTCCTGCGTTGATCGTGTTCCTTTTTCTTGCAGCCTCTTGGGCTGCTTTTCTTCTTCGCTTTGTTGTTTTTCTTGAGGTCATATTTTCTCCTGATTTACTTTAGCGTATATAGTAGATTTGATGCCAGATTATATCAGTTTACAACAATTTTACATCTATGTGATAAGGGGATAATCTCTGCCTTGTAGAATAGCGATAAGAAAATGAAATAAGAAAAGGAGATCGTCTATGTATAAGAAAATTCTTTTATTTGCTTTTGCTGCTATTTTGAGCATTGCTGCCTTGCCCGTTTCAAGTGTTTATGCGTCTGACTTGATGGACGAATCAACCCCGCCTGAAAATGTAGCGCCATCTGGCGAGCGTCTTGAAAAAGCGTGGGAGCGTGCTTTAAAAATCAATGAACGTGTTGGAAAGAAGTTCGAACGTGCTGATGCGTTGGTTGAAAAAATCCAGACTCTGATTGATAAAGCAACAGCAGATGGAAAAGACACTGCTGCGGTGCAGGCCGCATTAGATGCTTTTGGTCTGGCTATCGAAGAAGCGCGCCCTCTTTATAACGCTGCGCAGTCGATCGTTGATGCACATGAAGGCTTTGATGCAGATGGCAAAGTAACAGACGCTGAAAAAGCCGCTGAGACGATCAAATCTCTAGGCGAAAGCTTGCGCGGCATCAAGGATGTTACGGGTGAAAGCGGAAAAGCACTCCGTGAAGCGATCAAGGCTTACAGGGAAGCAAACCCGCGTACGGAAGGTAGTGAGTAAGTAGACTTTCCTCTAACGAAAAATCTAAAAATAAAGAAAAAAATCTCGCGAGAAACTTTAGAGCTCGCGGGATTTTTTTTGATTTTGATTTTCAGATAGCTTTTGCGTGTAGTCAAGATATGTGTTTTTGCTCTTTTCATAGAATAAAAAAGCGAGGGGGGGATTCGGTTTTGGAATGTAGCACAAAGGACAGCAGGGTGGTTACTTTATTAGTCATGTTGCGCAGTGGTGAGCAATGGACTATCATTTCCCCTCATCCTAATCTTCTCCCAAAGGGAGCAGGGATTAAGTCCCCTCTCCCTTTGGGAGAGGGCGGAGGGTGAGGGCAGCCCCAATCTCTGCCAAAAGCATCTTTTGCGTAACATGAGTTTATTATTTGAATATGTTTGGCAAATGAAAAGAAGAAGGCGATTGAATTGTGGCATAATGTAGCAATACTCTTTAATATATTTGATGCAATTCCTTTGTACTTTTAGAGGTGGTATCTAAATGAGAAGAAAAAAAATCCTGTTTATTGCCTTGCTAAGCTTCTTACTTTCTGCTTGCCTAGGAGGGAAGCCCAATACAAAAGACTATAAAGTTGGAGTAATTATCTGGATAGAACCTTTAGTGCCTGTTGTTGAGGGAATTCAGGCAGGGCTGAAAGAGCAGGGTTATGTAGAAGGGGAGAATATCACCTTCCTAAATGAAGGGGCTTTGGGTAGCCTTGAAGCAGTTGAATCTACTGTGCAGCGATATATTGAAGCGGATGTGGATGCGATCATCTCGATCAGCACACCACCGACCCAAATAGTGATGGATGCGGTAGAAGATTCGAGGATCCCGGTAGTCTTTGGGGCAACTGATCCTGTTGGGGCTGAGTTGGTAGAAAGCCTGGCTCATCCTGGTGGTAATCTGACAGGAGTTGCGACAGGCATCGCCGAGGATATCCGTTTGGAGTGGTTATTACGGATGGCACCTGATACACAAATAATCTATGCGCCTTATAACCCTGAGGACAAAAGCGGGACTTTTGCACTAGGTATGGTGACTGGCGCTGCCGAAGAATTAGGGGTTAAAATTGTGGCACCAGAGGTGAGCACGTCTGAGGATGTAATTCAGGTGATTGAGAGTATGCCCTCAGATATTGACGCCATATTTATGTTGCCAGATAGTTTGATCGCTACCGGAAATGATGCTTGGTTTGAAGCGGCCCTGGTGCGGAAGCTACCTCTCTCATCTTCTGGCTCTCCACCTTCTGAAACAGGGCAGCTAGTCTCCTATGGGTTCACGCTGTTTGATGCAGGTGAGCAAATGTCCCGGATCCTTATTAAAGTTTTAGAGGGGGCAGATCCGGCTGATCTTCCTGTTGAAACCGTAGAGTTTTATTTAGGTATCAATCTTGTAACAGCTGAGAGAATTGGATTAGATATTCCCGATGAGATCCTTCAGGCTGCAGATCATATTATCAGAGAGTAGTTGGGAAATAACCGTAAATGGCTGAAAGCGAAACCTCTAAAGAAAAAAGTATAGTCACTCGGCTAACGCGGACTTTCGTTGGCCTGGCTATAGTTCCTTTAGTTGTTATTGGCAGCGTGCTTGTCTTTGGAAGCTTTGTTGTCCAACGGGAACAAGCCCTTTTAGCACAGGTGCAGTATGTAGAGCGGGTCACTGTACAGGTTTCTGCTTTTATTGATGAGTTAGAAGCTGAGTTACGTTTGGTGAACCAGATCAGATCATTAGACGGACTATCACCTGAAGAGCAGCGTAATACTCTTTCCAGGGTGCAGGCTCAGGAGCATATTTTCCGGGAATTAAGACTACTTGGCAGCCAAGGACAAAAACTGGCAATATCTACTCGTGTTGGTATTGTGACTTCCGATGATATAAAAAGTCGGGCAGAGACCGATGAGTTTCTTGTTCCTATGGCTAGCGGGGAAACATATTACGGACCAGTGCGGATCGATACCGAAACAGGTGAGCCAACAATGATTATCGCTGTCCCGCTTGTTGACATCAAGAGCGGAGAGCCGACTGGTGTATTAGCTGCCGATATTCGATTCAAACAAGTTTGGGATTTTATAGCAGATATTCCACAAGCGAGAGGGGAATGTGTTTATATTTTGAATTCAGAAGGCAAAGTAATCGCGCATCATAATCCCTCGATCGTTTTGCGAGGAACGGAAATGCAGGTGCCAGGTGAGAATGGTATCCAGAGGGGGCTGGAAAACATGCTCTCCGTTTTAGCAGTTGGTGACCTTGAGCTAGGGGAGCAAATATTTTATGTTGTTGCTGAGCAACCCGTTCTTGATGCCTTGGCTTTTCCCTTGCGAGCATTGCTAATTACCGGAATTGTCTTGATCCTCATGTTCACTGTCTCTATCTACCTTGGAACATCACAAATGCAGGCTGTAGTGCTGCCTCTTCAGGGCTTGGCGCTTGTTGCCGGCAAGATCGCGGAGGGAGA
Source organism: uncultured Anaerolineaceae bacterium (assembly GCA_964581545.1). Lineage (GTDB taxonomy): Bacteria > Chloroflexota > Anaerolineae > Anaerolineales > Villigracilaceae > Desulfolinea. Next base: position 13,287 of record CAZOOX010000108.1, read on the forward strand.
TTTGGAGGAACGCGCATTAGTCAACACAAGCGATGAGATCGGTATTTTAGGTAGTGCGTTCAACACAATGGCAGAGCAGCTCCAGCACACGATCAGTGAACTGGAAGTGCAAGTAAAAGCACTTCAGTTAGCTGAAGTTTCGTTACTGGAGAGTGAAGCAGGATTGAAGGAAGCGCAGCAAATCGCGAGAATTGGAAGCTGGGATACTGATCTTCAAAATGATGTAGTCACATGGTCAGATGAGCTTTATCGTATTTTTCAGATTGATCCTGGCGAAATTTTAGACCAAGATACTTTTTTAGCCGAGGTAGTTCATCCGGACGACAAAATTTTAGTTGAAGAGGCTTCTGAGAAAGCAATGGATTCAGGCGAGCTTTCGCCCTATGAGTTTAGGGTAATTCGCGGAGATGGTGAGGTGCGCACACTCTGGAGTAAGGGAGTCGTGGATAAAGACGCTCAAGGTACCCCCCTTAGATTTCGTGGAGTCAACCAGGATATTACAGAGCGTAAAAAAGCAAGTGATGCCTTGAGAAAAAGTGAAGAGAGACTCAAAGAAGCACATCGAATTGCAAAATTAGGTGACTGGAGCATTGACCTGCAGACAGGGGAGGTGTCTTGGTCTGAAGAGTTGCGCCATATGATGCAAATAAGCCTTGATGCTGAGCTAGACCAGAATGCTGTCACTGAGAAATTCTTTCATCCAGATGATGTAGATACTATCAATAGTATCTTTCAAGAAGCAATCGCTGCAGGAGAGCTGTCGCCGGTTAAGTTTAGAGCGATCCGTGGGGATGGCGAAGTACGCACGCTTTGGAGCAAAGGGGTGGTTGAAAGAGACGCTCAAGGTAATCCCCTTAGATTTCGTGGAGTCAACCAGGATGTCACCGAACGCAGGAGGGCCCAGGATGAAAT
>CAZOOX010000109.1:0-14162 GCA_964581545.1 uncultured Anaerolineaceae bacterium
TAGTTAGCCGAGACTTATTCCTGAGGTACCGTCCTTCCTCTTCCCTCAGAAAAGCGCTTTACAACCCGAAGGCCTTCATCGCGCACGCGGCGTTGCTGCATCAGGCTTTCGCCCATTGTGCAATATTCCCTACTGCTGCCACCCGTAGGTGTATGGACCGTGTTTCAGTTCCATTGTGGGGGGCCACCCTCTCAGGTCCCCTACCCGTCGTCGCCTTGGTAAGCCGTTACCTTACCAACTAGCTGATGGGACGCAGGCCCCTCCCAAAGCGAAGTAAACTCCTTTAGACATGGCTTTCTAAAAACCATGACAACATGAGGTATTAGCAATCCTTTCGAACTGTTATTCCTCTCTTTGGGGCAGGTCACCAACGCGATACTCACCCGTTCGCCACTAGGAAATCCTTCTTACGAGTACGAATACAAGTAAAAAGGCTCCTCGTTCGACTTGCATGTATTAGGCACGCCGCCAGCGTTCATCCTGAGCCAGGATCAAACTCTCCGCATAAAAAATTTTGTCACACCCGAAGGTGTGTAAGTTACGGATTTACTTTATTGAATTGACAGGAAAACTTTTATTGCTTGCTTCCTATCACTCTTCAGTTGTTAAGGTGCTGGTTAGTTAAGCGAGCGGTATTCTACTCGCCTCATCTCATCCTGTCAAGAGCAATATACAGACTAAAATCGCCGATGTTTTTTCAACATCGGCTCGTCAGACTGCAAAACATATTTGCTCTGTGTTGTTGACGTGAGATGAATTTCGTTTGTAACGATCTGCCTCATCACTGAGACTAAATCGGGCCGGTTATCTCCAGCCCCACTATTATACGCATAGTCCTTTTTGTGTCAAGAGGAAAATCGACCAATTTGGCATCAATTTTGAAATTGGTCATTATTCCATCTCTTGACGCCCAGATAGGGCACGCAAAAGGGTGTTTTGGTCGGCATATTCAAGATCACCACCGATGGGGAGGCCACGTGCAAGGCGCGTCACCCGCAGATCGGAGCCTGTCAAGCGTTGGCTCAAGTAAAGTGCCGTTGCATCTCCTTCCATGCTGGGATTGGTCGCCAAGATAATTTCTCTTATATTCTCTTGCTTAACTCTCTCAAAAAGCGGATGTATTTTCAGATCATCAGGGCCAACACCTTCAATCGGAGAGAGTGCCCCATGTAAAACATGGTACTTCCCTTTATATCCCGCGGTTCTCTCAAGACTCAAAACGTCAAGTGCATCTTCTACTACGCAGATCACACCCTCATCTCGCTGAGAATCATCGCAAATATCACAACGCTCGCGTTCTTTGACCATGATATTGAAGCACTCGGGGCAAAAGGCTAGTTTGCTTTTGAAACCATCCAAGGCATCAGAGAGGTCTTGACCAAGGTCGCTCGCATCTCGCAAGAGATAAAAAGCCAGTCGAGAAGCGGATTTTGGACCAATACCTGGCAAACGCTCGAAAGCATTGATAAGGTTTTGAAGGGGTTCTGGAAGGATCATAGACAGAGTTTAAAGTTGAAGGAGAGAAAGTTACAGGAAAACTTTCAATCTGCAACCTTGAACATTACCTAAAAAGGAAGTCCACTCGCCAACGGGCCCATACGCTCTGCCGCCAACTCACGGGATTTATCCAAAGCCATATTGACTACCGAAAGCACCATATCCTGAAGCATTTCAGCATCCATATCCTCTAAAAAGTCAGGGGCTATTTTAACCTCGGTACATTTTTGGTCACCGGTCATCGTTACGCTAATTGCACCGCCACCTGCCGTTGCTGTAACGGTTTCTATTGCCAGTTTTTCCTGCGCTTCGGCCAATTGTTGCTGCATCTGCTGGAGTTGCTGCATCATGCCAGCTTGTCCGCCACCACCGCCCATTGAAAAACCACGATTACGTCCTTTACCTTTAGCCATTTTTACTCCTGAATATCTACTACTTTACCGCCCGCCTGAATAGCGGCGGCAACAAGCCCGTTTTGGTCAACCCCTGAAGGCATTTTTCCATTTGCATTCGTGACCATACATTTGATTTTTAATAGTACACCAAGCGCATCGTTAATTGCTTTTTGTGTAACTTCAACACTATCTTCTTTTTCAATTTTTTCAGCTAAAACTTCGCTTGCCATGCCTAAGATGAGCGTGTCGCCTTTTACTTCTAAGGATTTACATGAATTAAGTAATGCTTCCAGATTCCGGTCAGATTGTTTAACGCGCGCGCGAATATCTTTCCATGCGCCGACAATTTTTTGAGTGCTAATTTTTGGATCTAAAACCGCTTCAGATTTTTCCTCGGGGCTGGATTCCGTTTTTTTAGCGGGAGCAGGCTCAGGAGCTTGCGTCCGTTTAACCTCTGCCGAAACAACGCTGCGCTGCTCGGACTGGGTACTCTGCTGAAGAACGGGAGCAGACCCATTGATCTCTAAAATATCTGCCAAAGCCAATTCAAGGCCAAGTGATGGCTGCCAACCGCCGCGTTGATCGACTGCCGCGCTGTTGAAAGCGCGCATTATTTTTAGCACCGTCGTGGCAGAGAAGTTTTTTGCGTGCGCGGCCATTCGGGTTTTGATATCTTGCGTGGCATCAATTTGAGCCTCGTTTCCCATCTGGAAAAGCATGAGTGCGCGTAGATATTCAACGATCTGCCGCGCAAGCTGGCGGGGATCCGAGCCGGCATCAAGCGCGCGATGAATGGCTTGTAAACCCACGCCGGGAGCATTATCGCGAATTGCATCAATTAACTCGATGACAGTCTCATTTGTGGCAGTGCCGAGTACAGTTTGAGCCAGCTCAAGAGTGATCTTTTCACTCGTAGATGAAAGTTGGTCAAGGAGAGAAATAGCATCGCGCATCCCGCCATTGGATTGCCTGGCAATTAGTTGCATGGCATCTGCGTCGGCGGTGATATTTTCACCTTCAGCAATGAGATCAAGTTGTTTGATAATGCTTTCAACCGAGACGCGCCGAAACTCGTGGCGCTGACAGCGAGAAAGCACTGTGGCAGGAATTTTATGAATTTCTGTCGTCGCCAAAATAAAGATGGCATGTGGGGGTGGCTCTTCGAGTGTTTTTAGGAGCGCGTTGAAGGCCGGGGTAGAAAGCATGTGGACTTCGTCGATAATGTATATCTTAAATTTTCCCTGTGAAGGAGAGAAATTGATCTTATCTCGTAGATCACGGACATCGTCCACGCCGTTGTTAGAGGCTGCATCAATTTCGATCAGGTCGAGAAAGCGATTTTCGTTGACAGCTTTGCAATATTCACAATCATCGCAGGGGCGCGCTGCAATATCTTCTTTCTGGCAATTGACCGCTTTGGCGAGCAAACGCGCAACGGTAGTTTTGCCTGTGCCACGTGGGCCTGCAAAGAGATAAGCATGCCCCACGCGGTCGCCAACGAGCGCATTTTGGAGTGTATCTGTTACATGCGCTTGTCCGAGAACTTCATCCCATCTTTGGGGTCGCCATTTTCTATAGAATGCTTGGGTCATTATTTAGTCTTCTTCATAATTAGCTAAAAACAAAGAGTAGTATTAATTAGGGAACTTCATACGTTGCCCGCTCTATGCCTTGCGGGTCCATTAAGCTTGCTACCTCGCCTGATTCCCACACAGATTCACGCAATCCCCAATATAGATCGACAACGGTATCTTGCCCCGACATCGTATGCACCCGCACTGCGCCTTCCGCAAATAAGATCAACCGTGGAAAAACAAAAACATTTTTATCTTCATCTTCAAGATACCAACCTGCCAGATCCAACTCCCCTTCTCCACTGTAGCGCACCGAAACCATCTCGGCGTCAAAAATCTCTGCACCGATCACATTGACGATTTCAACGTCAATTTCAACATCGGGGACTGCCGCCGCAGAGTCGGAGGCCTCGGCAGAAAGATTTTCTGAAGGTGCAGCCATACCAACCGGTGCTGCAGGGATATCTATCCCTTTCTGTGTGCGGTCATACCAAAACAAGATCGCAGCTGTTACAGCAGCCGAAACAAAGATATTAAGCAGTAAAAAGGGGAGCCAACGCTGACGGTCTTTCATCCCCCAATGATAGCATATTTCGATGAGCAGGTAATTAGGAATTAGGTAATTAGGGGCGTATGCAACAAGTTTTTTTCCAAGGCAATGAATTAGAAAAGCCTTGCCATATACTTTTTTTTGCGGCACAATAAAACCATGTTTATTTTAGACTTTGATAATCTGCGTGAATGTCCTGAGGGGTTGATCGGTCAACTGGACGAATTGACCTGCTGCACGCAGGTGCATCGGCACGATTTTTTTTCGCTGATCTGGCTCTTGGAGGGGCATTCCCAATTATTTGTCGATTTTCATTATTACAATATCAAACAAGGCACATTGGTCTGCATTCCACCGGATCAGGTTCATGCATGGAGTAATCAACTGGATGGGAGGGAAATCGGTATTGGCTTTAGTAAAGGCTTGTACATCAAGCAAAATCAAGAGTTCCCGGAATTTCTGTATTCACTGAAATATACCAATGATAAACCCTTTATTCAGGAAATCCCCTCTTCACATCATGGCTTGTTTGATTTTGTTTTTAACACAGCTTTGGAACGCTGCGATGCTGTCAATGATCCCCAGAGTTATGATGAAGCCTTGCTGACCTATCTAAATGTCATTTTGTTAGAAATGCGGCGTCTACAAGACAAAACCCAACAAAAACAAGTCGTGACTTTCGATGCATCATCTCGCCTCGTGCGCGAGTTTGAAAACCTCGTAGAACGCTATTACGGTGAGAGAAAAAAAGTCTACGAATTTGCTGATGAGCTGGGGGTTACGGCAAATCATCTTGTCCAAACTGTGCGAGAACGAACCAAGAAAACGCCCGGCAAAATGATCTCCGAAAGATTGTTGCTCGAAGCCAAAAGACAGCTCATCCATACGACCGACACGATCACTGAGATCGCCTTCACTTTATCCTTTACCAGCCCTTCACAATTCAATCGCTGGTTTAAGAACGAAGCTGGCCTATCACCCGGTCAATTTCGTGATGATTTCATCGTCTTTGCGCAAAACCCATAAAAATGCACAAAGATACGATACATTTGCACTTTTGAGATAAACTTACTCCCTTTATAGTCTTCTGGATTTCGCCAATCAGGAGACTATATGTTTAAAAGAATTTTCTATATCTTTTTCTTTGCCTTAATTGCTCTTTCAAGCACGGCAGCTTGCAGCAGCAATACCAAAAACAGCGAATGGGAAACGCATCTACTTGGCGGGGAGACAATCTGCGCGGGCGGCTCTCCATACGCTTTTTTCACTCGTCAGGCAGAAAGTAATAACCTCCTCATCTTCTTCCAGCCCGGCGGCGGCTGCCCAGCCAATATGCCGTGCGACCTCGAGAATCCACAGATATTCGATCCGACCGTTTATATTCAGGGAGATAAATCGACAAAAGGCGGGATGATGTGGGATCAGGATCATCCTGAATCGCAGGGGGGCATCTTCGATCTGGAGAATGAACTCAATCCATTTGGCGATTACAACATACTCTATATCCCCTATTGCACCGCCGATGTGCATATCGGTAATAATGTTCACGATGGTGTGAATTACAAGGGATATATTAACAGCAGCGCGGCGCTCGATTGGGCTTATGACCAATTCGATGACCTTGAGAACATCTTCATCGCTGGCAGCAGCGCGGGCGCTGTCCCGGCTTCTTTTTATGCAGGATTTGTCGCCGAGCAATATCCCGATGCTCAAATTGCTGTATTGGGCGACTGCAACGGCAGCTACCGTTTCCAGATGACCGATTCGCTGGAGAATTGGGGGGCGATCTCGATTATGCAAAATGAGCTTGGTGCCACCGATATTCCTCGTGAAAAACTAAATTTTGATACGGCAACTATCGTTAACGGCGCTCGCTACCCCGAAATGATCTTTGCCCAATTCAATACTGATGAAGACAAAGTCGAGCAGCAATTTGTTTCGATGGCTTCAGGCGGCCTGGATACTCCCCTTGCAGAGCTTCTCGCTGCCAATCATGCTGATATTCGCGCGGAGATTGACAACTTCCGCACTTATACGGTGAATGATACCTACCACACGATCTTGCAAACCAAACGTTTTTACAAAGAGTCCGTCAACGATGTGCTCTTTTACCAATGGGTGACCGATCTTGCCAACGGCGTGGATGTCGCAGACGTTGCCCCATAAGAAGATAATTCTTCACGCCAAGTTATTTATCGAGTTTAGCGGAAACTAAAAACCAACAAGGAGAAAAAACATGCGCAACATTAAAATTCTTATTCTTATCAGCACGCTCGTTTTTGCGAGCGATCTCGGTCCACTTCACAAATACATGAACATAATCGCTATTTCATCGACAGTCATGTTCGGCATCACCAGCTTCAAGATGTATCAGCAATCCAGCGGCAACAAAAAAGTGCTGGGGTTGACGATCTTCACCGGCTTGATTTTCGTTGGGATCGCAGCGATCACGATCAACTTATTCGCTACCGGCAACACAAAAATGTACGACTCGACCAGCACCATGCTACTCTTGGCTGCTATCATAGATACCATACTGGCTTTTGTACTGCTCCGCAAAAAATAAAGAACAACACAAAAAAGAGTTTCCGCTAAGACAGAAAATGCCCTCGCAGAATACGAGGGCATTTTCTGTCTTGCAATTATGGCTTCAGCGTAAACGCAACCCAACCCCCCATTTGGCGGCGTTCGATGATCTCAAGTTGATGGGATGCGACCGTCGCGCGGATATCGGCTTCCTTCTCTTCTAAAATTCCTGACAGGATCAAATGCCCGTTCGGCGAGACGAGCTTGCCCAAACCTGCTTCCGTTAAACGGATCAATATCGGGGCGAGCATATTTGCTACCACCAAAGGAGCGGATTTGAATTCAAAATCTCCCGCTAAAATTTCATCTACCGATCCCTGACCGATAATGAACTCGTCGCCGATCTCATTCACATCAGCATTCTCACGTGAAGATTCCACCGAAGCCGATTCGATATCCACGCCCAGCGCACGTTCTACGCCTAACTTGAGTGCCGCGATGGAGAGAATCCCTGAACCGCAACCAACATCAATGACTGTAGATGGTTTTTTTTCAACAATTACATCTTCCAATAAATCCAGAACCAACTGTGTAGTGGGATGAGTCCCTGTCCCAAACGCCATCCCAGGATCAATTTTGATCGGGATGCGAGTCTCACCAGGGGAATCCATCCAGGCGGGTATGATGATGAGCTTTTCGCCAATGCTGATGGGGCGATAATGCTGCTTCCATGCTTCCATCCAGTTGGCGTCTTTTATTGGCGTAAATGTTGGGGCGGGGAGGGCTTGGATCATGTTCAGGTAGCTGAGACCTTGTTCCAGCTGCTGACGCGTTTCCTCGAGACGAGCGTCCACGGGCAAATAGGCGCGCACGATGACTTCATCTTTTGGTGTGCCGGGGTCATCCGCATCCAGATATTTGATCCCACGTTCTGCCACAACACCACCCGGCGCATAACGCGCAAAAACATCGGCAACGGCTTCTGCCATTTCGCCATTTGTTGTTAAGGAAACTTCGAGCCAATTCATAGTCATTATTCCCTTTTCATTAGTTTTTCAAGGAGGGTCTTTTCTGTTTTTAGCATGGAAGGAAGTTCTTTAACGGAAAAGTATTTAATCTCTGAAATTTCTGCACTTGGCCGAAACTCTCCCCCGGGTCCATATAGCCACCTGGCACATCCCACTTGCCATTATCAGCACGCCGTATCAGTAATACTTTCTTCCGTTCAGTATCAAAAACAGAAGCTGAGCAACCAACGCCCAAATGTCCATTTTTTCCAACGCGATTACCCAACCTTCTTTTTGTCATTTTTCATTCACCTATCGAGTATTCTTCTAACTCAACCACAAAATTTTCACGTCATCTTCCACAATTTCAAATTCTTTATCGCCCGTGACAATCTCAGCATTATTGATTTTGCCAAGAGCTACAGCGAAACAATCTGCGTAGGAGATATTGCCTCGTGCTTTATAAAAAGCAGCTTGACGAGAAACTTCCCAGTCGGCATCTATAATACTTATAGGCATCGCTTTTATTTCCTGAATATAGCTATCAGCAATATCAGGAGAATGAGTGCGTGAGATTGAGTACCAAATCTCTCCAAGATTTATGACGGATAAAAGGAGGGTGCCGTTGCTCTCTTGTGCGTCAAAAAGTAAACCTTCAACAATATTCGCGCCTTGTTCATCGTGAAAGAAGACCATAAGGGCATAAGCATCCAAAACCTTTGTAGACATTATTTACCTTTCTCTTTATCTTTTTGTCTTTCTTCCATCAAAACTTCTAAAGCGTCAGAACCTTTGAGAGAACCTCGCAAATTTCGTAAATACTCTCTAGTGATGGGGCGTATGATTATCGAATCGCCTGTATCCGTCCAAACGATCCTTGTACCTTCTTTGATACCATATTTACGCCGCAATTTGACAGGAATAACAACCTGACCTTTAACCGTTGTATATGTTTCCATCCAGGACTCCTTTTTGCTTGCAGTGGGTATGCAAATCTTACAATAAAAAGAAAAGTAAGTCAACAACAAAAAAGTAAGCCGAAATCAAAAAGGAAAACTTAATACAAAAAGACCTGACAGGTTTTAGAAACCCATCAGGTCTGGATATTGATTACTATATACTGAATACTGCTCTACCCTCCAAAAACCTCGTTCACCCAATCCATGAAGCCTCGTTCTTGCGGTTTGACTTCAGTATCGAGCGTATCTGCAAGATTCTCAAAGATCGTACGCTGCTCATCAGACAATCGCTTGGGGATATTAACATTGACAACGATCTTCTGGTCGCCGCGCCCGCTGCGCTGCAAACGCGGGACGCCGCGTGCGCGCAAAGTGAAGACTTTACCCGGCTGTGTCCCTGCGGGGATGCTGAGTTTTTCGCTGCCATCAACAGTGGGGACATCAATATCTGCGCCCAAAACAGCTTGAGCAACATTGATATCAAGGTTCAGGATAATATCGTCATCTCGCCGCTGAAAGAATTTATGCGATTTGACATTCATCACCAAATAAAGATTACCGCGGGGGCCACCATTTGCACCGGGCTGTCCTTCTCCACCCAAACGGATTTGCTGTCCTTTATCCACACCAGCAGGAATTTTGACTTTCTTTTTAATCGTCTTGCGTTCTAAACCATTCCCGCGACAAGTGTGACAAAGGGTTTCTATGGTTTGTCCACGCCCATTACAACTTGGGCAGGTTGTGGTTTGAACAACTTGTCCCAAAATGGTTTGGCGTACCTGACGAACTTCACCCTGCCCACGACAAGTTGAACAAGTATCGATTTTTGATCCTGGCTCCGCGCCATCACCATGACAAGTTGAGCAAACTTCATCGCGTGAAAATTCAATTTCTTTTTCTACACCAAAAACAGCTTCATCAAATTCGAGTTTAACTTCTTTCTGGAGATCACGTCCACGTCGAGGGGCGTTTCGTGAGCGTCCACCCATCCCACCAAAGCCGAAACTGTTAAAAAGACCTTCAAAAAGATCACCGAAATCGCCAGTGAAATCCTGGAAGCCGCCTGTGTCACCCAACCCCGCATGACCAAAACGATCATACTTGGCACGCTTCTGCGCATCAGAAAGAACGCCATAGGCTTCATTTATTTCCTTAAATTTCTCTTCGGCGTTTTCTTCTTTGCTCACATCAGGATGATATTGACGTGCCAGCCGCCGAAATGCTGATTTAATATCGCCATCGGAAGCATTCTTTTGAACGCCGAGAACTTCATAATAATCACGTTTGCTCATAAAAACTCAGTTATCAGTGTTCAGCAATCAGTAACCAGTTGTCTGTCTACTGATTACCGAATACTGATTACTGATTCTATTCTTCTGTTACTTCACCTTCAACAACGTCATCGTCATCAGCGGGAGCGGCTTCTTCACCCTCCGGTGCAGCAGCAGACTCTTCGTAAACGCTCGCACCGATCTTCTGCACGACTTCAGTTAGGGCTTCAGTTGCTTTTTTGATCTCTTCCACATCATCGCTATTTTGCACTTTGCGAACTTCGGCAACAGCTTCTTCAACTTCTGTTTTCACTTCATCAGGCAATTTATCGCCCAAATCTTTGATCGCTTTTTCTGCACCATAAGCGGTATTATCTGCCTGATTTTGCGCTTCGATCAAATCTTTGCGTTTTGCATCTTCTTCGGCATGTTCTTCGGCATCTTTACGCATCTTCTCGACTTCCTCATCGGATAAACCGGATGATGCCGTGATCGTAATATCTTGACTGCGACCCGTTGCCTTGTCTTGCGCCGAAACTTTGATAATACCATTTGCATTGATATCAAAAGTAACTTCGATCTGCGGAACGCCCCGTGCCGCAGGCGGGATACCGTCTAAGGTGAAATTGCCGAGCGTTTTATTATCTGCCGCCATAGGACGCTCGCCCTGAAGGACGTGGATCTCAACCTGGGGCTGATTATCACTTGCCGTAGAAAAGATCTGGCTCTTGCGAGTCGGGATAGTGGTATTGCGCTCGATCAATTGAGTCGCTACACCGCCCAAAGTCTCAATTGAGAGGGAAAGCGGGGTTACATCGAGAAGCAAAACATCTTTCACTTCGCCGCCCAAAACACCGCCCTGAATAGCTGCGCCAATGGCCACAACTTCGTCAGGGTTCACGCCTTTATGCGGTTCTTTTCCAAAGAAGGCTTTTACACGATCCTGCACGGCAGGCATACGCGTCATCCCACCGACCATGACCACTTCGCTGATTTCGCCAGCAGTCAGATCTGCATCGGCTAAAGCTTGCTTCACAGGAGCCATTGTCCGGTTTACCAAATCGGCTGTAATTTGCTCAAGTTTGGCACGCGTCATCGTTAAGACTAAGTGTTTTGGCCCAGAGGCATCTGCCGTGATATAGGGTAAATTAATTTCAGTCTGCATCGTTGTCGAAAGCTCGATCTTCGATTTTTCAGCAGCTTCTTTCAAACGCTGCAAAGATTGACGGTCCTTCTTTAGATCAATACCATTATCTTTCTCAAACTCTTCTGCCAGATAATCCATAATGCGCTGATCAAAATCATCACCGCCAAGGAAAGTATCGCCACTCGTGGAACGCACCTGGAAAACACCATCGCCCACTTCGAGAACAGAAACATCGAAAGTCCCGCCGCCAAGATCGTAAACGACAATGATCTCGTTATCTTTCTTATCCAAACCATAAGCTAAAGAAGAGGCTGTTGGTTCATTAATAATGCGTAAAACTTCAAGACCGGCGATTTTACCGGCATCTTTGGTCGCATTGCGCTCTGCATCATTAAAATAAGCAGGGACAGTGATCACAGCTTGCGTAACAGTCTCACCAAGATAAGCTTCGGCATCGGCTTTGATCTTTGAAAGGATCATCGCAGAAATTTCGGGGGCAGAGTACTGCTTACCATCGAGCGTCACGCGGACGTCACCGTTCGATGCGCCAGAAATCTCGTAGGGGATTTTTTCCAAAATGCCTTGCACTTCTTTATCATCAAATTTGCGTCCCATAAAGCGCTTAATTGAAGAAATTGTATTTTGGGGATTGATAATAGATTGATTGCGGGCAACGCGCCCCACCAATCGCTCTCCATTTTTATTTACCGCCACAACCGAAGGAACAAGTCGCTCCCCTTCAGAAGATGGAATAATCACCGGCTCACCGCCATCCATTACTGCAACTGCTGAGTTAGTCGTACCGAGATCAATGCCAATAATTTTGCTCATAACTACGTTCTCCTGTTTTTATGTGTCACGTTTTTACGCTTCACGTTTTCCTTTTTTCACAACGCGACACATGACACTTCTACACATGACACGCTAACACGTTTTCTTACTCAGCAACTCTAACCATCGCAGGGCGTACAACCCGCTCACCGAGCATATAGCCTTCTTGTAAAACCTCAACGATCTGACCACTTTCGTGCTCATCGCTTGGCACCTGCGCAATCGCTTCATGAAAATTGGGGTCAAATTCAGCCCCTTCCGCTTCGATACGCGTGACACCCTCAACTTCGAGAACACCTTCCAACTTGCGATAAATAAGCTGAATGCCCTCCACCCAAGGGTCTTCGGGAGCATTCTGCAACGCACGCAACATATCATCCATCACAGGCAGAAAATGCTTTACAATATCGCCCTTCATCGTTTTCTGTCTCAAAATCTGGTCGCGCTCAACACGTTTTTTGTAGTTGGAAAACTCCGCCAAAGAACGAAGCAACTCATCCTGCTTGCTTTCAACTTCGGTTTTGCTGGCTTCCAATTCTTCTTGCAAAGCAGCAAATTCCTCGCCTGAAACCATTTCAACTTCCACGACTTCAGCGACCACTTCTTCCTCAACTTGCTTTTTTTCTTTTTTGGATTTTGTACTCTTCTTGCTTTTTGCCATTCTTCTACTCTCCAGAAAGATTTTCTGTAACTAAACCACTTAATAGATCCGCCATATAACGGACAGTGGGGATCGTACGTGCATAAGGCATTCTCATGGGACCAAGAACTCCGAGCGTGCCCGTGGCTTGCCCGGCGACCCCATACTTTGCGAGCACCATAGAGCATTGCCGCAATTCTTCCCAACCATCTTCTCCGCCAATAAGCACCTGCACCCCCCCAACAGCAGAATCAACTACCTTACTAGAAAGAAGGTCTTGCAAAATCGAACGCTCGTCAAAAAAACGTAATGTTCGTCGACCTTCATCCGAATCTGCAAAAGATGTTTCGGCAAGGATATTTGCCATGCCATCCATATAAATCTCGCCCGATGCGCCCTCACTATGCGCTAACATCTCCTGCTGGATAAGTAAAAGAATATCCTGTTCCAACACATCCGAGCGAGGGGGCAAGGCTGAGATTATCTCTGCTGACAAAGTGCCTAATTTCTTATTAAGCCGCTCGGCAACCTGGCTCAACCGCGATTGCGAAACAACTTCTGCCAGGGTCAGAATTTGCTGGGAGACTTCTCCTCCCGCAAAAACCAAAACCATTAGAATTTGCCGTCCCTGTGTAGAGATGAGCTCAAGATGCTTAAAAAGCACCTGTTCATTGCGAGGCGCAGTGACCAAAGAAACTGCCTGGGTCTGATGCGCCAAAACGGATGCGGTTAGTGTCATCCACTCATCAACGCTGGAGTGCGTTTGTGCAAATTGATGAGAGATCGTCCGCTGCACAGCGTTTGGTAAATTAGCATTTCTCATCACCTGACGGACAAAATAACGGTATCCAGCCTCGGTCGGGATTCGTCCCGTTGTTGTTCGCAGATATCCCATTTCGGTGAGAGCACGCATTTCATTGCGAACCGTCGCAGAGCTGACATCCAGTCTATAATTTTTAACGAGCGATTTCGAGCCAACTGGCTGTCCGCTATCAATATATTCGCGCACAATCAGCATTAGAATTGTTTTTTGGCGTTCAGTCAGTGTTTTCATGGGCTAGAGGTGTCTTTTTAGCACCCTATTCTTTAGAGTGCTAAAGCACTAAAAAACGATGATACCATGCACAAAAATGAGCGTCAAATAAGAGCTTCGTTAACAGAAAAAGCCGCCCTTTTGAGCGGCTTTTTGAATGTTTTTTTCAGGTACTTTATGGAAGTGGTCTCCATACTGGATCAAAGTCTTCGGCAGGGTCTGTTGTAATCGGCGTACGGGATGCTCCAGCAACTGTCATTATATAAATATCCTGATTGCTCTTTTCTCTGCCTTCAAAGACAAGCCAAAATCCGTCTGCTGAATAACTCACTTCACGAATAGGCAGGGGATCTGCTTCTACTTCTAGCCCGGCAACACCTCGATTCTCATAGAGGATATTCATAAGCCAAACTCTTGAAGAGTTACTCTTGAGATGCTGATTATAGAGCACCATCGTTCCATCTGGTGACCAAACGGGGTGGATATCCCAAAACAATTCACCACTTCTGGTGAGTTGATCCTGAACTTCACCTGTATCATTCATAACCCAAATCTGATATGAACCATAACGCCTAAGAGCATAGGCTATTTGATTATTGAAGGGTGACCAAGCAGGTTGTCTGGCGTATTCATCTTTTGTTGTTTCTGTGAGACGTTGCACAGTGCTATCTTCAAGATTTATAGAATAAATCTGCATATGCCCATCACGCAAAGATGTAAAAGCGATATATT
>CAZOOX010000110.1:0-13831 GCA_964581545.1 uncultured Anaerolineaceae bacterium
CAACTCTACTACAAGAAACCCCGTTTATTCATCTTTTTTTGGCGAAGGTATTGTCTTATGAATTGTATTTTCAACTGCCCAGATATTGACTAAATAATATCCAAATAAAACTGAAGGAATATAGCACTCTTTGTATTGCTCCCCTACCCCAATAAATAATGCCATTTTCTTCCAAGCCAAAGATTGCTGATGTTCCCGTGACTAAAATCAGGAAAACGATGTGAATGCTTCTTTCTTTTGTGTTTGATGCTGAAAATATATAGAAAAGTATGCCCGCACTAAACAAAATTCCAGCTGCTTGTGCGAAAAAAGAATGCCATTTATCTTCTTGAAGATTAACGCTCACTCCTTCAAGAAAAGGGGCTGCGCTGAAAAAGCCAGACATGAGCACTGCTAGCCCGTAGAGCATCAGCAGCAGATCAGGATAGAAGATTTTCTTGGAAGCAATGAATTTTGATAGAATACCAATATTGAGTAGCAAACCAAATCCGATGAAGCCTGTTCGCATAATCCATTGATTTGGTAGCTTTTGTGCTGCCAAATCACTGACCGTATGTTGCTGCCAGTTATATTCGGGTGGGACGAAAAAATGGGCGATACTTATGAGGGCTACGAAGTAAAAAATGGCAAAGGAAGTTATTTTCACAGGAGATCCTTAGGTTGCCTTTGTTAGTTCTTCGCTCAAATTCCACAAGCGTTTTGCCAATGCTTCATCATAGGAATCTTTTGACGACCTAACGGCCTGGCTTTTAACAAAATGTTTACCGTTTACGCCTTCTACTTCATCCGACAAGGCTAAATGAATGGCTGTGGATGCACCTTCTTTGGGCGCTGCCATGAAAGGCCTCCATAATTTACCCATGAAGGCTTTGAAGCCTGAATACTCACGCCCAAAGTCTGTGACGACCATGCCCGGCTCCATGCTATTGACCACAATATTTGTGCCATCCAAGCGACGCGCCATTTCATAGCTAAAGAGTACATTAGCTAATTTCGATTGATTATAGGCTTTGTCCATATCGTAAACTTTTTCGCCTTGCAAATCATCAAAATCAATTATTCCCCATTTATGTACCATCGAAGAGACGTTCACAATTCGGGCTTGGAAGCTTTTGCGGAGCGTATCCAGAAGTAGATTCGTCAACAAGAAGGGAGCCAAGTGGTTAACAGTAAAAGTCGTTTCGTAGCCATCCACTGTTTGAGTATATTTCATTTTTGCAACGCCGGCATTGTTGACCAGAACATCTAATTTTGGATATTTTTCCTGATACGCTATGGCCAATTGGCGCACAGATTCCAAGGATACTAAATCGGCAATCATCAAATCAGCATCTTGATTTCCGCTTGCAGATCGAATCTCAGCTTGGGCAATTTCTCCGCGTTGGCGGTCGCGGCAAATCATCACGACTTTTGCGCCATGTTGTGCCAGTCCAAGAGCAATCGCTTTGCCAATACCTCGGTTCGCGCCTGTTACCATACATATTTTCTTTTGCATCTTTTCTTTTACAGTCTATTCGGATGCACTAAACGAGTATTGAATAGCACTCTTGGAGCAATTATCTGCGCAGGTGCCGCACAAAATACATTCGGCATTTTCCATATTGTCGATTTGTACCATTGCATTCACATCCAAACTCATTGGACAGTTTTTTGTGCATAGTTTGCAATCACTGCACGCCGAGGCATCTGCTGTCAGGCGCAAGGATGCCCACCCGAATTGGTTGCGAATCCATCTGCCGACCATCATAAAGGGAGCCATCCAGCATATTATATGGCAGCCAGCTCGTCGTCCGACAAAGCTCGCCAAGCCAATAAAAAGGAAAATAACCAAATAATAGGTAATGTATTTGAACGGTTCGTCTACCGAGATCCCCGTATTCGTCAGATGAAAAAAATCGACACGAGAATAGCCTCCTGCCTGAATTGCCATCCATACGATCAGGTTGATCCACGGAATCCAGATCGCCCACTTGATCCAGTCGAGCTTGCGCCCATTGATGGAACGGCGGTTGACCGGCTCGACAATTTCCTGCATCCCGCCACCGGGGCAGACCCATCCACACCAGGCGCGACCGAGAAAGAGCGAGGAGAGAAACATCAATCCGAACATAATTAAACTACCGTTGATGATGCCATTCATTGCTCCGTCAATAATGACATAGGGTGAAAGAAAATTCATCGTAACGGGGAAGGATAAAAAAGCAAAAATGACGAGGGCTTTGCGAACGCGTTGGCGGGTGGGGAGTTGTCGTAACATAAGGTTTTCCTTTTATTCTTGAGGGATTGCCCCATCATGAATACGCAAAATAAGATTCTCGATGAAATCAAGATTAGACTGCAAAGTATGCACTCCAACATCAAGCGTTAGCATCCAAAAGAAAAAGTCACGCGGTGAGTTGGTAAATTGGCTATAGGCTTCGATCTCACGCGGGATTTTTGCATAGTGCGCCAGCCCTGCACGCATATTGTCTGCCGCTCGCTCAAAAATTTTCAGAGCTTCTTTATCTGAGAGTTTTCCCGCAAAGAAAACCTGAATCATATCTGCGCTGCGTTGAGCCTCCTGAGGAAGTGGCGTGGTTAACCACCTGAGTAATTCTTCTTTTCCAGCGATGGTAATTTGATATTCCTTGCGATCTGGTCGGGATTTCTGGCGGATGACTTCAATTTCTGTCCATCCCTTTTCCATCATTCGTGAGAGAGTGCGATAGATCTGACTTTGATCGGCTTGCCAAAAATGACGTATAGAACTGTCAAACATTTTCTTTAGGTCATAGCCAGAATAAGGGCGGTCATTCAAAAAACCAAGAATTGCATATTCAAGAGACACGTTCAAACTCCATTTATATAAGACTTGCACTATATACGACTAATCCTATATTATCTTGAAAATCTCAAGGAGTCAAGCGAGTGGAAGGGAGAGGTTGAGAGACGAGATTAGAAAGGGCATATGCGCGCGGAAAAGGGTACAAATCACTAAATGCAAATCAGGTAATGTCTCAAGCTTTTCCCCGTTTTTCTAACAAAATTCCCTAAACTTTTGATACACTTGGGGTAGAAAGAAAAAGGCAGTTTAGCGATCTTGTAACTTAAAACAAAAAATCACAGCCAAAGCCGTGATTTTTGAGAAAACAAAATCAAAATACTAAGCAGATTTGCCCAAAGTTTTGATACACTTGGCGCAGAGAACTTTTTTAACCTTGCGACCATTTTCATAAAGGGTCACTTTTTGCAGGTTTGGTTTAAATTTTCGTTTGGTCGCTTTCATAGAGAAGGAGCGATGATTACCAAAAGTTGTTTTCTTATCACAGTGAGCGCAGACAGCCATTTTTATATCCTTTTCGAAACAAAATAATACCTAAGTTCGGGTTTTCCATCCGAAGCGAGGCATTTTACCATAAAGCGTATCCTCCCACAAGAGAAATTGTTATATATGAAGTAAAGGAAAAATTATGAGTAAAGAAAATACCACTTTAGGCAAAATTCACGTTTCGCCAAACGCCGTTGCCACGATTGCTTATCATGCTACTCTGCGCTCTTATGGTGTAGTAGGCTTGGCTTCAAAAAATTTAGCATCCGGGTTGGCACAAACGATCACCAAGGATCCCACTCGGGGCGTTTCTGTGCACTATGATGAAAACGATAAAATAGATATTGATATCTACGTGATCGTTCAACACGGCACACGTATTGCTTCTGTAGCGAACAGCGTTGCCAATACCGTCCGTTTTAATGTAGAAAAAGCCCTCGGTGTACCTGTAAATAGTATCGATGTGCATGTTGCGGGGCTGCGCGTTGGTGATGGTGAATAAAAAAGAAAAGTAGAATAAAAAGAAAAAGGACACAAAGAAAATTTTGTGTCTTTTTATATAAACGAATACGGAGTTTTTATGAGTGATGAAGTTGCGGCAGCGCGCGAAAAAAGAGTAGCAGAAATGCAGGCTTTACCCTTTGATGGGCAAGCCTATAAAAGATTGGTTGAAGCAGGGCTAACGTGGTTGCGAGCTAACCAGGAATCAGTAAATGCCCTCAATGTCTTTCCCGTTCCCGATGGCGATACAGGCACAAATATGGTGCTTACCATGCAATCCGCCTATGATGAGATAGAAAACTCAGGTCACCACAAAGTTGGGGATATGGCTGCCGCTGTCTCACAAGGCGCGTTAATGGGAGCTCGTGGCAACTCGGGCGTTATCTTATCCCAAATTTGGCGCGGCGTCGCACGTGGATTGGAAGGTGCTGAGCTCTTAACAGGCGAAAATTTTGCCCAAGCATTAACCGAGGCAAGCGAGACCGCCTACAGAGGTGTTGTTCGCCCTGTTGAAGGCACAATTTTGACCGTTTCCAAAGATATTGGTTTGGCAGCAGTTGCCGCCCTTGAAGAAACACAAAACCCTATCGAAATTTTAGAAAAAGTCATTATTGCAGGAAAAGAATCTGTAGACTATACCCCTGAACTTTTACCCGTACTCAAAGATGCTGGTGTTGTTGACTCTGGCGGCATGGGGCTTTTCCTCATCCTCGAAGGGATGATGCGCTATATCTACGGCGAGCCGCTTGATACCCCAACGCTCGCAGTTAAACCGATGGCAGCCCTCGACATGGAAAACGCCATGCACGCCGTTGAAGAAGGACAGGATTGGGAAGTGGTCGTTGACTTTTATCCCGAAGACGAACTTGACCTGCAATCCTTCTATGGAAAACTTGAAGAAATGGGCACCTCTATTCAGGTCGGCGAAGGCGATGGCATGTACAGAATGCATATTCATGTCCCACTTGAGAATCGATATCTTCCCATTGACTATATTATGGAACTTGGCACCATCACCGACGTAGCGATGGAGAATCTTCTCGCGCAGATGGACGAGCTTAACAAAGGCTCCGATTATGACAGACTAGAGCTGACCAACATCGACCCAGGTGAAATCGCGATCGTAACCGTCTCCCCGGGGCCGGGTATCTCGCGTATTTTTGCCAGCTTGGGTGTTGCCGCAATCGTTGAAGGCGGGCAAACGATGAATCCCAGCACAAAAGAATTATTAGCTGCATTCGAAAATCTGCCCACAGACAAAGTCATCATTCTCCCGAATAACAAAAATATCGTTTTAGCTGCACAGGCTGCCCGTGATGTGACCGTCAAAGAAGTTCACGTTGTACCCAGCCGCACCATTCCGCAAGGATTGGCTGCCATGCTCATGCACAACCCCGAAGGCGATCTAGCATCTGTTGCAGAAAAAATGATCAAGAGCCTCGACACTGTCCGCACTGGCGAAGTAACTACCGCCACACGTACCGTTGAAATCGACGGCGTAAATGTGGAAACGGGGCAGGTTATCGCCTTGCTCGATGGGAAGTTGGTCTTGGCCGCATCTTCAGTTGATGAAGCCTGCCTAAGCCTGCTCGAAAAAGCCGATATGGACGAGTATGAACTCATTACCCTGTATGTAGGTGGCGATTATCCTCGCGCAGAAGCCAATCGTGTTGGTGATATGATCCAAGAAAAATATCCTGACCATGAAGTCGAAATGCTCGATGGCGGTCAGCCGCATTATCAATTGATTCTTTCAATTGAGTAAATGCGGCTCACGCATAGGCGCAAAGAAAATTTTTATCCTCCCGCGGCTTCTTCTGATGGCGCGGGAGTTTTTCTACCACAAAGAGAGAAAACATGAAAATAGGCATCGTTACTGATAGCATCGCTGATATCCCCGCTAATTTGCTTGAAGAACACAAAATTGAAGTTGTCCCCGCTATTCTTGTCATAGATGGAAAAAGCTATATCGACGGCATAGACATCAGTCGCGAAGAATTTTACGCGCGGATGCCGGCTTTCAAAAGCCCCGCAACCACAGCCGCTCCTTCTGCGGGTGAGTTTATGGAACGCTACGAAAAGTTACTCAACGCCGGGGCAGAAAAGATCTTTTCGATCCATGCAGCCTCACAACTAAGCGGCACCTTCAACGCCGCGCGCTTGGCAGCAGAGTCTTTCGGAGAACGTGTCCAACTCATAGATAGCGGGCAACTGAGTCTCGGGATCGGCTTTCAAGTTCTTGAAGCTGCCGAAGCAATTGCAAAAGGAAAGGTCTTTGAAGAAATTAACCAGCTACTTCAAAATATACAAAAAAGGATCAAACTCTCGGCAGCTTTAGATACTCTCGAATATCTACGCCGTAGCGGGAGAGTCTCATGGGCAAAAGCACGCATGGCCGCTTTGCTCAGCCTTAAACCATTGATCGGCTTGTCCTATGGAAAAGTCGAAAATCTCGGCGCGGTCCGCACGACAAGGATGGCAAACAATCGCCTAATGGAGCTTCTACACGAAGCAGGAAATATCAGAAAACTCGCTATTTTACATACCAATGCAGAAGAACGCGCCCGTCAATTTCTCGCTGACTTTGCCCCCTCTTTAAAAAGAGAGCCTATGGTCGTCAATGTTACGCCCGTTATCGGCGCGCATTTAGGCCCAAAAGGGATTGGCTTTACTGTCTTGCGAGAGTAAGGCAGAATGCCTAGATAAGTGTGTTCTCAGTCGTCCGCTCTATCGCCAAAGATTTCCCAGCCACGCTCCTGTGCAACAGCTTTGAGTATGTCATCAGGATAAACAGCCACAGGATGGTCTGCCATTTCCAGCATAGGGATATCCGCTGATGTATCGCCATAGGCCACATCAATACCTTCTACACCCAAGCGCTTTCTGATCTTCTCTGCTTTATCCGGCCCATGGGCAATCGGTTCGGCCAAAGTCATCTGTCCATTCTCAAACTTGATTTCGGTGCCCAGTCCTTTTGCCCCAATATGCGCTGCGAAATGGGCTACAGTTGGCTGCCACATGCCGGTAGCAATATAAACTTCATCACCTTGCTGTACATGCCCGCTAATTCGTTCGATCATATCAAGTCGGCGTTTTGCCCATAACTGGTTTTCCATTGTATAAGCAATGACTTCTTCAAATAAATCCGGGTTTGCGTCTTTTAATACAGGCATACAACTGACAAACATATCAATAACCCATTTATTCCAGTCAATCAGTCCACGATTTGCTAAAATCCAGGATGGCATGATCTTTGCCATATACATATTTTTTCGTAATTTACTCTGATTTTCGCCTACCCAGCGTACCAGCCCAATAATCGGTGAGCCATGTGAAAGTGTGCCATTAAAATCCGAAACAACAAGCATAATTCCAACTCCTTATCAATTCAACCCGCGAAGTATATCACTTGCCCTTTCCTGTGTCTCCACTATCAAAAGCCATTCCCTCGCAACCCCGTGATAAAATACACCCTATGTACCCTTCAATAGAAAAACTACAAAAATATGTCCGCCTGGAAGCAAAAAATGGCTATGACAACAAGGCCATTATCGGCGGTCTCGCAAGTATGCTCGAAACATGGGAAGCTGAAGCACGCAACGATGGCGTTGCCGAAGAAGTTGTTCAGGCCGTGACCGGGCGCTTACGTGATTATGAACGTCTTAGCCCGGAATCACGCAAAGTAACCCTTTTTGGGATCGGGAACAGGCTTAAAAGAGAATATCCGGAATTAGGGGATGAGAAAGAATTACCCAAAGCAGATGCGCCCCCGGCACAAGCCGAGGAGAAAGCCCCGGAACAGACTCAAGAAGAAGTTGCTCCCGCCAAAATAGCGGAACCTGCGCCTCAACAAGAAAGCGTTGAAAAAAGCACCCCAGCCCATCGTCCAGCGCGTCCCCGCTCCGAATCCGTTCCCGGAGCATCCACCAGTAAGACACCCATCGCATTAAATGCAAAATTAACCGTCTTGCAGGGAATAGGCCCTCGCAACGCAACCACCCTAGAAAAATTAGGGCTTTTCACCCTGCGTGATATGCTCTATAACTTCCCGCGTCGTTATGATGATTATAGCCAGCTAAAACCGATCAAATCGCTTTGGTATGGCGAGCAAGTGACCGTGATCGGCAATATCCAGAGTGTGACAGGGCGACCGATCCGGGGTGGAAAATCGCATATCACCGAAGCCGTGATCAGTGATGGAACCGGAGCATTGCGCCTGAGTTGGTTCAACCAACCCTGGCTGACCAACCGCTTCAAAAAAGGGATGAGCATCTCCGTCTCTGGCAAAGTTGACCAATATCTCGGGCGGCTGGTGATGAATAGCCCCGATTGGGAAATGATCGAAACTGAGAATTTGCACACGAACCGCATTGTGCCGATCTATGCATTAACGGCAAAAATTACCCAAAAATGGCTGCGCAAACAGATGAACCAAGTCATTTCTTATTGGGCGCCAAAGATCACTGATCATTTACCAGACAGTGTTCGCCTGGCAGCAAAACTTCCTCGGCTGGATACTGCGCTGGAGAATGTTCATTTCCCGAAAACACAGGCGCATTTGAAATTAGCGCGTGAGCGCTTGGCCTTTGACGAGATTTTCTTCTTGCAAATGGGCGTTTTACGCCAAAAACGAGATTGGCAGTCTGTTATGGGGCGCATTTTTGACGTGCCTGAAGAATGGCTAAAATCTCGCAAAGATGCCTTGCCTTTCACATTGACCGCTTCTCAAGATAAAGCTGTCTCTGATATCGTGATGGATTTTGGCTCAGGCAGACCAATGAACCGTTTGCTGCAAGGTGATGTTGGCTCTGGTAAAACCGTTGTCGCGGCAATGGCAACAGAAGTCATTGCTCATGCTGGCGCACAAACGGCCATTATGGCACCTACGAGCATTCTTGCGGAGCAACATTATCGCGGTCTAAGCCAAATGCTTACAGCGGGTGAAGATGCCTTGAAAGAAGATGAAATTCGCTTGCTTGTGGGAGATACGCCTGAAGCCCGAAAACAAGAGATCCGTGAAAGTCTACTGGACGGCAGTATAAAAGTTATTGTTGGCACACATGCTTTGATCGAAGGGAATGTCGAATTTGCAGATCTGCAACTTGCCATCGTAGATGAACAACATCGCTTTGGGGTTGACCAGCGCGCTGCATTACGAGAAAAGGGTGAAAATCTGCATCTTTTGGTCATGACAGCCACGCCGATCCCGCGCTCTCTGGCGCTCACCGTTCATGGTGATCTTGATATCTCTGTGATGGATGAAATGCCTGCCGGACGACAGGAAATTGATACCCATGTTCTCAGACCCCGTGAGCGCGAACGTGCTTATACAATGATTCGTGCCCAGGTTTTAGACGGGAAACAAGCCTTTATTATTTACCCCTTGGTTGAGGAAAGCGAAAAGATCGAAGCACGCGCTGCAGTAGAAGAACACGAATCCCTGCAAGCCGAAGTTTTCCGAAAGCTCAATGTCGGTCTTTTGCACGGACGTATGAAACCTGCCGAAAAAGAAGATGTAATGCAGAAATTCCGCGCCAAAGAATACGATATTCTCGTTGCAACGACAGTTGTCGAAGTTGGCGTAGATATTCCCAATGCAACGGTCATGCTCATTGAAGGAGCCGATCGTTTTGGCCTGGCGCAGCTCCATCAATTACGTGGACGCGTTGGGCGCGGGCTGGATAAATCCTACTGTTTGCTCATCCCTACCGATAATAACGACACCGAAAATGAACGCCTGCTCGCGATGGCAGACAGCAATGATGGCTTTGTCCTCGCCGAAAAAGATTTGCAGCAGCGTGGTCCCGGCGAATTCCTCGGCACACGCCAATCTGGCTACCGCACCGGGCTGCGCATGGCAAGCATCACCGATATCGACTTGATCGAAAAAGCACGAGAACGCGCTCAATCCATTTTTGCGCAAGATGCAAATCTCGAAAAAGAAGAACATAAACTGCTCGGCGAAGCCCTCGACAATTTCTGGGGTAATACAAAAGGAGATATAAGCTAATGGTGCGTGCTTTTTTCCCCGGGAGCTTTGACCCCATCCACTATGGGCATGTAGATATTGCAGAAAGAGCCGTTCGTCTTTTTGATGAATTAATTATCGCAGTTTACGATAAGCCCTTAAAAACGCTGCTTTTTTCTCCAGACGAACGCATTGCTCTGGCTGAAGAAGCCTTTGCCGATAATCCTAAAATTCGCGTAACCGGGTACAACAATCTCACTGTTGATGCCTGTCGTGAATCCGATGCCCAAGTGATCGTGCGTGGACTTCGCGTTTTCTCCGATTTCGAATTTGAATTCAGGATGGCTCTCGCCAATCACCGCCTTGCGACAGATATAGAAAGCATCGCCCTCATCACCCACGAAGAACACACTTTCATTTCCTCCTCTACCGTCAAGGAAATTGTCATGCTCGAGGGAGATGTCTCCAGCATGGTTCCGCCGCACGTGCATCTTGCCTTAAAAAATAAAATTGCCGCGATGGAAAGCAATGATGCTGCTAATGTCCCAAGAGATTAATGCTTTTTATGGGATAGAAAGCCGCTTCGCACGCGTTTTGAACTTGATACCGTTAAACAACATCCCTCTGCTCCTTTGTCACCTTTGCCATTTTTAAGATAGAATAATGATGTTCCTAATCAACGGAGAAAAATATGGACATCCTGCATCTCATAGACCGCTTGGAAGAACTCTTCAATGAAAGTCGCGCATTGCCATTCACACACAACGTTATTGTGGATGAAGATAAAATGCTCGATATTATCGACCAGATGCGCATTACCATTCCCGAAGAGGTCAAAAAAGCAGAACAATTGCTTAACCAAAGCGAACGTATCTTGGCGCAAGCAGAAGAGAAAGCAAACCGCACCACGGCATTGGCTGCAGAAAAAGCCGACCAAATGACATCAGAAGATTCTCTCCTTGAAGAAGCACAACGCCGCGCCGACAAAATTCTGGAGCAAGCCCGCGCTGATGCAGAAGCACAGCGCATCGAAGCAGATAATTATGTGATCGAAACCTTGTCTAACCTCGAAGATGAACTAAGCCGCATACTTAATCAGGTCCATAACGGCATCCGGACTGTGCAAAAAGGCTAAGAAAAGCAAATACCTAAAAGAAAAAGACCAACTAGCAAATATTGTTAGTTGGTCTTTTTTATGTCTAACGGTTCGCGTTAGTGGCTGGGTATGTTTGCTTGACAGCTATTAATGAATAATATGGGATTACCTATGAATGCCCAAGTTTCATCCAGGCCGCTGCACGCTTTGTTGGGTAGCAGATATTTGAAGTTTCAAAGCAATGTAATTAGTATCTATCCTAAAAATACTTCTAAAGAAATTTGCGAGACTTGCGTTGCACTTTTAAAGTGCGATGCAAGTCGGGTTTTCAAAGTCAAACTTTGCTTGCAAGACCCGATGTGCAACGCATCTTCCCAGATGCAATGCACACCTCCATTATTTTTCGGATAGGTTCTAAGTCTTTTTTGTAGGAACAGTGTAGCCTTCCTCATATTACAACTCGAAATCTCTCTGTAAGTGAAGATCAATTCCCGATTATCGCTAACACATGACGTCGTACGGAGAGATAATCTTTTCTAAGCTCAGTAAAACTCAAACCGTAATCAGAGTTTTTGGCAATCTCCATACCTAAAATTTATTCAGGAAATGAAAGATGCAACAAGTTTTCTGGCAAGTAAGGGTTATCTGATGTCGGAGTCAAAAAGGGGCTGTCAGCCAGATCCGGGCAACCGGGTATCCCATGGCTGTAATAATCATCGTTTCCATAATCCAGCACTGTATGATCCACGTCATAATAAAATTCAGCATAGGGATCGTCGGGAGCCCACATCAGGTCCTGATTGTCGTCACTTACGTGCATTTCTCCACCAGCTATATCGAGGTGGTTTGTAGCGCATTCTGGCACAAACCCGACTTCATGAACCATTTCATGCAAGACTGTAAATTCAAACCCATAGGCAACATCTTTCATCGCAGGAGTTTGTATTTTGTCTACCCTCGGAAACAGGAACATATGTCCAGACCCCATTGAAAATCCCCAAGGAACATTGCTTTCGAATTCTGTTACTATGATATTTAACTTCCCGGATTGATACCCTACCAGATCCAGCAATTCTGTATCATCAAGTAAGTAAACAGGAATATCATCTGCAGTTCCGTATTTTTCAATTGCTCCATTATAAATCTCGGAATTAGTTTGCTGTAGTTGATGAAAAGTGACATCTAGTTGACCTTGGTATGTATCTAGGACAAAGGTCTGACCACCACTTTGTTCGGCAAACCAATCATTTGCCAATTCAAATGATTTTGCAATTTGCCCATTAATATCTCTTTCGCGATCTCTGTGGTCACTTGCCAATAGATAACTCACATGGACTTGATAAGTACCGTAAGGATGATCGTCCGGACGATCATAATAAGCGCGCTCATCAATTCCAGGAGGCTCAACCAAAACCTGTGATTCAGGTACATCTACTTTATTGCCCTGGGATTGACCAACGAGCAACACAGAATCAATTTGATGTCGATCTCCAGCTGAATCTTTTGCGGAATCTACAGTAATTCGAATACTTGCAGTTTCATACGATGCGTCTTTTATAACCCCTTCTAAAGTATAAAAACATTCTTCGTCATCATAAACTTTCAAGCTTGAAATCTCATGATAATTCCCATCTGTATCGAGTAGCTCAACTTTTACAATCTGGTCTTCACCATATGCAGCATAAATAACAATCTCCGTTGGAATTACAGCCTCTTCATAGAAAAGTTCCAGGGTGGCTAATTCTTCTTGATCGCCGACAATCCAAGAGCTCCTATCTAAGGTAGAGCACCATAAGGTGTCCCATTCTCCGATTGCACCAGTGGCGTGCCCCCAATTTGGATTCATTACAAGCGGTTCAGAATCTGCAACAGGTTCTGCATTCGAGCGAGCACTAACAGCCCATTGTTCAATTTCTTCACTATGCACTTCAGTTGCTCGAGGTGCATTAGTTGGTGTTGGCGCTTCTTTTTTTTCTGAAGCGTTTCCTTGGCAACCAGAAAGAAGGATACCAATTGTTATCACGCCGATTGCTATGCGACCAAATGTTGAGTTCATGAAATTTCTCCCAAAATAAGATTTGTCTATTATCCGTCTATGGAATTCTAACTAACTTAATATGATAGGTATGTAATATTGAAATAGTACAATTAACAGAAATGTTAGTTTCTCCTATATAAAAACTATATATTCTTGCTGGCTAACAATTGCTTCACCTGCCCGCCGACTTTGCAAACCCAACCCAATTTTACCCTGAATAAACTAACGAAAAATCGCGCCGAATCCCCGAAGCCGAAGGCGGGGCAGCTTACGCAGGGCTATATTGCTTCTTCTATCTTAGGGAGAGAAACTGAAAAACAATCCCAATTACATCAGTGATGTTTCCTAACAGAAGCCCAATTAGGGGCAACAACAGTGACTGTATGAAGCCCAGCCAAGCGCGAATATCCAATGCCAAATTTCGAGTAGCTTTAATTTGATTATGATAATCTACAAGCGCACTAATATGCTCCAGCGTGTCTTTGGAAGGAATATTCTCTTTTTTCTCTAATTTCTCAACCTTCGTTTGTATTTCACTAAGTTTTTTCCTTTTGGCTTTGGAGATAATTTTGGACAGCGTATGTTGACCGCTTACAAAAAAGACAGAGATAAAAAATGATTAGAACTTAGTCTACAATGTACTATGGCGTTAGCCCAAAGACTTTCACCAAAAAGACAGCCATCTGTGCTGGGGTCAAACTTGATCATATGGTGATCGTTTCCGCTGCCCGCTACGGGAGAAGTAGGTTGAGCAGCAACAGTGAAATCAGATGCATGGTTGCCTGCAATGTCCACAAACCGCGACCCACTCAGGGTTAGGTTCGCATCATCCGCATTCTCGATGGTATAGGTGTGAGAGATGGTGTCGTTGATAATGTCTACCCTGCCGAAATCGGTATCATCCGCCGCATCAGGAGATGT
>CAZOOX010000111.1:0-13617 GCA_964581545.1 uncultured Anaerolineaceae bacterium
TCGCGGGTGATGGGGCGGGGGAGCAGCCCCTCGGCTTCGATCTTGCCAAGCGATTCACCCAAAACGGTATCGCGCATGTGGACAGAGCGTTCGCGTAGAAAATCGGCTACCTTTGGCTCAAGTTGAGAAAGATCAAGATAAAAATGTTCTGTTTCGCGCAATTCAAGCGCTCCGCCGTCTTTGGCTTGGGGATTTTGCAATTTGGCTGGCTCAAGCACATTGCCGCAGCTATCGCATTGATCGGAGCGTGCGCCATCCTCGCCGCAGATATAGCAGGTGCCTTCCACATAGCGGTCGGGCAGGAAACGATTGGCTTCTGGCGAAAACCACTGCATCGATTTTTTGGCGTAAAGATGCCCGTTCTCCTTCAGTGCAAGAAAGATGCTTTGTGCGACCTTGAAATGATTTTCAGTGTGCGTAGAGGTGAACATATCATAACTAATGCCCATTTGCTGGAAAAGCTCAAGGAAGCCCTCATGATAGCGTTTATAGACCTTTTCCGGGGTGCTGCCTTCATCTTCTGCGCGCAGGGTGACGGGTGTGCCGTGCGAATCTGTCCCGCTGACCATCGCTACGTTACGCCCTTTCAGGCGGTGGTAGCGAGCGATAATATCGCCCGATAAATGTGAGCCGGTGATATTCCCAACGTGAATTTCGGCGTTCGCGTAAGGCCAGGCAATAGCTACAAGAATATTTTCTGTCATGATCTTCTCCGTTCAATAATTTCAATAAAAAAAGGCTGCCCAATTACATGGACAGCCCAAAGAGTTATGCTTGCGTGAACTAGCGCACACCCTCGAACACTGTCCTTGAAAGACAGGGCATAGCCATAGGCAGTATGTTTCCTTTGGGAGAGTGCTTTGTGTTCATGTCTATTAGTTTACTATGGCATAGGCTCTGCGACAAGACTTTTTAATAAAAATTTGCTATAGTGGATAAGAAGGTTTGCGTAATTGGGAGAGGAGGAATGAATGTCTAAAACGAGAAGAAAAAAATTTCTCTTGCTTGCGATCATCATGTTGATTGCAACACAATTTGCCTGTAAAGTTGCACAAGAAATTGCCCATGAACTTGTAATACGTTTGAGTCCTGATTATGGTCCATATGAGATGGATGAAGAGATGCAGTGTGTCTCTTCCGGCAGAGAATGGGTATATGATGAAAAGAATGGAGAGTGGTACTGTGATTACTCAAAGCCTCCAGAGTCTGCTCCAGGAGAAGTCCCTCCTTCTGCTCCGGAAGCTGAAGAGACTTTGGAGCCAGAAGAGTGCAGCCAACGCGCGTCCGTCGATATAGGGATGGCGCCAAACGAGAATACAGTTTGTGATTGCGCTTATTTCGTCCACTTTACCAGCTATGAAGAGACGATTCTGTATTATCGTACCCAAACCTATTTTGAGAACGAACCAAGTCAGCGTTGGCAGGTGCAGCGCCTTTACGCCGGCGAAACTTGGACGTGGTCAAGTGAGAAAATCAAGGACGGCGTCTGCATCCCAGCCTGGATCGATGAGTATACAGTCTTTATCGCAATAGAAGGCTGCGATAATATGGCTAAAAGAGCTCATTGGGCAATCGACGAATATTCTCGACCGCTTAGCTCACTTTGTGAAAATTAGTCGCTGAGCAATTTAAGTAACTCTGATGGAGATGAGGTAATTGCTGTCGCGCCGACATCTTGCGCTTTTGCCTTCATCTTATCATCCACTTCGTCTGTGTATATGTAAATGGGCACATGCTCATTCAACTCGCGAATAATACTTGATAACTCAAACCCGGCCTGGCAATTATCGACTTCTTTGCCTTCGTGGCGACAAGAATCGGAGATAACACAATCAAAAGCGCCGTGTTTAAAACGCTCAACAGCTTCTTGGGTATTCGAAGCCGTCGAAACAGAAATACCCTGATAGTGGAGAGAATCGATCAGGAAAGCATTATTCTTGGGATTATCATCTACCCACAAAATGTCGCTGATATCATCATCAATATCCAGCGTGACGCTCTCGGCATCAGGCTGGCTCGCTCTCTCACGGGCATTCTCTGGCATTTGGCTTTCTTCTGCTGGTTCCTCTGCTCCGACTTCATCTTCCATCGCTTTTGAGAGGCTCGTTCCAGCTTCTGTTTTTCTTCCGTCAACTTTACGTTGCAATTCATTAACACGTTTCTGCAGGTCTTTGATCATATCGCCCTGCTGTTTGCTGAACTCGTCCATACTCAGTTCCATCTCGCCGATCTTGACGGTGAACTTGCGTCCACGCGCAGAGTCTATTAAACCCTGTACACTTTTTCGGAAAATGACAAGGATGCCAATGACAATAATTGGCCACAATATCGTGGCTATGCTGGTAACGAGGGTTGAAATTCCTTCCACATTATCCTCCTAGAGGGTTCGTTGTTTACAGAAAAACTTTACAAAAGGCAGATGTTGATATAAGGGTAGCAAGCCTAAACTCGCGTGCGAAGCGGTTCTTAGTCCAGTAGATCTTTTAGCCCTGCAAAGGGAGAGTGATCTTCCTCATCCACATTTTCTTCCTCGGGAAGGTCTTCGTGCCCGCAATCTCCAAGATTGAGATTTGTACCGCAAACCTGACAAAGCCCCTGACAATCTTCTTTGCAGATCGGGTTGATGGGGATGTCTAACAAAGCTTCATCTGCTATAGCTTCTCCCAGATCGATCTGTGCGTTGGCGGGCAAAAGAAGTTCGTCTTCGTTGGCATCCTGACTCTCGAAAACATAAAGTTCAGTGATTTTCCAGCTAAGAAAGTGTGAATAATCTTCCAGGCAACGAACGCAATTCAGGGTTAAATCCCCTTCAAAATCCCCTTGTATGAGCAAGCCTTCTTGAGTACGGGTAGCATTAACCAAACCCTCAAGATTGTGTAGGTTGAAATCTTCTCTGAATTGAATTTTGTCGTGTTCAAAGGGATATTCTCGGCTGTATCCTGGCGACTGATGTAGGAAAGAGCCAAGTTTTAAGATAAAAGGGTTTTTAAACATTGCGATTTGTTACGTATTGGGTGAGACTTTCAAGGGCAAGTCGCTCTTCGCTTTGGGGTTGCCCATTAAGTGATTGCAGTGCACGGGAGGCATATTCTTTTGCCTCTGCCAGAGCAAGTTGAATGGCATCACTTTTGCGAATATTTTCGATCAAGATAGCCATCTCTTTTTTATTGTGGTAATGCCCTTTGAGCAAGGATTTTACCCCTTCGTCTTCGGGGTGTTTTTCTATATAGTAGAGTGCGGGCAAGGTTATTAGCCCTTGTAAAAGATCGCTGCCCACCGGTTTGCCAACGGCGGCCTGATCACCAGTGAAGTCTAGAATATCATCCACGATCTGGAAGGAGGTGCCAAGTTCGCGTCCAAAAATTCGGGCTTTATCGACAATTTCTGCATCTACGGGGCTAATAATGGCGGCGCCATGTGTTGCAAGTTCAAAAAGAGAACCGGTTTTAGCATAAATTCGTTCGTAGTAATTTTCTCTGCTTACCAAGCCGCGCGCGTCGAACATTTGCGTCAACTCGCCGTTGACCATGATCGCGAGTGTTTCGGCAAATTCTTCCATCACAGTAAGAGAACCTGTTTCTGCAGCCAGCTTTGCTGCACGGGCAAAAACAAAATCGCCAGTGAGCACTGTTGCAGCAGGTGCCCAGTTTGCGTTTAGGGTTTCGTTTCCACGCCGCATTAACGACCCATCAATCAAATCGTCATGGACAAGGGTGGCTGTGTGGAGCATTTCAATAGCTGCGGCGAGCGTTACCAGTCTTTCGGGATCTGCGCCGAGCATATTGCCTGTTAATAAAACCAACTTCGGACGAACGCGTTTGCCGCCTGCCGCGAGCAAATTGTCAAGGGCTACGCGTAGATCGGGGTGTCGTTCATTCGCTTGGGCACGCATTCGTGCCTCTACTTTTTCTATATTTGCTTTAACCAAAGGTTTCGTGCTCAAAATATCACCAATTAAATAAGCGAGTGGCATTTGCAGTGGTAATTTCTGCAATTTCTCGCGTGCTTTTGCCGTGTATTTCGGCAATTTTTTCTGCTACAAAACGTACATAAGCGGGCTCATTTCGTTTTCCGCGTTTGGGATGCGGGCTAAGAAAAGGTGCATCCGTTTCGATAAGCAAATTCTCTAGCGGGAGAGATGCGATCATTTCTCGCCGCTGGAACATCTTCTTGAAAGTGATCGGGCCTGTCACGCCGATCATAAAACCGAGCGCAATGGCCTCTTCCGCGATCTCACATGTGCCAGAAAAAGAATGCAGTACACCCGGGCATTTTGCAAGCGGATGCGCTCCTGACCTTAGGCCTGATACCCATTTCTCGAGCATCTCGAGCAAGTGGACAGCGCAACTGCCTTCTGGCGCATCATTTTTTTCGCGCAAGTGTAGCACAATTGGCAAATTAACTTTCTCTGCAAGAGAAAGTTGCTTTTGCAAGATCTCTTTTTGTACACTGTGCGGTGCGCGATCCCAATAATAATCGAGACCGATCTCGCCGATAGCCTTTACGCGGGGAGAGCGAGCCATCTTGAGCAATTCGTTTTTCGTATTTTCTGCCCATATTAGCGCATCTGTAGGGTGGACGCCAATAGCCGCAAAAACGATGGGGTGAGACTCTGCCAATTTAACGGAAGCAAGACTTGTTTCAAGGGTGGTTCCGGGGACGAGGATGCGCGTTAATCCTTCTTCTTTAGCACGCGCGATAACCTCATCTTGGTCTTCGTTGAATCTATCCCAATATAGATGGGCATGTGTATCTGTTAATCTCACAATTTGCAGGTTATCTGATCCCTGCGATCTTTAGACCGTCTTGCAAAATAGCATCGACTTTGTCTTCGTGTATGGTTTCGCAGTAAACGCGGAGGATAGGCTCAGTACCGCTGAAGCGGATGAGCAACCAGCCACCGTCTTCAAGGCGGAATTGGTAGCCGTCAATTGTGACGAGTTCGGTCACTTTTAATCCGCCTATGCTTTCAGGGTTTGCGGCAAGAATGTGGTCGATCTTTTCTTGTTTGTCACCTTCAAAAGGTGTGTCAATACGATTGTAGAAATGTTCGCCGCCGACTTTATCGAAAAGGTCAGCGAGAAGTTCTGTGGGTTTCTTTCCTGTTCGGACGAGAAGATCGAGCATGTAGAGACCCGCAAGAATGCCGTCGCGTTCGGGGACATTGCCACGGAAAGCGTATCCGCCAGATTCTTCGCCGCCAATGAGCGCATCGGTTTCAGTGAACTTGGGGGCAATATACTTGAAGCCCACACCTGTTTCATGGACGGGAACGTCATAAACCTTGCCTAATTTATTAAGCATGGTGGTGGTGGAGAGTGTTTTCACGATTGCGCCGCGTTGTCCGCGTACTTCAAGGAGATAGTAGGCAAGCAAACCATAGGCACGGAGTTGGTCAATGAATTCGCCATTTTCGTCGCCAAAACCAACACGGTCAGCATCGCCGTCGTTGACGAGGAAGATATCGGCTTTATTATCTTTTGCAGCCTGTAAGCCAACATCCACATTCGGTGGAATTGGCTCAGGGCGTTTCATTTCTGGGAAAGAAGGGTTTCGCTCGTTGTGAATTTCAATCACTTTGGTTGCGCCACCACCAAGCAATTTGCTAAACCAACCTGCCCCATTGCCCCACATGGCATCTACTAGAATGGTTAATCCTGCATCTTTGATCGGCTGTACGTTGATCAACTCTTCAAGATGGGCAATATAATCAATGGTTGAGTCGAAGAGAATGATAGAACCATCGGCTTTTGCCTTATCAATATCTTTGATCTTTACATTCTCTATCGAATCGGGGATCAATGCTTCGATTTTTGCTAGTCCATCAGGGGCAATCGCGCCACCGTTTTCGTCACGGACTTTGAAGCCGTTATCTGTGGGGGGGTTGTGAGAAGCAGTCACGTTCACCGCGCCAACGGCTTTTTTGGCGACAACAGAGTAGGAAATAACAGGGGTGGGTGAAGCATCATCAGTGAGATAAACCTTAAGACCATTTCCTGCTAAAACTTCGGCTACGGCTTCAGCAAAATCTTCTGAGCGGAAGCGTTTATCGTACCCAACGACAACCCATTTGCCGATATCCCCTTTTTCGATTAAGTAAGATGCGAAACCTTGCGAGCAGCGGCGCACGTTTTCAAAAGTATAATTCTCGGCAACGTGTCCACGCCAGCCATCAGTTCCAAACTTGATTTGATAAGGCATAAATTTTCCCTGTTTTTTTGTTAGTAACGGAAAGTATTATAACAGGTGGAAGGTGATGCGGGTATAATCTAATCTGCTTTTTTATAGAATTTACTTGAAGATGAATTTGACGCCAGCAAAATAAAAAAGTCGGTGCGTTAGAGAATAAATTATGTCTAAAATTGTAGTCGCTATGTCTGGAGGGGTAGACTCATCCGTTGCAGCAGCTTTGCTCAAAGAACAGGGTCACGAAGTGATCGGAATGATGCTCCGTCTTTGGTCTCAACCCGGCAAAGAAAGCGAAAACGCTTGCTGCACCCTCGAATCTGTTTCATTGGCAGAACAAGTGGCGCAGAAATTTGATATTCCTTTTCATACGGTAGATGCAAAACAACCTTTCCGTGATGTGGTTGTTGATTATTTTCTGTCTAGTTATCAGCAGGGTGAAACGCCAAATCCTTGCCTGATGTGTAATCGCCATATCCGCTGGGGGATTTTGCTCGAGGAAGCACTTGCTCTTGGTGCAGATTTCATTGCCTCGGGGCATTATGTTCGGTTGCAGAAAAAGGATGATGGCGAAGTTCAGCTTCTACGTGGTGTAGATCGTGGCAAAGACCAAGCCTATGTTTTGCACGTGCTGGATCAGACGCAGTTGCGCCAATCGCTCTTTCCGGTTGGGGCATACCCAAAATCGGAAATTCGCGAACTCGCTCGCAAATTCAACTTGCCCGTTGCAGAAAAATCGGATAGCCAAGACCTATGTTTTCTCTCCGGTGGCGACTATAGAGATTTTCTGCGCGAATATGCCCCGCAAACAACGCTAAAGGGCGAAATTGTGACAAGCGCAGGCAAAGTTTTGGGCGAGCATGAAGGCTTGGCTTTTTACACAATTGGTCAACGTAAAGGGTTGGGCGTTTCTGCCCCAAATCCGCTTTATGTGTTGAAGAAGGATGTTGCAACGAATCGCTTGGTTGTTGGGGAGGCGGAAGAGCTTGGCAGCAGTAAAATGCTTGTCGGCAAGATCAATTGGATCAGTGGAAAAGCGCCTGAGAAAGCCTTCCGCGCTGAGGTGAAGATCCGTTATGCGGCGAAAGAAGCATGGGCTGAGATAACGCCCATCAACGCCGAGCAAGCCCAAATCACGTTTGATGCGTCGCAGCGCGACATCACTTCCGGTCAGGCAGCCGTTTTTTACGATGGTGAAATTTGCCTCGGCGGCGGGATGATCCAGCCATCTAAATAAAATAGGAGACCTGCATTGCATCTCTCAGATGCGTTGCAGGTCTCGCGTGATGATAAAAGGAGAGAGTGAGAATGCCTAAAAAGAATGAAATGCACCGAGAATTTGCCAAGCAATGTTTTAACGGTGTTTGGGATTTGCTCGATAAAAAAGAACGCACAAAAGATGAAGATGCGCAGATGATCCGCATGGCGCATGCATCTCGGTATCATTGGGGCGTGATCGGTACCCCGCTCGAATTTGCGCGCGGAGATTGGCAGATCTCACGTGTTTATGCCGTACTCGGTTTTGGCGTAATGGCGTATAAATATGCTCAATCTTGCCTTGACCTTTGTGAGAAAAATGACCTTGGTGGTTTCGATTTAGCCTTTGCCTATGAAGCTTTAGCGCGCGCCAGCGCAGTTTCGGGGGATGTTGATAAAGGGCAGGGTTATATTTATTTAGCAAAGAGCGCAGGTGAAGAGATCGCAAAAAAAGAAGACCGTGATTATTTTTTTAGTGAACTAGAAAGTGTTTCGGAGCTGTTATGAGCCTTCCATCTCTTTTTCTCGCACTTTTAGTCGCATCTTTGCTGGGCGCGCTTTATCATCTTTGGCGCGGTGGCGGCCCCAAACGCATCCTTTTTTATCTTGTTTTGGCATGGCTTGGTTTTTTTGCAGGACATTTTCTAGCAGTTTGGCAAAACTGGTTTATCTACCCAGTTGGCGCACTTAATTTAGGTTTTGCCATTTTAGGCGCATTGATCTTTCTTTTTGTGGGGGATTGGTTAGGGAAGATAGAAGGATAAAGAAAAAGCCGCTCTTTTCAATGGAACGGCTTCTTTTTTGAATTAAGGATTGATGACCACGATCTGGCTGTGAAGGTAAACGCTACCTTCAAATTTTACATCTGCCTGACGGATAACCAAACGTGCTTCAACTTGCTCGTCCACATCATACTCGATTGTGGTCTCAAACTCTTCTCTGCTCCCTGCTACTATTGAAAGGGTGCGTGTCCCCAGCGTTTTCCCTTCGTCGTCAAGCAAATCTAAAATAACAGGATTGTCATTATAGGATTGCATTTCTCCGACGATCGGCAATGTTCCACCAAATATCTCTTTTTTTGATGAGGGGTAAAAGAAAGCTGCGCGGGCATATGGTGCTGCGCCGGGATTGAGATCGTTGCTCCCAACAGAAAGCAATAAAAGGTGAATACTTTCCGTTTCGAGGGGACGATCAAGATCATCTTTGGTGCTAATTTGCAAACGTCCCAGTTCGGCGGCTGCGCGTGTCTCGAAGGGGATTTCGATACTGATATAAGCTCCCTCGGCAAGAACGCTTTCCCTTCGCAATATTTCACGCGCTAATAAACGCCCATCTTCGCCAAGCAAATCAATTTGGATTTTTCCATCTGCCCCGGGGCGGACATAGCTTTTTAGTACGATCGGTGAAACGACTTTGGATAATGTTCCTGGCGAGAGAACTTGAATGGCAGGGCGTGGTGCTTCAGGCAGCGCTGTAGAAACGCTGGTTGGCGCAGGTGTCGGGGGGAGGGTCGGGGTATTTGTTGGGGCAACTGTCGCTGTCGGTAAAAGGGGAGCAGGTGTAGAACTTGGGAGTGCTTCCATTGTTTGGGCAACGACGGTTAATATATATCCTTCAGGGATAGGCGTTGGGGTGGCAAGTCCCATGCGGTTGCATCCTGCCAAGAAGAGGAGGGGGAAAAGGAAAAAGGTGAGTTTTCTCATTAGCGTAAGAGGTATTGCGTATTCCATAATGAATTACGAAATGCGCGATACGCAATAATTTTTTACAGCTCGTAAATTTCGCTATATTTGCTTTCAAGATAGCGTAAATAAGGCTCTGGCGTGATCTTGGAGCCAGTCACTTTTTGGACAAGTTCCTGCGGCTCATATTTGCGCCCGTGAACATGGACATTGTCGCGCAGCCAACCGAGCAGCGTGTCGAATTCCCCTTGACGGATCTGCTCGTCAAGATCGGAAATATCTTCGTTGATCTTCTCCCAGAGCTGAACGGAAACCAGGTTGCCGAGCGCATAAGTGGAGAAGTAGCCTAATCCGCCGAATGACCAGTGGATGTCTTGAAGTACGCCCTCTGCGTCGTTTGATGGGGTGATGCCGAGATATTCTTCGAGTTTTGTATTCCAAAGCTCAGGCAGGTCTTTAACTGCTACACTCCCTTCGATCATGGCAATTTCCAATTCAAGGCGCAGCATGATATGCAAATTGTAGGTGGCTTCATCTGCTTCTACGCGGATGAGAGATGGCTCAACTTTGTTAATCCCTTTGTAGAAGCTAGGTAAATTTACATTGCCCAACTGCGCGGGGAAAGTTTCTTGCAAGCGAGGGTAAAAATGTTCCCAGAAGGGCATCGAACGTCCGACCAAATTCTCCCATAGGCGGGATTGCGATTCATGTATCCCAAGAGATGCGCCGCCGTTAAGCGGAGTGCGTTCATATTCCTGATTTACGCCCATTTCGTAAAGACCGTGCCCGGTTTCATGCATTGTGCCAAAGAGTGCGGAGGGGAAGAAATCTTCCATAAAACGGGTGGTAATGCGCACATCGTTGATGCCAAAGGAGGTCGTAAAAGGATGGACTGATTTGTCTTGTCTACCTCGATTCCAGTCATAGCCAAATTTTGTGGCAACTTCTACGCCAAAATCCCATTGTTGTTTTTCAGGGTAATTAACGTGCATAAAACTATCATCCACTTGTTTTGCATCAGCGATAGCTTTGAGCAACTCAACCTGTTTGATACGCATGGTGCTGAAAATTTCTTGCACTTCGACAGTTTTCATGCCTGGCTCAAATTCATCGAGCAATGTGTCATATGGGTGGTTAGCCGGCGGGAAGAAAGAGACATATTCTTTGCGCATCTCAACGATTTCTTCTAGGTCTGCCTGGAAAATGGAGAAATCAGAAGCCTCACGCGCCTTTGCCCAAGATTCATGTCCGCGTGCGGTTAGTTTGGCAAATTTTGCCACATATTCTGAAGGTACTTTTGTTGCCTGATCATAATCTTTTGCTGTAACTTTGAGATAACGTGCTTCGTCAGAGTCGGGGTCAGCATCAGCGAATTCAGTTTTCAGCTCATCAAGCAATTTTCCGATCTCTTCTGATGTGAATTTCTGGTGCGTTAAACTTCCTAATGTGGCGAGTTGATGACCGCGCGCTTCTGCGCCTCCAGAGGGCATATATGTTTGTTGATCCCAGCCTAAAACGGCTTGGGCAGCGTTCAAGTCAGCGACTTCTGCGATAAGTGCTTTGAGCTTAGTGAATTTTTCGTTCATGAGAACTCCTTCTGAGTTTTCTTTTCTCGTTCTAACGAGGGT
Source organism: uncultured Anaerolineaceae bacterium (assembly GCA_964581545.1). Taxonomy (GTDB): domain Bacteria; phylum Chloroflexota; class Anaerolineae; order Anaerolineales; family Villigracilaceae; genus Desulfolinea. Next base: position 10,754 of record CAZOOX010000111.1, read on the forward strand.
GTTTTGTAATTTAGAAAAAAGACTTGCCTATTCTACTTCAAAATTACATAGCGTTCTTCGTTTTCTGTTTTGCCGGGTGCACTAAAAATGTGTAGAATCTCATTCAGCCTCATCGAAAATGAATTTTCTACTGAGATAAAAAGTCTGTTTTAAACGGACTTCCTGTATGTGGCAAAGTTAAGATTACGAGAACCTGCGGGACGTTTTCCACAGAGGAAGTAACCAACTTTTGTGAACATCAATAGTACGTGATTGGCTAACAAAATTATAAGTTCTAATAGCCCTCTTTATGATAAACTTTTGAGTAATCTACCTACAAAGGATATCCTATGAATTTTATAACAGCCGCTTTCTACTATATTTGGCAGCGCGCAGCAAAATATACCTTGCAGCTATTTGGCTGGAATTTGGTTGCCGAATTGCCACCTGTACAAAAATATCTTCTGATCGGAGCACATCATACTTCGAATTGGGACTTGCCCCTTGCATTACTAATGATGGCTGGGCTTGGGCTTCGTTTACGCTGGATCGGTAAAGACGCGCTCTTTAAAGGGCCACAAGGATGGGTTATGCGCGGTCTTGGTGGAATTCCCGTTGAGCGTGGAGCGCGAAAGAATTTTGTCTCTCAAATCGTTGATTTATATAGCGCGCGCAAAGAGATGGTTATCACTATTGCACCCGAAGGTACACGTCGCTCTTTAGACCATTGGAAAACCGGTTTTTATCATATAGCTGAAGGCGCAAAAATCCCCGTTGCGATGGGGTTTATAGACTATTCAAATAAAGAACTTGGGGTGGGGGGGTATTTTTACCCTACAGGAGATAAAGAAGACGATTTGAATATCTTGCGCAAGTTCTACGCGAGTGTTGTTGGTAAATATCCGCAAGAGCAGGGAGAAATTCGCTTCTTGCCAAAAAAAAAGAGCTAAAGGGGTAGCAGATGCCTACAAAAAAGCCTTGGTGGCAAAAACTATCTCGTCATATTTTACGTCTGATCGGCTGGGACTTGGTAGAAAAGCTCCCCAACTCGTCAAAATATATTCTTGTTGGCGCACATCACACCTCCAATTGGGATTGGGCGATCGGTTTCTTGATGATGGCCAGTTTGGGGCTAAAACCACGTTGGGTGGGTAAAGATTCCCTCTTTCGTGGTATCGCAGGACCTATTATGCGTTGGCTGGGCGGCATCTCTGTTGTGCGCGGCGCAAAGCAGAATTTCGTTGCTCAAATAGTCGATATATACAACGATAGCAAGGCTTTAGTGATCGCTCTTGCGCCAGAAGGAACACGAAAATACGTTGATCATTGGAAAACAGGCTTCTATCATATTGCGAAAGGTGCGAAGGTTTCAATAGCAATGGCTTTTCTTGATTATTCAAAGAAGGTTTGTGGCATTGGCGGATATTTCCTCCCTTCTGAAAACCTGAAAGCCGATATGCAGATACTGAAAGAGTTTTATGAAGATGTTGTTGGGAAATTTCCTGAAAATCAAGGCATTGTCCGCCTTGAAGTCTAAAAAAATATCCCCGCATTTTCGCGGGGATTTCCTTTTAGCCAAGTTTAGCGCGTAACTCTGCTGTCGAAGGTTCTATCAATTTATCGCCGTCGGGGAAAATAATAGTCGGCACAACGCGTGCACCATTGTTGACTTGCATTACAAATTCACGTCCTTTTTCATCTGCTTCGATGTCAACATCAATGTAGGAAATCTTTTTCTTGTTCAAAAACTTTTTAGCACGTGCGCAATCTGAGCACCAAGTCGTGCTGTACATTACGATGCTTGAAGGTTCCTTTATATATAGATCAGACATTTTCTTCTCCTAAATGTGAAATTTCTATAATTGTATTTTTAAAAAAGAGTGGCTCAACGTCCAAACCAAGATACTTATACAATTCTGGTGGAACGCTGATATCCGCCAGATAAAGATCACCCACAACTTCTTTTGCAGATTTAGTAATAAGCCCCACCTTTGGAAGAGCTAAAGTCAGCGTCTTTCGCGCCTGGATACATGGCTTGCCCGGTGCTCCCGAACTTGTATCCAGTCCCGAAGGTGCGTCCAGTGACAAAATCGGCTTGCCAGAAGCATTCGCTTTTTCTATGATGGATGCCACACCTGCGCGGGGATTGCCCTTTAAACCGTACCCGATTATCGCGTCGATAATCAAATTGGCATCGACCAAGTTGAAATCAGGTTCGTTCCGCAATCCCATTTTGGAGAGAATTTCCCATTGCTGTGCAGGAATCTCTTTGGGTGGGCTATCTCCTACGCATATCAAATGCACATTTGCCCCGCGATTATGGAGGTGTCGAGCAGCGACCATTCCGCCGCCGCCGTTGTTTCCAGCTCCGCAAAGAATGGCTACGCTTTTTCCTAGCCCCCTTTCTTTTAGCATTCGCAACGCCATCTCTGCGAGATTTCTGCCAGCGTTTTCCATCATACGTAAAAGGCTAATGCCGAAAACTTCGATCATCAGGCGGTCAACTTCGATCATTTGGGAGGTAGTGATAGCGGGGAGTTTCATAAATTAAAATAGGTGGGCAATTATGTGTTTAGACAGACGGGAAGCGATTTTTCTTACACTACTTATTTATAAAGCGAAGTGAAAAGGTTTTTATTGTGACCTTCGGGCTATTAGGTTTTAGTGTATTTACCTGTAAAATAACTATGACCTTACAAAAATGAAAGGTCGTTGATCTGGTTTTTTGAAGCTATCACAGAATAATTTGTTGTTACATAATGGTAATTATAGATGTAGCATTGAATTAATTCGCTAAATAAGACACTATATATCTAAATAACGTCTTTTTGTTGTTCATTCAGACGGCTCATCACCAAATTGATCTGATGATGTAACTTCATCAC
>CAZOOX010000112.1:0-13439 GCA_964581545.1 uncultured Anaerolineaceae bacterium
GTTTCGATACGGCGACCCCGCCAAAAGACTGCGGGGCGGGCAAGCATCGCCTACTTTCCCAACGAGCGCTATTTTTAGCAAAGTGTCAGGTAGTTAGAATAAAGATAAAGAAGTCCAAAGGAAAAATATGGAAGTCAACTATCAAGACTACCTGATAACAGATAATAAAAAGTTGATCTCCCCCGAGATAGTCAAAAAGCTGCTCGACGGCTCCTATTGGGCGCCGGACAGAAGTCTTGAACTGATCGCGAAAACCATCGAAAACTCTATTTGTGTGTGCGTTTTTTATCAGGATGCGTTAATTGCTTTTGGGAGAGTGGTTACAGATAAAGCTCTTTTCGCATGGATTGCAGATGTGGTCGTCAGCCCACCCCACAGGGGAAAAGGATTGGGGAAAGAGATCGTTCAATTTATCCAGGATCACCCCGACATCCCCGATTCTCTTCAGCTTTTACGTACCAGAGACGCGCATGGACTTTATGAGAAATATGGGTTTTCTATAGAAAGAGAGTTCATGTCGAAGTAGTTTCGTAAAAAAGCGTTCGTTGGTTGAGTAGCTGATGCTCTTCAGCGTATCGAAACCAACATATAGCAACATCCAAGACCGCCATTAATGAAGAACTTCTTTCCCGTTCCCGTTTTCCACCAACTCTGAAAGCGTCACCACCTTATATCCTCGCTCGGCTAATTTGGGCAAAATAATTTCCAAGGCTTTTGTCGTGCGTCCGCCACGGCGGTTATAGTCATGCAAAACAATGACCGAACCGGGCTTAACATTCCCCAAAACATAATAAGCTGAAAACCAATAAAGACTAATCTGCGGATCATAAGGATAAACATTACCCAATGCACATTGGTAATCATGTTTTTTGATGGTCGCGAGCATCTCTTCGTTATACCAGCCTGAACCAGGACGCATCCATTTTATGTCGTCAACATACTCAGTGAGAGCAAGATCTGCTTCCAATAACTCTCGTTCAAATTCTTCATTACTTAGCGCAATACTCGGCTCATCAGCCGTAAGATGATTACCCAATTCATGCCCCTCAGCAACCATCCGCTCAACAAAAACTTCATTCCCCGGGATATGCTCAGAAATCAAAAAAAAGGTAGCGCGTGCATCGTATTCATCGAGCACATCCAAAATTCTTGGAGAACCGCAGGGGTCAGGGCCATCGTCAATCGTTAGCGCAACAACCAATTCATCTGTTTCTACAGAGTAGAGGACTTCAGGAGATTGTTTGCGCAAATGAGCAATTAGCCATTCTGGTTTCAACCACAGAACAACGCCAAACAAAAGAAAAACTGTTATGGCCGTTGTGACAGCGGCACGTACTAAAAAGACTTTATCCATCAAGTTTATTCTTCCACAAGCATCCTTCGTAAAACTTTGCCAACAAAAGATTTTGGCAAAGTCTCCCTGAATTCGATCTCCCAGGGGACGGCATATTCATCGAGGCGTTTGCGGCAGAGTTCCATCAATTCATCTTCTGAGAGAGTCGTGCCCGGGCGCGGCACCACGAAGGCTTTCACCTTTGAACCGAGCCAACCCTTGCGCGTCACACCGACCACTGCCACCTCGAGCACCTTCGAGTTTTCGTAGAGGACTTCTTCGATATCGCGCGGATAAACGCTAAATTCGCCAGCCATAATCGTATCACGTTTGCGGCTGATGATCTTGAAGAATCCGTCCGCATCCATCACAGCAACATCACCCGTATGCAACCAACCATTAGTGAAGGATTTATCCGGATCGCTCTTGCCCTCGGCTTGCCAATACCCCTTCATCACCTGCGGACCCCGAACGAGCAACTCCCCAATCTGCCCCGGAGGGAGATCCTTACCCTTAACAAGATCTACAATTTTGGCGTCGGTATTCGGGATCGGAATGCCGATAGAGCCGGTTCTGGCATCGCCCCGCAAGGGATTTGCATGAGTAACAGGCGCAGCTTCAGTAAGACCATAGCCCTCGACTAATCTGCCCCGCGTTAATTTCTGAAAAGCCTCCTGCACTTCAACGGGGAGCGGAGCCGCGCCGCTAATGCAGGCTTTGATCGAATTTAATCCATACTCTCGAACATTCGGAGCATGGTTAATTGCAGCATAAATGGAGGGCACACCGGGGAAAACACTCGGCTTATATTCTTTAATATGATCGAGCACTTGTTGAATTTCAAATACAGGCAAAAGAACAATTGTTGCCCCGATAACAATAGGGATATTCATCGCCGTTGTCATCCCGTAGCTGTGCGTGAGCGGCAGAACGGAGAGGAAAACTTCCCGCCCATATTTCACATCCGGTATCCAGTGGCGGGTCTGGAGTGAGTTGGCAACCAAATTCTCGTGTGTCAGGCAAACGCCTTTTGGCTCATCAGTTGTTCCACTGGTGAAAAGGATATTTGCCATTGCATCGCTATCCACTTCGATCTCAGGGCGCGTTTTGGGGGCATCAAGGATCAGGCTTTCCATCGTCTGTCCTTCATCCACCCAGGGCGTTTCTTCTTCGCCAAAGCCAGCGGCGTGCCAGCGTCCGAGCAATGCCTTATAGACTCGCCCTGAGACCACGTCACGGATATTGGCGAGCACAATTTTGACATCGTTCTTCTCTTGGACTTTATTTGCCAAGCCCGCAAAATCTTTCAGCGTGACAAGCACCTTTGCCGAAGTTTCTTCGACCTGATCAACGATCTGCACCGCTTTCGCATCGGGATTTGGGAGCACGACCACGCCCCCGATCTTGAGCGTTGCGTAATAAGCAATGATCATCTGGGGCATATTGGGCATCACGATCATCACCCGATCTCCAGGGCGGACACCGAGTCCGTGCAGGGCGTGCGCAAATTGGTTTACACGTCGGTCCAGTTGTTGATAGGTCAGGGTTGAACCGTAAAAAATGGTCGCTACCCGTTTGGGGACACGATCTGCAGCGGCTTCCAAAAATTTATGCAAGGGCTGTTTGGGAATAGGGCAGGTAATGGGCGTATATTTCCCGTAGCTTTTTAGCCAGGGACGCTTCACGGCAAGGTCTGTGCGTAATCCCTGCTCGCGCCAAGAGCCTTTCCCTTTTCCACCCTGGTGAATAAAACGCTCAACAGCACGGTTAACTGCCTGATGTCGTTCTAGCTGTACCTTATGCTTCGATGCGCCAACGTCGATAATATCTGCACCGGAAATCCCTTCACTGACGCGGTCAAATGCCCAGCGTGGAAAGTAGCTGTCAAATTGACCCGTTAATACCGTCGTCTCTGTTGTGATCTTTTGCAGGGCTTCCCATCCGCTCCATTTGCCCATATTATTGAGCATCATCCGTTTTAGGACGTGAACTTCTGCGTTCCAGCGCGGGCGATATTTCCAGAAGGGGCGAATGACCGAAACAGGAACCTTGGAGAGCAAGGAAGCGCTCTTTGGCAGCGGATACTCGCCCGCAGTAGCGATCAAAACTAATTTTTCGAGACGTTCTGGATGGGCGGCAGCATATTCAACACAGATCGATCCGCCGAAGGAATGTCCAACGAGAATAAACTTTTCAGGCAGATCAAGTGTGTCGGCAACGGCGTTGATGTCGCTGACCAATTCCTCCATCGTATATTCAGAAAAGGGCGCATCGCTCTGACCATGCCCGCGCAAGTCGGGAACGATAACGCGATATTCAAGCGCAAAATGATTGATCTGGTATTCCCAAGTTTCGGCACAGCCTGCAAATCCATGCAGGAAAAGAATTGTTTTCTCCGCCCCATCGGGATGGATATCGATCACACTCAAGGAAACATCTGCCAATCCGGGGATAGGCACATCTACTCGATAAAGGTCTAAATCTAATTGAATCTCACGATGTTTAAGTCCACGTAGCTTTTTCATTCTTAGTCTCCTTTTTCTTTTGGCGAAAGATAATAGAGTTTAGCATGTTTTTTGAAGGTTTGGGACAGGTCTACGTTTTTTTGATGTAGTAGAATGAGCATGTATAATGCTTTGCAGGCTGTTGAAGAACGCAATGGAGTTTTGCACCGCTATTAGTACAAACTACAATAACATATAGGTTCCCTATGTAATTAGGTGGCCATGTCCGCATAGAAGTATGGTTGTCGAAACTGCGTCAAACAACGGGTATCCTAGAATATCGCTTCTACAATGACCAGAATACGCTCGTAGCCGAAGGTAAACAAAGGGGCGTGTTCGTGGATACCAAAACGATGTTGCCCAGAAAGCTATTGTCCGGAGAAAGAGACTTATTTACACCGTATTTGGAAACAAAGAATGAAAAGCAATCCTAAAAACTGCCCAACCCCGCGTGTAGCATGACCTGCTTCGCAGAAATATACGCGGCGCGATTTTGCTATCTTGGGCTATTATCAAATAACATTCGAAGTCAAACCGCAGGCAGCTAACGCCCTTGCTAGTCGTGTTTTTATAAAACTATTTTCTACCGTACATCTGTGAGTTCAAGGTGCAGATTTCCAGTCCGAATGGACTTCGTACAACTAGGTCGGTTTATCTTGTGCCCCGACAGGGGTACCGCCGTGCGGAGCGAATATGCAACACAAATGTGTTTGAAAAGAGCGAATTTTATGTGAATTTCACCCGCACGGGGATGAATCCACCGTGCTACTCTTGCGAAGCCCGCTCAAGCGGACTAAGAAATCACTTCGTCTATCTTTTATTTCGAGAATTTCGATAAATGTACGGTAGAGAATAAAACTATACAAGAACGGGGGAATATTTGCGCGATTTTCGCACACTCAAATCTAAAGTGGATGATAAAATACCTGCGAACTTTACCTACAAAAAATGAAAATATATCCTTTATGAAATTTGAAGCCGCCATCGGATTAGAAGTCCACGTTGAACTTGCCACGCAAAAAGACATGAAATGTTTTTAGCGGACAAAAAATGCAGTATAATAAAGCCGTACTACAAAACACCTATCGATAGGAGAAAGGTATGGAAGTCGTAACGGTTTCACCCAAATATCAAGTTGTCATCCCGAAAAAAGTGCGCAGAGAGCTAAAGATCACGCCCGGACAAAAGGTTCGCGTCATCATCTACGAAAACCGTATACAACTGATTCCCCTTATGCCTATCCAAGACACACGAGGCTTTCTTAAGGATATCGAAACAAATATAGAAAGAGAGCCAGACAGAGTATGAACGTAGTTGATTCAAGCGGCTGGCTCGAATATTTCGCGGATAGCACCAATGCAGATTTTTTTGCGCCAGCTATAGAAAATACCGCAGAATTGATCGTACCTTCGATCAGTCTATTTGAAGTATTCAAGAGAATTCTGCAACAACGTGACGAAGATGCTGCTCTGCAAGCCATTGTAGCCATGCAAGAAGGAAGAGTGATCGAATTGGATTCAACCATTGCCATTCATGCGGCAAAAATATCCACAACGCTCAAAATCCCCATGGCAGATAGCATCATCCTGGAGACAGCAAGGGCAAATAATGCCATTCTATGGACACAAGATGCCGACTTTATAGGATTGGATAACGTCCAATACATCGAAAAACGATAGAAACTATTTCACTTTCACTCCCCTCTATAAAAATGAAATTTGAACCCGTTATCGGACTAGAAGTCCACGTTGAACTTGCCACAGAATCGAAAATGTTCTGCGGCTGTCCCGTTGTTGATTCGGTCGAAGCTGAGCCAAATATTGCCGTTTGCCCGGTTTGTTCGGGGATGCCCGGTGCATTGCCTGTTGCCAACGAACGTGCTGTAGAATATGGCATACGCGTCGGCTTAGCACTTGGCTGTACCATCGAGCCGGTCAGCATCTTTGCACGCAAAAATTACTTCTATCCTGATATGCCCAAAGCCTATCAGATCTCGCAGTTCGAAGATCCGCTTGCCACCAATGGCAAGATGCTCATCGAAACTGAAAATGGCGAAAAGATCGTCCGTGTTCTCCGCGCCCATCTCGAAGAAGATGCCGGAAAACTGACTCATATCAACGGAGCTAGTCTCGTTGATCTCAACCGCGCAGGCGTTCCGCTACTCGAGATCGTCTCCCAACCAGATATGCACTCCGCCGCCGAAGCTCGTTCCTACGCTGAAAATCTGCGCAATATCCTGCGCTATCTTGGCGTGAATTCCGGCGACATGGAAAAAGGTGTCATCCGTTTTGAAGCCAATATCTCCGTGCGCCCCGAAGGCACTGAAACGCTCGGCACGCGCACCGAAGTGAAAAATCTCAACTCCTTCCGCGCGATGGAAGATGCTATCAATTACGAGATCGTTCGCCAGAGCAAAGTTATTGATGAAGGTGGTGAAGTAGAACAAGTCACGATGGGATGGAATGAATCTGCCGCGAAAACCTACGTAATGCGTGGTAAAGAAGACTCGCATGATTACCGATACTTCCCTGAACCGGACTTGCCACCGTTAAAAATAAGTGATGCTTGGAGAGAACGTGTCCACGCCGAACTGCCCGAATTACCACGTGCCAAATTTGAGCGTTTCCTCGCTAAATTTAATCTCAGCGAATACGATGCAAAAGTTCTCGTCGCGGATAAAGCCATCGCCGAATATTTTGAATCTGCGCTGGAAAAAGCTACCGAGAAGGTGACCCCCAAAATGCTCGCGAACTGGATGACCGGAGAGCTTTTTGCGCTTATGAACCAAGCCGAAGTTGGCATTAAGACCATAAAAGTCACGCCAGAGGCTTTGGCAGAATTGGTCACGCTCGTTGCTGAAGGTGAAATTAACAAGAAAACCGCCAAGGAAGTTTTGGCGGAGGTTTTCAAGAGCGGGGAAAGCCCCAAAGCCATCGTTGAAGAAGGCGGGCTGGGGCAAGTTTCGGATAGCGAATTAATTGCGGGGCTGGTATCCACTGTCATCAACGCGCACCCAGATGAGGTCACGAGCTATCGCAGCGGAAAAGAAGGGGTCGCGAACTGGCTTTTTGGACAGGTGATGCGCGAGGCGCGCGGACGTGCGAATCCACAGATCCTGAGAGAAGAATTGATGCGGCAACTGGCAGAATAAAACAGGCAGCCGATGCAAAAAACTCTTCTCGACCAAAGAAAAAACGAGACTTTAAAAAAGTCTCGTTTTTCTTTATATAAGCCTTTCGTAACCAAAATCAAATTCCGTTGTTTGAATCATCAGAAATATCTTTATTATGCGAAGCAGAATACCCAGTAGCTTGCTACGGGGTTCCACGCTCTAGCAAAACCCGATCCGAAGGGGAAAAATTCCGTAATACCCCGTCAGCTTGCTGCGGGGATAGGAATTTTTAGGGTTTTGCAAATTTATGGGTTTTGCAAGTTTTATTTGGGGTGTATTTTCTCTTTGTCGGCGTAACACATTTTACGCTCCCTCCGGGGTTGCCAGCACCAATGAGCTGGATGTATGAATTATCCCCTGCTCTTCACTGGTTCAGCGGCATAGCCGAGATTCTGGGAGGCTTGGGTTTGATTTTACCCGGCTTGACCAAAATTCAGACACGGCTAACACCCCTAGCAGGTTTAGGGCTTGTACTGGTTATGTTGGGTGCGCTTGTCTGGCACCTTCAACGTGGCGAAACACAGAATATTATGTTCAACGTCGTTTTAGCTCTTATTGTTGGGTTTATTGCTTATGGACGCTGGAAACTCAGCCCATTAGCTGATAAGCAATAAATTAGAAAAAGTTACTGTAAATAAAAAACGGACTTCTTGCGAAGTCCCGTTTTTTTATTCGAGCAACCCTTTCAAGAGCGCCTCGGTTGATCTGATCAACAATTCCCTGGTTTTCTCCGGAGGACTTGCCTTCATCCCCGCGATTTGCATCGCTTCTTTTTGCTTGTCTGTGGTATCCATGAGCGGATAAATACCATTTACCAGCGCAACGCTTGCGTAGAGAAACTCCATCGCCGCTTCTGACGATGGAAAAGGTAACGCCACGCCAATTGTTTCTACGCTCAAGAAGATATCTTCCATAAGACCCTTTTTAAAATCTACCAGCGCTTCGAGAGTGGCATTCTTCTCCAACAAAGTGTAGAGAATGGTTTGCAGCTTGAGCATCCGCTTGTGGCTGAGAAATATATCTACCCATTTTGATGAAAAGTTAGCAATAGATTCTTTCGCTGCAAAGTTTGCCTCAAGATCCTTACGCCACGCAACCATGTCGCGCATTAATAGTGCAAGGAAAATATCTTCTTTCGTCTTGAAGTAACGATACAAATTCGAACGCGTGAATCCCGCTTCTTTTGCAACCATCACAAAAGTAATCTCTTCAAAACGATTCTCTTCGTAGAGTTTAGCGGTCGCTTCGAGGATCTCGTTGATGCGATATTCGATCTGTTCTTCGCTACGTGCGCGTTCCCAACTCATTTCTTTCTCCAGAAAAAACTTGTAGACCTGTCAGGTTTTGAAAACCTGACAGGTCTATTTTTCTAATTCAAGTAACGAACACCCGTCAATTCTTCAGAAACTTCCCAAAGCTTTCGTGCATCTTCCGTATTTTGAGATGCTTCATTCGATGAGACCAAGATCGGATACCCTTTTCGTTCTTTTTTGCCACCCGGCCCAAAATACTGCCCGCCAACCACATTGGGGTCGACCGCCGCGCGGATGCTGGGCAATGCGCCCATCGCGGCACTCTGCATCATCAAGCGGAATATGGGGGTCAAGAGCTTCATCAAGAGGGGATGCATAAGGTGGTTTGCCAGATTTGTGGTAGCAATGCCCGGGTGGGCCGCTACTGCGATCAGATCGGCTCCCTTCGCCTCCAAAAGTCGCTGCATTTCATAAGTGAAAAGCAAATTCGCCAGTTTTGAGTTCCCGTAGGATTTCATCGGAGTATAGGCTTCTTCATTTTCAAACATCAAGTCATCGAAGTCCAGTTCCCCGGAGCGATGGGCGCCGCTACTAACATTGACCACGCGGGAATTTGGGGTTTTGAGCAATACGTCGATCAACAATCCTGTCAGCGCAAAATGTCCCAAGTGATTGACACCCAGTTGGCGTTCAAATCCATCTTCGGTTTTGCCGAGTGGGACCATCATGATCCCGGCGTTGTTCAAAAGGACATCCAGGCGAGAATAGGCAGCATTGAACGCATCCGCAAAAGCACGCACCGATTTCAAGCTGCTCAAGTTCAGCACCATTGGCTTAAGTTTCGCATTCGGGATTTCTGCACGGATTGTGGATGCAGCTCCCTCGCCTTTTTCCATACTTCGGCAGGCGAGGATAATCTCAGCCCCTTTCCGCGCAAATTCCTTTGCCGATTCATACCCGATCCCGCTATTTGCTCCCGTTATAATGGCAACCTTCCCGGTGAGATCGGGGATATCGTTAACTGTCCAGTTATTACTCATTTTTTCTCCATGATTTTTCTGTGTGATAAAGGTAAAGCCCGGCTTCATCGTCTTTTTTGACAAGAGTGAGTTCAGGGAAGATGAAATTGTGCGAGACAATGCGGGTTTTGAGCCGCAGCTCTTTCTTGAATTTTTCTTGCACCTTTTTGTTGGCATCTTGCCCGATATAACAGGTGACGACGGTGGCCTGGCTCAGGTCTTCTTTGAAAAAATTGCCCAAAATGATCTTGACGCGTCCACGCAGCCCCAAGAAGGTGACCAGTATTTGACACCAGAGATAGCGAAGGAGATCAAGCTCGATGCCGACCGCTTGAGCACCATATTCTTTTGCCGCTGTGATAACGGTGCGCCCATCACCACAGCCCAGGTCGTAGATAACGTCTTTCGGTTCGACTTCGGCGAAGGCTAGCATTTGGCGAATGACCGGCATGGGCGCGGCCACATAGGGCGCGTCGTATTTTGCTGGCCAAAGTGTGGATATCTTGAGCAACGCTGCTTGAATTCTGTGATTATCGAATATCCACATAGACGTTATATTGAGCGATGCCTTGTACATTTTCAAGCGAATTCTTTAGCGTTGTGCCCCCACCTTGCCTCCCCCGCTTGCGGGGGGAGCCAGAGGGGGGCAAATATATCTCTTGATAATGCACTAACTAAGCCCAACTAATTCCTTGCTGACCGTATAAAGTTTTTCTGCAACAGCGTCATCATGTGCAATCGGATTGGGTGATTTCATCGGCCAAGCGCCGACTTTATCTGCTTTGTTTTGATAAAGGATGCTGGTCTGGCTGTAAAAGGCGCCGCTATTTTTAGGGGCATCATCATCCAGCAGGCAGTGGAGCGTAGTCTGTGCGCCCTCGAACCAATCCATTGTGCCGAGCATCCCGCTGAAGGGGCGCAACAGGACGTTTTGCACGAATTTGGCAAAAGCGCCTTCAACCAAATTTGAACGGATCCAGCCGGGGTGTACCGAGAAAGCCGAAACGCCTGTGCCTTCAAGTTGCTTGGCGAGTTCTTTGGCGTGGAGCAAATTTGCCAGTTTTGATTGATTATAGGCAGCAGCTGCATCATATTTACGCTTTTCGTAGTTGAGATCATCAAAATTGATCTCTGCAGTTGAGCCCATCATTCCGGCATGAGCCGCACTGGAGACGTTGACAATACGCGCGGGTGCACTGGCTTTGAGAGTCTCAAGCAGAAGTTCGGTGAGCAGGAAGTGACCAAGATGATTAACGCCGAACTGGGTTTCAAACCCATCGACCGTTTTTCCTTCGGGAACGGCCATAATGCCAGCGTTGTTGATGAGGCCATCGAGACGGTCGTATTTGGCTTTGAAAGCTTCAGCGAATTTACGCACGGATTCCAAACTGGCGAGATCGAGTTCCATGATCTCAACCGAGCCGCGCAGTTTAGCGGTATCGGCAAAGGCCGCGTTCCCGGCATCCACGCGGCGGCAAGCCGCAATCACGAGCGCACCTTGTTTAGCCAGTTGTTCGGCTGTCGCAAAACCGGATCCGGAATTCGCTCCAGTGACCATGTAGGTGCGTCCGCTTAGATCTTTCTCCAATAATTTTGGGTCGCACATTAATGTTTTAGGCATTTTTATCTCCTTGAATAGGTAGGTACTTTTAATTGATGGGCACATCATACGAGACACTGCGTCTTCTAATAAGATTCTAATAAAATAAATACCCTGCTCTTCTCAAAAGAACAGGGCATTTTTGAATATAGTTTCCTAAAAATTAGTCAGGGAAAAGTTTATCGCTCACTTCGGGGCAATATTTAGCCACCATCTCAGAGGAGAGACTATTCGTTTTGCAAATCTCTTCAAAAAGATCAGCCGACTTGCGCTTGCGGCGTTTCTGGCTTTCCACATCCAACTCCCAGAGACCGAAACGTTGTGTCCAGCCGCGTTCCCACTCGAAGTTGTCGACCAGCGACCAGTGGAAATATCCCTTAATGCGCCAGCCAAAGTTGACGCCACGCCAAAGCTGCTCAATATGTTGCGCAAGATAACGCGGGCGCATCTCATCACGCGAATCTTCCACGCCATTCTCGGTGATGATAATATCCTTCCCGAAACGCTGTGCCCAGCGCAGCCCTTCAAAGAAACCTTCTGGCTCATTGGCAATAAAATCCGTCTCGCTCAAATCGGCATTTTCTGCATAAGAACGTGCACCAAATAATTCACCTGCCATCTTCAGATCAAAAGAGACATAATCACGGGTGTAATAATTCATCCCCATAAAATCCTGCGTGCCAGCCGCTTCGGGTACGTTCACGCGCTGCCATAGAAATTTCATCTTGCCATCGGTCAAGGCTTTTGGGAAAATATCATTAAAAATAGCCGATTGCGTCTTCGCAACCCACTTATCCAAAGGCGAGCGAGTATTTTTTGGATAAATAGAGCGATACTGATGCGCCATCCCTACGCGGGCTTCGCGCTGCACCTCGTGAATGGCTTTATAGGCCAGCGCATGCCCACGTACCAAATTGACCATCACCTTAAAGGCAATATTCAAATTCTTCTTGCCAGGCGGGAAAACACCGGCGACATAACCCGAATAAGCATAGACATTAGGCTCATTAATCGTCACCCACAAATTGGTATATTCTTTCAAAGCAGAAACCGTTTTGTGTACAAAATCTACAAAGAGCTGGGGGGCTTCATCGTTTTCCCAGCCGCCCAATTCCATAAACCAAAGCGGATCAGTAAAATGATGCAGCGTCACCATTGCGGTCATATTACGGTCACGTAAACCGCGCAACATCTCACGGTAACGATCGAGAGCATTCTCATCCCAACGACCGCGTTCAGGCTGGATGCGACTCCACTCTACAGACAAGCGATGAGCGTTCTGCCCGGTCTCGGCGGCGCGGTCGAAATCTTCTTTCCAGCGTCCGCCCCACCAATCGCAAGCCAAGCCAGATTTATGCTCAGTATGCCCGGCTTCTTCCCACTCATGCCAATTATTATTTGTATTATTGCCTTCTACCTGATGCGCAGCCGTCGCGTTCCCCCACAAAAAACCACGCGGAAATTGAATTTTTGCTTTTGCCATCTTTTCTCCATTCACACAAGACCTGACAGGTTTTCAAAACCTGTCAGGTCTCTTTTTATTATTTATTCCTCGCCAAATATGCCAAGTACAAAGCAACAGACCCAGCCACCGCTGCATTTAGCGATTCGATTTTTCCTTCCATAGGCAGCTTCATTAATAGATCACAGGATTCGCGGGTCAGACGGCGCATCCCTTTGCCTTCCGAGCCAACAACGATGCCCACGCCGCCATCCATGCGGATCTCTCCTGGATATTGGGCTTGCTCGCTGCCTTCCAGACCGATGATCCACGCCCCGGCATCTTTCAGCGTCCCGATCGCCTGCGAAAGATTCGCTTGCGCGATGAGCAAGTGTTCACTCGCCCCAGACGAAGCATTTACTGCCGCAGCAGTGACTTGGGCTGTCCGCGCAAGAGGGATGATAACCCCATGCACACCAACGGATTCAGCTGTCCGCAGGAGCGTACCGAAATTTTGGGGGTCCTGTAAAGTGTCCAGGATCAGCACAAAAGGTGCTTCGCCGCGTGCATCCGCTTTATCCAGAATATCCACAACATTATGATATGGATAGCCGCTTACTTCGAGCGCAACGCCCTGATTATTGAAGGCGATCTTCTCCATCCGTTTGCGCTGTACGTGAGAGACTTTTACTTTCTGCGCTTGCGCCATCTGGATGATCTCAGTAAGGCGACCTTTTTCCTGCGCCCCCTCGCGGATCAATAATTGAAAAAACTGCCGCCTTTTGGCACGCAGTGTTTCGTAAACCGGATTACGTCCGTAAATGAATTCTTTCATAAGGGTATTTTACCTGCAAAAGCATCAAAGATATCATTTTCCCGCATGGAAAATATGTGATTAATACCCGAGTGACAGAGCAGATAGAAAATATATAGTTGCCATATTCTTTGAGAAACTATAGAGCGATTTTTCCCGTATATTAATATCGGCCACTGAACTGTTATACATCTATACAATAAATATTTGCAACGACTAATTCAGAAAAAAACAATCTCTTCATTCAAATAAGTAACTATCGGGAAGAACCTTAAAAACATATTCGAGAAAATCAAAGCGTGA
>CAZOOX010000113.1:0-13354 GCA_964581545.1 uncultured Anaerolineaceae bacterium
ATTGAGCAAATGTACCTAAAATGCATGATTTTTGGAGAGGGCTCTATCTCTAATTCTGATTGTATTTATTCAAACAAAATTTTCATTTGTAGTATATGTGTGCTGATTGGATGTGCTTTGGGGCGTTCTTTGATTCAGATTAACCTATCTTCTTTATTTATCTGCGCTGACCAGATTGCTAAATAAAAGGTGCTGCCGGGGCAATTCTCTTCGTCGTGGCCTACGCTTTTCACCCAGGTTTTCCCGCCATGGGCTTCCTGCGATGCCGCGAACTATGGCTAATACAAAAACTTATGTTAGCGCTTTCGTTGGTCTTGCGAAATGAATATGATCACTTCCCGCCACCATTGAAGTTCTGGTCCTACGGGCACTTCGTTGTGTCTTGTATTCTTAAATACCCAAAGTTTTTTCTCTGTGGTGATCGAATCATAGAGCTTCATCCCGTGCCGGGTTGGGATAACTTCATCGGCTCCTGCAAGAAGGACGGCTATTTTTCCTTCATATCCCCGCAGGTTTTCCACGTTATTGAATTTATCCAGCATCAGCCAGCGGGCTGGCAGGTACGGGTAGTGGGTTTGTGCCACGTTTGGCAATGTGTCCCAGGGAAGAAAGAGCACCACGCCCTGAATGGGAATATCCGTTTTTTGAAGGGCGCTGGCGACGACGCCGCATCCCAGTGATTCACCCCAAAGATAGAGCGGTTCTCCATACTCTTGATGGGCTAGTCTTATCGTTTCGAGCGCATCCTTTACTAAAAGACCTTCGTTTGGCTGACCCTCACGTCCGCCATAGCCGGGATACTCTGCCAAAATAACGCGCATATTTTGCTTTGATAGTGCGGTAACGTAAAAAGAGCGATGATAGGCTGTGCCAGCATTGCCGTGAAAGAGGATGATCGTCCCTTCTACATCTTCCATCTCTCTGTAATCAATAAATCCACGATAATTTTCAAAATCAGGCCAATGCCGTAAACCTACATGGCTTGCGCTTTCTATTGACAGCTGGAGTTGGGCTGGCAAGTAAAGCATTTTCCGCTGGGATACAAAAACAAGGGCACACAAGGCTAAATATCCCGCTAAGATAAAAAGTAGTGTTTTCCAGATCATACGCATATCTTCTTTTGAATCATGAGTGTAGGGTTGAGCATCAAGTACTATTGTACATTCTTGAACGCTTTTATTCTTCTCTGAATACCCCGTAGCTTGCTACGAGGGTTCCGAGCATTAAGAAAAATCTGTACCCGTAGGGGCAAAATTCCGTAATACCCCGTCCGCTTGCGGCGGGGATAGGAATTTTGAAGATTTTTCAAATTTATTTTGAAGATTTTTCAAATTTATTCACTATACTCTAAACATATACTCTTTTCCATATTTGCTGATCAGGTAAAAAGATGATGAATTTTCAACCAGCCTACCTTGCCTTGCTCGAAAACGGGGAACTTGAAAAGCGCGTTAAGTTGGCATTTGAACATCTGGAAGATTGCGATCTCTGCGCGCGGGCTTGCCGTGTGAATAGACGTGAAAGTATTCAAGGCGCAGCTTGTCGCACAGGGAAAAGAGCACTTGTGCACAGCTTTGGTCCGCATCATGGGGAGGAAGCTCCATTACGGGGCAGAAGGGGTTCTGGGACGATCTTTTTCAGTTGGTGCAACCTGCAATGTAATTATTGCCAGAATTGGGAGATCAGCCACGAGGGTATTGGGCGCGAAGTGGAGCCAGAAGAACTTGCCGAGATAATGCTTAATTTGCAAAAACGCGGTTGTCATAATATAAACTTTGTCTCACCAAGTCATGTGGTTGCGCAAATTCTCGCCGGGGTTTTGATCGCTGCTCGTAAAGGCTTGCGCCTGCCACTTGTCTATAATACCGGGGGCTACGATAGCATGGAGGCTTTGGCACTTCTCGACGGCGTTGTCGATATCTATATGCCGGATATGAAATATGGTAACTCGGAAATTGCGCGAAAATATTCACGTGTCCGCGATTACTGGGAAGTAAATCAGAGAGCCATCCGCGAGATGCATCGCCAAGTCGGAGATCTAGTCGTTGATGAGCATGGTGTAGCGACACAAGGGCTTTTGGTGCGACATCTGGTTTTGCCGAATAATTTGGCGGGCTCCGAGAAGGTGATCAAATTCTTGGCCGAGGAAATCTCTCAGGATACTTACTTGAATTTGATGGCGCAGTATCACCCGGCTTATAAGGCGCATAAATTCCTGCGACTCAATCGGCGTATCACAACAGAAGAATATCAAGAAACTTTCAGACTTGCGAAAGAATATGGTTTACGGCGTTTTATTCACCAAGGCTATTGAATTTTAGTACTTCACGGTTTTACGAGAATAGCGTCATTGCGAACGAAGTGAAGCAATCCCCTCTTTGAAGCAAAAGATAGAGATTGCCTCGGCGATAAAACTGCCTCACAATAACGAAATCATGATCTTTTGAATTAAGGTCTAAAACCAAAGACCGCTTCGGGGTATTTTGTGGTGAGGGTAGCGAGGTCGTTTTCAACATTGCCACGTAAAACCTGATCAAAGAAGTTGACCGAGTAAAAATTGATGATCTCCAACCCCAAATCGCCTTCAATGGGACCTTTCAATCCAAGATTAACCGCCAGTGGGGAGAGCAGCGGCAGGCTCGAAAAATCATAGTGTTCGGTGCCTTGAATAGTGAACTCAAAAACATCGGCGGTGGAGGCATCCACAAGGGTGCCGATGCGCCCATAGTTTTTTGCGGGGCGGTCTAGATCCCAGTTTTCGCTGTGCATCAGCATCAGGGACTGAGATAAACCTGCTTCAAGGGCGCTTGTTGAAACAGGTTCCGACCACAGATCCATAACGAGGGCGGCTTTGCAGCGTGTGTCAACTGCGCAGAATTCTACTGTCGCAGCTGCGCCGGTCGAGTGGCCGAAGATGCCTACTTGCTCGAGATTTATTTTCCCCGTTACCAAGCCCAGGGTTGAGTTCGTATCCGGTTTTTTCAATTCATCCAAGATAAAAGAAATATCATCCGCCCACTGCCGAACGAGCCTATTAGAAGCCTTATCATACTCTTCCTGCGAGACACCGCTGGGGAGCGCATTCGGATTTCTTGGCGCCTCCCGCCCATCTGGGAAAACGGTCAGGATCGCGCCATAGGTGTGATTGATCGCAACAACGGTATAGCCATGCGAAGCCAGCTCCTCGACCTGAAAGATATTTTGCTCTTTGAAGCCCGCCCAGCCATGCGAGAAAATAAGCAGGGGCGTTTTTTCCTCAATCGGCGGTGCATTAATAAAGGCATTTGCCTTCACATATTTGAGATGATCGAGGGCGAAGGATGGAAGATTGATATAGCGAGCAATGGCAGGAGCGGCGGATTTGATATCGGGCATCCATTGGGATTGGACGTGTTCGCTCGTGTTTTCGGCTGGATACCATACCTGAACCATTATCTCGCGAGGGGCATTGGGATCGTTTCCATAGACTTCTTCTCTGCTGTAATCCCTTAGATGAGCGACTTCCGTACCGACCTGATAAGGGCCTGTAATGGCATAA
Organism: uncultured Anaerolineaceae bacterium; assembly: GCA_964581545.1. Classification (GTDB taxonomy): domain Bacteria; phylum Chloroflexota; class Anaerolineae; order Anaerolineales; family Villigracilaceae; genus Desulfolinea. Next base: position 3,539 of record CAZOOX010000113.1, read on the forward strand.
GGTTTGGGGACGGGAAGCAGTTTTCCGGCAACAACCGAGATCACCGCTAAGAAGATAGAAACGCACACGGTGATGGTCACTCCTAGATTTATTACCTGCGCAAGCGTAATAATCAAGAGAAGAAGGGTGCCGATAAATAGAGGCCATAATTGCCAACGAAAGCCTTCAAAGATGAGTTGCGTGCCTGCAAGCAAAGCCAGCGCAACGGGCAATATTTTATATTTTGTCGAGGCTGGGAGCGAAGGGATGAAATAGCCAAGCGCTACGAGAATAGTAAAAATACTCAAAGAGAGTTCGAGAGGACGCATATTTTGATTTTCCTAATTCTGGCTTTGCCATGCTTTCCAGACACCATAAGCGCCTGTGAATAAAATACTGATGATGAAAATTGTATAAAATGAAACAGAAGCTCCGCTCCAGTTTAGCACGTCGGGGTAGCGGAGCAGATTGATGGCTTGCAGTGCTCCATAAACTACATATCCCATCATCATGGGAGAGAGACGTGTCCAGTCGTTTTCCCAGACAGCGTGTAATGCAATAATGCCAATGCCCACGCCCCATGCACCGATAGCTTGGGAGGTCAGCACTGAGAGTTTCCAAGGCCAGAGGGGAATGATCGTTTCCGGGATGAGGAGCATGGCTGCACCGAAGAAAAACATGATCGAAGCTTGAAGAATCAGAATACTGCGAATCCAAAGGGCTAGAGATTCCCTGCGCGCAGGATCGATACCCGGCTGGCGGGCTTGTAGAAGCCAGAGTATCCCCAAAGCAATGGGCACACTGATATAAATTGCTAACCAGACCCAAGTCCCGGCCAGGGTGATGAAAACAGGGCTGTCAAAGTGAAAACGATCCAAATGGAGCAAAGTGACAATGGATGTTAATATCGTAAAAGCCAGCACTCCGGGGACAGCTATCCGCGCATGTGCCCAGATTTTTTCACGAGCAGATAAAAATTCTGTCAAAAAGCTGGCGAGATACCCCGCACCGAGAAAGGCTGCTGTTAGAGGGGGATTGATCGTCCATGAAAAGTAAATATCAGTTTTTTCAGAGAGAAAGTAAAGGGAAAGACCAACTGATAAGACTAAAAAGCTGGCTGTGTATAAAATGACTCGAATCCCCGCTGTGGTTTTCTTTAAATTCGTGCTATTCATGTTGTAAATCCTTTTCTACCAATAAAAAATACATCAAACTTTGTCTGTCATTGAGAGGCCGAAGCCCGATGCGATCTTCCTGTTATCAACTTATATGCCAGCGAGGAGATTATTTCGTATTCGCTGCGCTGTGTCTCGCAATGAGGGCCTTTAGCGTTTATATTACCACTCCATCTTCTTCCCATGTTGAAAGAATCCACCTTGGGGACCATTGTCTGGCAAAGTCGCTGCCCAGACGAGTCCGCGGGCACCTTCTTCCAGGCTGAGGGGTGCTTTTTCTCCGCCCATATCTGTTTTTACCCAGCCGGGATGAATGGAGTTGATGAGGATATTTTTGCCCTCAACCGCATCCGCGAGCATGAGCGTGATCCCGTTTAGAGCGAGTTTGGAGAGTCTGTAGGCAGGGGTGTAATCGTTGAAAGAACTGATCTGCCCCAATACAGAAGAGACGTTTACAACACGTCCGTAATTTTCTTCGAGCATCATCGGTAAAAAGGCGCGGGTTAAGGTAAGGGGGGCGTAGGTATTTGTGTCTAGTGTTTCGCGCAGTTTTTCCTCGGGGATATCCAGAATATGATCTTTTCTGTCGATCAGGATGCCGGCGTTGTTGATGAGCGCATCCAGGCGGCCGAAAGCTGTTTCCACGTGGGATTTTAGCGTGTCGATGCTTTCTGCCGAGAGAACGTCCAGTTGGTGGAAACTCACGCCCAAATCACGGGCGGCGCGTTCCCCATCTTCCACATTACGACTGGTCAGGAGTACTTCATATTTTTTTGCTTTCATCTGGCGGGCAGTCTCTAATCCGATGCCACGGTTTGCGCCGGTAATTAAAACGACTTTTTTCATGGGGACTCCTTTAGAGAAATAGTTGATAGAGTGTGAATGCTGTAGAAAGTATGATCAGATAAGGGAAAAATTGATGTACGCGCGTGATCCCTGCCCAAAAAGGGGGGCTGATCTGCTTTAGGCCGCCCTCTGCCTGGATGCTTAGTAAGCCGCCTGTGATGACACTTAGGCTAAAAAGAAAAGCCGTGAAACTGAGCGTGGATATTTGGCTTGCTTGCAGCGTAAAAACTTCTTGCCTGTCGTAAACTATCTTTATCAGGAAGGCGCCCATGCCCAGACCGATGAATTTGTGAATGGTGAAGGTGAGCGTGTTGTAGGGTTGCCCCGAACGACTGACCTGAAAACCAGAAAAGATCATTGCCACAAGAAATGCCCCCGTATAAAAGAGTTTTAGCTGGTTTGCGTCCATCATTGCTCCTGTGGTTTATGAACACATACTATGATTCTGCCATTTTTATCTTTTTTCTATTTTTGCATCGGAAAAGCCTGATAGAATCATCAGCCTGTCCGCTTTTTACACTATACCCAACTTCCCCGATGAAATCAACACAGCAAGATTTTCTCACTGGCGCACGCGATAGTCTCCCTATTTTGCTTGGCGTAGTTCCTTTTGCCATGATCTGCAGCGTTGCTGCCATTAGTATGGGGCTAAGTTCTTTCGAAGCTGTTGGCATGTCTTTTATCGTTTTTGCGGGAGCATCGCAATTGGCTGTTTTGCAATTATTAGGTGAAGGCGCGCTCTGGGTCGTGATGCTCCTGACAGCATGGGTGATCAATTTGCGCTTCACGATGTATAGTGCAGGTCTCGCGCCTTATCTGCAAAAAGAACCTTTGCGTCGCAAAATTCCCTTTGCCTATATTCTCTCTGATCAATCCTTTGGTGTGACGATGAGTCACCTTGCCAATCATAGCCCTGCCAACCCCGCCTTGTATTTTTATGGGGCGGCATTCGCTGTTTGGCTCACCTGGATCATCAGCGCGATCATCGGTGCGCTCCTGGGCAGCCTTATACCGGCAAGTTGGGGGCTAGACTTTGCCTTTCCGCTCTCTTTTATGGCGCTTCTCTTTGCCGCGCTCAAAGATCGCCCCACCGTTATTGCCGCGCTGGTTGGGGGAATAAGCGCCGTAATTTTTAATGGATTGCCCTATAATCTTGGTTTGATCCTTGCCGCGACGTTGGGAATTCTCGCCGGAATATTTGCGGAAAAGAAGCTGGCGGTGCAAAAATGAAAGAATTCTCTATCTGGATTCTTTTCCTTTCCCTTGCTTTGGGGAATTTTGTGCTACGTTTTTCTTTTATCTATCTTTTTGGAAAAATGGATATCCCCAACTGGCTGCGCGACGCGCTTAAATTTGTGCCTGCTTCCGTTTTAGCAGCATTAGTTCTTCCCGCTCTGGTCTACTCCGAGGGCATCCTTGACATTTCCCTGAACAATATTCGTCTCCTTGCGGGGATAGGCGGCGCACTCGTCGCCTGGCGCACAAAAAATGTTCTCTGGACAATTATTGTGGGTATGGCTTTACTCTGGATTTTGCAGACTTTGTGATATAGGCATAAAAAAACTCTCCCATTTGCAGGGAGAGTTTGATGTAAAAATTTACGGGCACTCGATCTTGTAGCTACTTTCAGCTACCTTGTCGTTGGGGAGGAAAGCAACCAACTTCACCCAATAACTGCCCGCTACTAACGGGGGCACAAAACTATCGGAAACAGTTTTACTGCCAGCTTCGCTAAAATCTGTTGCATGATCGGTGATCACGCCGCTTTGTTCAGTTTCAAAATGCCAGGTAACGGTTCCGGGTCCGTTCGTTTCGATGCTGCCCTTAAGATTTAGAGGCTGAATAGGACCCAAGCAACCAGCTACAGTAATAGTGTCAGGTTTTTCTATGGACACACTAATAACAGATGCCGTAGATTGTCCCATTACAGGTACCCCGACCAAATTTCCGGCTGTGGTCGTCACGCTTGCGGCGACCCAACATTGTGTTCCATTCTGCAATTTAACATACCACCACGATGCTGTTTGATTCTTTCCTATGATCGTGGCTGGTTCCCCTGCCATTAACGCGCCTGTTGCCAGCCATTCTGTGCCATATCCCAAACGGCAGTTAACATTTAGATCTGTAGGCAGAGCGATGGGGACGCTTGGTGTGAAGGTCGCTGTGGGGAGGGGGGTATTAGTAGGCAACGGTGTCTCGGAAGGAGGAGGGGGAATAGTCGCCGTTGGCGGGATCGGTGTATTCTCTGGCGGGGGAGGAGATGTTGGGCTTGCATCGGGTGATGGTGCGCCCGAAGGCAAAGTGCATGCAGAGAGAACTAGAATGACAAGAAGCATTACGGATAAAGTTTGAATTTTCATAGGATTTTCCTTGCTACTTTTTAATAAAAGGTCGTGAATTTATAAATTATCTTAGCTTTATTCCTGCGAGAAAACAATAGGTACTAGGTTCTGTTGGGAGAAGCGCGGCGTGAAAATCGCCAGTAGGCTATCCTTCTTTCTCATTCTTATATTTCCTGTACCATCGATAAAAACGCCATAACGAAGGTCCTGCGAGGATGAACAATATCACGCCAAGAATGAATATCTCTGTCCAACCAATAGTGAGTACAGGACGGCAGGCAAGTAATGTGAAAGCAAGAAGCAACGATATAAGTTGATGCGGAAATTTCATGGCGTGATTTTACCACTCTGAAAAACAAAAACTCCCCGCTCAAATTTATTGGGCGGGGAGTTTGTTTTAATCTTTGTTCAGCTTATTTGCATGTGCTCTAGGGAGCGAGAGACCAAGGTGCTGCTGTCTCGATCTCGCCTGTTTCCATGCGCATTTCGTAAATTTCGGTAGCGAGGTACATCTTCTGCTGGAGCATGAAGAAACCGTGCCAGTGTGCCCAGTCGGGGCCGCCCATCAAGGCGCCCTGGCGGGCGCGGCGTCCGTCGTGATGCCAAATGTGATAGTGTTGGATCATGAAACCATCTGTCCAAGGGTTGTCCTTGAGCAGGCCGGCTTCGGCCAGTTCTACACGCATTGCTTCGACAGGCTGCCAGTAGGATTCGTTATAAAGCATGACGGCTTTATCGCCGCTGGCGAAGAACCCTTCAGTATGGGTTGTGGAGTGACATTCGGCACAGACCTGTTTCATTTCTGCGCGGCCAGCTTCACCGTCACCATACCAGAGGGAGTTGATGTCATCTTCGTTGCGAACCTTGGATGCTTTCGCCCAAAGGTTCCAGTGAAGACGCTGGGTCACGTTGTGAGTGCTCTGAAGTTCACCAATACCAGCCATATGGCAGGTTGCACAGGTGGGACCACTGTAGTCACCAGGTTCCCACTCGTTGAGCGGGCTATCCCAGGTCCAGTTTTCGCTATCAGTAGCGTAGACATGACCGTGTTTGGAGTTCTCGAAGATCTCAACATCGGGGTGGTCAGGGCCAATATGGCAGCCACCACAAGCTTCGATCTTGCGAGCTTCGGCTTTTTCAAATTTGTGGCGGGTGTGGCAGACAGTACAATTGCCGATCTCGCCATTCGGGTAAACATTGCCGATACCAGCGGTGGGGTAGGTATCAGCAGTGGGGTGACCGGTTTCGTCTACAACGAGGTCAGTGCCATGGCATTGTGCACAACCAGTTTCATCTGGAGCAGTCATAAACTCAGGGTGTGCCTGTGCTTCATGAACCTGGACGAGAGCGGTCAGGCTATCTTTCGGGATACGCTGAGTGTGAGCTTTATAGTGACCACTGGCAATGAAATCTGCAACCTGATCTTCATGACATTCACCACAAACGGAAGGCGGAACGAGCATGGAGACGGTAACAGTCAGGTCTTCGTGACCTTCAACTTCACTCAAAGCCATCGGGGAATCGGCTTCTACTTCGTGACAATCGATACAGGAGATACCCTCTTTTTGGTGAGCGGTGTCGTCCCAGTTCATAACGATACCAACGGTTTCATCGCTATGGCAATCAATACATGCTTTTGCTTCGTCAGTTAGCTGAACTGCGGGAGCTTCTTCTGCCGGGGCATCGGCTGGGGCTGAACCGCAGGACGCAAGGGCTGCGCCTAGTAAAATGACGATAGCGACTAAGGCTAATAGATTTAGCTTTTTCATTATATTTCTCCTCAATAAGGAATTTCTTCTTGATTATTCGTACTTGGTTTTTAGTAAGTGTTTTTTCAAATTTGAGTGGCCTACCTCCTCATGACAAGTAACGCACTTTGAAGTTGTTTCCCCAGCAAAGTATTTCGTGTGCTCTTCTTCGTCTTTAGTTGCTTCTTCTAACTCAACATGGCAAGACATACAACCAGAGTCGTAAACAAATTCTTCGCGGTGTTCGGTTTTTGCAAGCCAATCAATTTCACTTGTATCCTGAAAATTTTCTACCAAGAAATCATTGAGCCCTCTGCGACCTTTTTCATAGAAATAGTGTGCAGAATTATCGTGAGGTAAGTGGCAGTCTGTGCAACTGGCTTTAATACCAAAATCGTTATTCCCACCATGATGATTATCCGCGTTTGCTGCTACAAAAGGCTCCATGCTGTGGCAACTGATACAAAAATCAGCTCCCGATGTTGCCGTAAAGCTTTCATCGCCAACCAACCACGAAAGGAAGGGGAGTACGAAGCCAGCGACAAAGATGATTGTCAAATAAACTCCAACGCGAGCAAAAATGTTCATTCCATTGATTTTTTTAAGCATATTTTTTATCCATTCCAATAAGTTTTATGAGATTTTCTTTACGATAATTAATCTTTTATTAATTTTCTCTAATCTTACTCATGGTAGGGATAGCCCACCATCGGCAAGATGGACGGTCTTAAACTAAAAAGCGAACTGCTGTTTCAGCAATCCGCTTGTTAGACTAGTCCATTTGGACGATTAGCTCTGTTTTTTCTGATACCACAACGCTGCTTGCACTCTGTTATTCATGTGCAGCTTATCCAAAATAAAGCGTAAATGAGAACGCACCGTATTAACCGAAATTACTAATTCTGCCGCGATCTCTTTATTAGAAAGCCCCTGCGCTACAAGCTCAAGCACTTCGCTTTCCCGGGGTGTTAAAAGGCTGATCTCGGCATCTTCAATTTCCTTGCTTTCAGCAACTTCACCTTGTTCTGCTGCTATGTTTTGTTTCTTTTCCTCTGAAAATATCTCTGTTGGCGTCTCTTCAGAAAGAGTTGCAAATTCGTTCAACAAACGCGGAACCATCGCAGGCGGGATGATCGCATCGCCTTTTGCCACGCGGCAAATTGCATCTCGCATATATTTAGAATCTGTTACCGTTTTCAAAATATAGCCTTGTGCCCCTGCTTTTACCGCTTCAAAAAGGTCTTCATCTTTTTCCGATGCCGTGATCATCACGACTTTCAAATCGGGGTAAGTGGCCAGCATTTCTCGTGTGGCTTCTATCCCGTTCATATTGGGCATTTTCACGTCCATCAAGACAACGTCGGGCACAGCTTTTTTTATGATCTCCAAAGCAGATTCCCCATCATCGGCTTCGCTCAGAATCTCAAAACGCTCATCTCTTTGTAGGAGACTCGATATCCCTTCTCGGAAAAGAAGATGATCGTCTACGAGCATAATCTGGATCGCTTTTTCAGCCATTCTTTTTCTCCATTCTTTGGGATGGGATTAAGCAAGATGGCATTTCTTGCCGGATAATTATTATTTTAACGGATTCAAGCTCAAAGCACGGGTGATTCGCTCTCATCCGAAATTTGCTCATTTCAATTTGACAGGGTCGGGTAGAGCGGTAGGATAGCGGTAATCTGTGTCCCTTGTTTGATTTCCGATTTGACATGCAGTGAGCCGCCAAGTTTTTCAGCTCGCTCTCGCATAATTCGCAATCCAAAATGTTTTTTACCTTGCCCAAGCTTATAGTCAAAACCTTGCCCATCATCTTTGACTGTGAGTTTTATGAAATTACCTTCTTTATTCAAATTGATGTGCACTGTTTCAGCATTGGCGTGTTTACGAACGTTGGTGAGCGCTTCTTGAAGGATGCGCAATAGCTCTGTTTCGACACGAGGTGAGAGCAGTATCTTCTCTTCGTTTGTATGAAAATTAGTGTGCAAGCCACTCCGCTGACGAAATTCTGCTATCCAGGCGGCTGCGGTTAGGGCGAGATCACCTGTTGGGCGAGTGCGTAAACCATCTATCGATTCTCTTACATCATAACAGGCATCGCGTGTCACACGCCGAATGGTTTTCATTTCTGTTTTGCTTTCTTCGATTTTACCAAGTTGAAGGTCTTCTTCGAGCATTTCGGTTTTGATGCTTAGCCAACCGAGTGTTTGTGCAAGACTATCGTGTAGCTCGCGAGAGATTCTAGCTCGTTCTTCCAGAACGGCAATTTCTTCGATATGTTGATGGTAATTTGCATTTTCTATGGCAATACCGAGTTGGTTGCCAATACTTTCAAGGAGTTGCATGCTTTCAGGGGAAAAGCTCTTTTCCTTTTTACTAAACAAGATCATCGTGCCCAGCGAGCGGCTGCGCGATTTAAGTAGAATTGAAGCCATGCGTATATATCCGGCAGCAAGGGCTTGGCAGCCTTCTTCATATTTGCATGACTGATTGGGGAATATGGTTTTGCAAACACCTTCTTTTATATCTCGAACGAGAACAGACTTCTCTGGCGGGACTTCTGCCAAGCGATAGATCTCTTTGAAGCAAGCGGTTATATCAGAAGAGAGTCCTTGCTTCGCGACAATTCTGGTGCTGTTCTCTTCAAATAGATGAACGATCCCACCTGTGGCATTTGAGATGCTGAGCACTTTTGAGAGGGCTTCTGCTAATACATCGTCCAAGGCACCAGCTTTGCTGATGATGAAAGCGATTTCTGAGATGGTCTCTAATTCCTGGGTTCGTTGTTTGATACCCGCTTGTAGAGAATGTTGGGATTTTCGCAAGTTGGAGACCATTTGATTGAGCGTTTTGCCAAAAACTTCAAGTTCATCGCCTGTATTTAAGGTGCTGCGTGTGTCGTAATCTCCGTCACTGACGGCAAGGGCTACTTCTTTTAATTTGCCAACAGGGGAGATAATAGTGCGATGAACCATCAAATAAAGAACGATCATCACGATGCCGACAATACCGATAGCAGAAAAGGTGAGCATACGCCGACTATTGGCAAGCGATGCGTCCATTTCGCTGATGGGAACCATAACACTCAATCCGCCGCGAATATCACCTATTTGATAGCCTTGATCCGCGTGACATTCTAGACAACTTTCTTTAACTTCCAGTGGGATCATTAATCGATAAACAGGTTCGTCCCCACTTCTTTCTATGGTTGTAATAGGTTCTGCTTCAATTTCAAATTGAACGAGAGCATCATGCTCAAAATCGTCCGGTGCATTCTCGGGATTGGTGAGCATCAGGCTGGTGATGTGAAAACTATAATCTCGCTTATTGGTTGATAAGTCGGATAATTCTTTTGTGACCATTGCGGGGGATTTCTGATAAAAACCATCTTGCCCTACCAGATAATAGTCGCCAGGGTCTTTGGTCCAGACACCGTTATAGGAAGCTATCCATTCTCGAGTGAGTGTCATCTCAGAAAGGAGTGCTTCTGCCTGTGCATGGATTTGCTCTGCATGCTGCCTTTCTTCATTACGATATATGCTATAGAAAAGAATAAAAACCGTAATGCTAATGATCAATCCTATACTCAGGGTGAGACGCGTTCCGATACTTGAGCGAGCACCAAGAAACTCTCTGAAGGAAGTTTTTTCTTTTTCAGGCATTTTTTTCTCTCTTAGATTCAAGTAGTAAGTGCAACTTTACAAACCGGAAAGAAGAGGTAAGCTG